>NZ_BAAAQA010000019.1:0-23299 GCF_039531425.1 Kocuria atrinae
CCCGGTCAGACGGGCATCCCGTCTTTAATTGCGACCCAAGCCCAGCATGCTCATCGGTGGATCAAGGCTAAGACACACCACTCAGATCAGAAGGAGATCGCATTCATGTCCAAGGTCTACGTCTTCACCGACTACGGCGGACCCGAAACCCAGCAGCTGATCGACCGGCCTATTCCGGAGCCTGGACCCGGGGAACTGGCCATCGAGGTCCGGGCCGCCGGTGTGAACCCGGCCGACTGGAAGATGCGCGAGGGCCGGCTGGGTCGTGCCTGGTCGTTGCCGGCGCCGATGGGCCGTGAAGCCGCCGGCGTGGTCATCGCGGTGGGCGGCGGGACCGAAGGCTTCGCGGTGGGCGATGAGGTGCTCGGCCTGGTGGCGCCCGGGCAGGGCGGACTGGCCGAGCACACGCTCTTGAGCGCCTCCACCACTGTGGCCAAGCCCGAGGAGATCTCCTTCATCGACGCCGCCACCATTCCGGTGGCCGCAGCCACCGCCTATGACGCCACCCACCAAATCGAACTGGAACCAGGCCAGACCCTGCTCTTGTTGGGCGCCGGCGGCGGGGTGGGGCTGATGGCCGCGCAGATCGGCCGGGTACACGAGTTCACGGTCCTCGGCGTGGCCGACGTGGCCAAGCGGGAACTGGTCGAGTCCACCGGTGCGGCCTTCATCGGATCCGGTTCGGGCGTGGCCGATCGCGTGCGAGAAGTCGCTTCCAGCGTCGACCTGATCGTCGATCTCGTCGGCGGTGACGCGCTGCGTGCCGTCGCCGATCTGGTGGCCGATCCGGGGCGGATTATCTCCGCGGCCGATCCGGACGCCGCGGTCGAACTGGGCGGCCGGGGCTTGGCACGTACGACTGAGGCCATGGGGAAGATCACCGAGGTGATCCAGTACGGGCTGGTCGACCCCCATGCGGACACCCAGTACGACCTCAATGACGCAGGTCAGGCGATCGCAGCCGTGGAGACCGGGCACGCCGGCGGCAAGGTCGTCGTGGTTCCCGAAGGCTGATCAGCCATGCCGGGCGTGGGGGCGAGTTGCGTACTGCGGATGCCCTTACGCAACGCGTCCATCATGGCCCGATCTGCGTCGTCGCTGACGAGGGCGCGAACCTCGTCCCTGGCACGTGATGATGTCAGCCGCACTGGAGGGGAGGGCGGCTGATGGGATCGCCCGCGGCCGAGAGCAACGCCGCACCCCCTGGGGGTGCCAGTCGTCGCCGGTTTTCTCCGATCCTTGCTCGGACCCGGACCGTGCATTCCCCGGTGGGCCCGGTGGCCTATGACTGCGTGAAGGTGATCGTGGTCCGATCGGGTTCGGCGATCCTGTTCAGTGAGTTCGGGCAGAAGCCCGTCGGCGCGGGCGATGTGGTGGTCCTGAGCGCGAATGTCTTGTGTGGCAGCGAACCGGAGGGCCACATCACCGTCACCACGGTCTACCTGGACACCGACTACCTGGTGGACCAGGTGTTCTGGCAGCATGCCGGTCTGCTCCAGGACCGGCTCGATGCCCAGGGACTGGTGGAGACGATCTACACGGAACCGGCTCAGGCGCTGCGGCTGGGCGAGGACCGGACCGGGATGCTGATGCCCTGGCTGGATGAACTCGTGGTGCTGAGTATCGATGGCGGGTTCGGAGCGCACTTCTACCGGATGCAGGCGTTGTGGTTCGCGATTATCGACGTGGTCGCCCCGTTCGTCCGCGTATCCCAGGTGCGGCTGTCTCCGACCCAACGGGCCCGCACTCGGCCCACTCTGCCGCGGGATCGGCGGTTTGCTCCGATGCGGAACGAAGCGATGCAGGCCCGGGAGGCACTGCACGGAGCAATCGCCGAGTCCTGGACCCTACCCAGTCTGGCTGGCATGGTGCATCTGTCTCCGAAGCAGCTGGTCCGGGTCTTCGCCGGCACGTACGGCAAGACACCGCTGGCCTATCTGACGATGCTGCGGGTGGCGGAGATGGCGCGCCTGCTGCGTGAGACCAACGTGAGTGTCAGCGAGGCGGCACACCAGGTGGGGTGGCGTAGCCGCAGCCGGGCCAGCGAGGCGTTCGTCGAGTGCACCGGCCTGACCCCGCGCCGCTACCGGACCATGCACGTGACGGGCACGGGTTGGCCGGGAAACGGACAACCGTGTCGTCCATAGGGACGTCAATGAGACCTGCAGCGTCCGCGGCCGGGCGCTGACTGTTATCCCGGAGGGTACGTCAGGCACGCCGCTGTTCCTGACGGCCACGGCACTGGGCTTGCTGTCGCTGGCCGTCTCGACCCGCTGGTGTTCCCGGCGTACCTGATGGTCACCGAGCCCACTTCCGGCCCGGTACTCAGGGTAGCGGGAGGAGACATCGGCGATGGCCACGACACGGGAGAGCACCCGGGAACAGCGGGAGGCGAAGCTCGACGAGCTGCACGAGCGGCTCACCTCTGCGGTCGAACAGCTCGTCTCCGGCGAGGATTGGCGGCGGGCGCTCGCGTTTGCGGCACGGTTTAGGGCGCGATCGTTCTCGAACACCCTGTTGATCTGGGCACAGCACGCTGGCGCCTACGAGGCGGGCCGGGTACCCGACCCGATGCCGTCGTATGTCGCGGGCTACCGGCAGGGGCAGGGCCTCGGCCGACAGGTGGAGAAGGGCCAGTCGGGGTACATGATCCTCGCCCCGGTCACCGGCCGCTTCGCCACCGCCACACCGTCTGATCCGGAGTCGTGGAGGCGGCTCGGCAAGGGCGAAAAGCCCCGCCCCGGTGAGGTCGTGCGCTCGAAGATGATCACCGCCAAGCCCGCCTACGTGTGGGACGCCTCCCAGACTGCCGGTGACCCGATCCCGGAACCGCCCGCGCCGAAGCTGCTGGAAGGCGAAGCACCGGTCGGGTTGTGGGATGGCCTGGCTGGGCTGGTTGAGGAGCGCGGGTTCACCGTGCTGCGGGTGCCGCACGAGGGGATGATCCACGGCGCCAACGGCGTAACGGACTACACGGCGAAGACGGTCGCGGTCCGGGAGAACATGGACCCGGCCGCGCAGGTCAAGACGCTCGCCCACGAACTGGGCCATGTCCTGCTGCATGGTCCCGATCAGGAGGACGCGCGCCAGCATCGTGGGATCGGGGAGGTGGAGGCCGAGTCGGCGGCGCTGATGATCGGGGCCGCCCATGGTATGGACACCTCCGGGTACACGATCCCCTACGTGTCGACCTGGGCGGCACGGGTCGATGGCAAAGAGCCCGTCGAGATTGTCAAGGCAACCGGTGAGCGGGTCCGCAAGACTGCCCTGGCAATCCTCGATCAGCTCGACACGGTCCAGGTCGCCAATGGCACCCCGCCCGGCCTGGACCGCGACACCCCGCAACACGGACACGCGGCACGCGAGCCGCGGCGGGTCGAGCCGTTCCCGGAACCCGAGGCGCAGATGGCATCGGCCACGCCAGCGATCCAGCGGCAGGGGTTGTGATGGCCTCCCCCGACGCCGCCGTGAGCGTCCTGGCGAGGATGACCGAGCAGCGGCCGGTCTGGGCCGTGGCGCGGGACCTGGCCGCTGCGGGGGTGCCGGTGTTCCCGTGCCTGCCCGGCGGCAAGCGCCCGCTCACCCCGCGTGGCTTCCACGATGCCACCACCAACCCCCGCCAGGTGCAGGCATGGTGGCGGACACACCCGGAGGCGAACCTCGCCGTTCCCACCGGTGCCGCTTCGGGAATTGTGGTCGTGGATGTCGATGTCCACGGCCCTGTCGACGGCTACCTGGCGTTCGAGCGCGCTCACCGTGCCGGGCTCGTCACCGGCTGGCAGCTCCTCAACACAACGCCGTCAGGCGGGATGCACGCCTACTACCCGGCCACCACGGAGCAGGGACAGCGGTCCTGGCAGGCCGCGCGCGCGGGGATCGACTTTCGCGGTGACGGCGGCTACATCATCGTCCCGCCCTCGACGGTATCCACAGGCGAGCAAGCGGCCGGTTACCGGGTGCGGCGGATCAGCACCGGGCCGGTGTCGGGCCTCGACTCAGACCGGCTGAGGGACTTCCTCGACCCCCGCCCCACACCCCCGCGCACGTCAGGCCAGGGTGTTGAGCGGTCCGCGGACGTGTCACGATTGGCGGCATGGGTCGCCGCCCGCGGCGAGGGTGAACGGAATCGCGGCCTGTTCTGGGCTGCCTGCCGGCTCGCTGAGAACGGTGTCCCGGCCCCGGAGGCGCTCGACGTCCTCTCGGCAGCGGCATCCCAAGCCGGGCTGGGTGAGCGGGAGATCAACGTGACCGTCCGCTCGGCCTACCGCACCGCCCAACCCGAGTCGCGCTTGTTGTCGTCGCCGGTGCGGGATGGCGCACCGGAGGCGGCCGCCTGGTTCGGTCGGGACGCGTCCGAAGCGTCGTCGGCTCCGGTGCGGGGGCTGTCATGAGTGCCCTCCCCGCGTCCGGGCAGAGGAGCCGGCGCTGGGCGGTGGTGACCGCGGTGGCCGGGACGGTGTTCATCGCCGCTGGCGCGTTCTGGTTGTCGTTCACCGCGTTGGCCGACCTTGCCGCGCGCTCGGGGGTCGGCGGCTCGCAGGCGTGGGCGTGGCCACTGATCGTCGACGGCATTATCGTCGTGGCCACCGTCGCCGTCGTGGCCCTGGCCGGGCACGAGACGGCGTGGTATCCGTGGACGCTGTTGATCGGCGGCGCCGCCGTGTCGGTGACCGCCAACGCGCTTCACGCCGTCGTCGGCGCCGATGCCGACGTGCCCGGAGTCCTGGCTGCCGCGGTGGCTGCGGTGCCGCCGGTGGTGCTGCTGGCGATCACCCATCTGACCGTCATCCTCACCCGCCCGCAACCCTTCACCGAGGAGCGGGTGTCCACCAACGAAGCGATGTCAGCCGAGGAGCCCGCATCCACGATCGAATCCCTGGTCGTCGAGAAGTCCGGAACCGTCGGGATACCGGCGCCGGAGCCAGCAGCGGCGGCCTCAGCCGGTGCCGAGGTTGCCGCGCCGCCGACCCCGAATGAGAGCAAATCACTCACAGCACCCGGCACGATGCAGGCACCTGCGGTGGGCACTCCTGAGCTGACGGTCGACTCCGGAACGGTCCTGATTGGTCGGCGTGCCCGTGCAGCGGAGCTGCGGGGGCAGGGGTGGTCGAACAAGAAGATCGCCCGCGAGTTGGACGTGCATCCCTCCACGGTGGGCCGCTGGTTCACCGGTGCGCACCTTCCCGACAACACCAAACACACCGATGTCGAGGAGGCGAGGACACCATGAGCCGCGAACACGACCACGACCGGCGACGGCCCGACACCGACGAGCGGGCACCCGAGCCGGAGACAGAACGCACGGCATCCGAGCCTGTGGAGCAGCATGAGGCTCCGGAGGCGGTACGGGCGGCGGAGGTCGCCCGTCGACGCGCCACCGGGACGTCGAAGCCCGCAGCGGATGCGCGACGGGTGCGCGGTGTGGAGTGGGTGCGGCCCACGGACCTTCTGGCCCGCCAAGGGTCAGCGCTGGCGGGGCGGGGCATCGATTTCGAGGTCGAACTGGCCCGCCGCACCCGCACCCCGCTCACCACTGGTGCCCGCCACCTGGGTGAGCGGGTGCGGCGGTTGCCGCCGCTGTCCGCATTCGGCCGCGGCCCCGTGGGTCAGGCCCCTCCGGCGCGGCCCGGGGTCGGGATGAGCTGACAGGGGCCGGTGATCAGCGATGCATGCGCCAACGAGGACCCCCAGCGGGGCTGGGGACGGCGCGTGCACCTGCTGGTCAGGAGGTGCCCCGACCATGGCCCCACACACCGACCCCGTTCATCACACACCATCTGCCGTTGGCAAGGACTTCACAACCGGTGAAGGCCTGCGCGCCCTGCTGCACCGGCTCCACCACGCCGGACCGGGCGCCTGGACACGCGACCCCACCGCCGCCGAGCTGATGGGCTTCACCGCGGAGAAGTACAAGCCATTGGCGCGCAAGCACGGGCTGGACCCGTGGGAGGCCGCCTCGGCGGCATTCGATGTGATGCGCACCCGGGCGACCCGCGAGGCCCACGACCCGTGGGCGGTGATCACGCACGCGGTGCGGATCACCTGCATCGCCGAGGAACGCGCCCAAGGGCGGCTGTGCTCAGTCCACCAGGCCCGCCGCCCGCACGTCTCGGCGTTCCACGACCCCGAACGCTTCTCCGACCGCGAGACGCCGCTGGCCGACTACCACCCGGCGTTCCAGGTCACCGACCACACGCCGGACGAATCCGCGGCCGGGGAGCCCGTGGTGTTGGCCCGCGCGTACACGTCTGCCAGTTCGGCGGTCGAGGATGCGATCGCCCTGTTCACGCTCCTGGACTGGCCTGCCGACACGGCCCGGGCCTCGGTGGATCACGTATGCGCGGCGCTGACCCGGGTCGGCACCCGGCAGGCCGCCTACGAGGCGCTGCGGCGGGACAAGCACGCCCGAGCCCTACTCGACATCCCCGGCCACTCGTGGACGGCACTGTTGAAGGCGCTGCTGGGCAACCCCCATCCCGCCTACGCCGCCACCGGTACCGGACGCGGTGTGCTGTTGCGGCTGCTGATCGGCGAGACCCTGTCGGTGCTGCTGCGTGACGACGACCTCGTCCTCGCGCTCTCTCTCGCCGCACCCACCCACCACCACGGCCGCGATGACCGTGACGTTGACAGTGATGCCTCCGCCGGGGGTGGGTCACGGTGAGTGCCCCGGCAGGGTTCATCGAGCTGGAGCGCAGCGTCGCCTCGATCCGCGTCGGGCGCCGGCACCGCACCGAGCTGGGCGACATCGACGCACTCGCCGCCTCCATCGACCGCGACGGCCTCCTCCAGCCCATCACCCTCACCCCCGACGGCGTGCTCGTCTGCGGGGCCAGAAGGCTCTCGGCAATCAAACAGCTCGGATGGAAGAGCGTCAACGTGTGGGTCCGCTCGGGAATCTCCGACCGGCTCGGACACCTCTTGGCCGAGCAGGACGACAACGTCCTGCACAAACCCCTGACCCAGACCGAGGCCGCCGCCCTCTACCGGGAGCTGAAAGCGCTGATGGCCGAGGACGCCGCCCGCCGGCAGGCCGCGGCCCGGTTCAGTGCGGCGAATCAGCCGGGAAGTGACGGTGGTGCAAATTGTGCACCACCGTCACCTGGCGGGAAGGCCCGGGAGCAGGCGGCGGCGATGATCCCAGGCGGTGCGTCCCACACCACGCTGGACAAGATCAGCTACCTCCAGCAACTTGCCGACGACACCGCCCAGCCGGCCGAGCTACGCCAATACGTGGCCGGCGAGCTGGAGCGGATCGACGCCGGTGCCGCCGTCGATCCGATCTACCGGCACATCGACGATCTCGCCGAGACGGCCAAGAACCACCGCGAGGCGGATCTGCACCAGCTTGCCGCCGACGCGCTCGCCCGCGCCAAGAGCGCGACAGCGAAGAAGCGCACCCCCCGTCCCGCCCCGCCATCCGACGATGTTGCTGCGCCAGTGCCGTATCCGGTGCGGGCGTTCGTGCTGACCTGGACCGAACTGGCCAACTGGTGGACCCACTACGACGCCGAGCAGCTCGCTGCCGAACTCACCGATGAGCAGATCGAGTCCTTCCTGACCGCCGTCGAGGGCACCAGTAGGTTCGCCGAGGAACTGCGTACCGCCCGCGACCGCCGGGCAGGCCACGAGACCCCGCCCGCACGGGGGCACCTGCGCGCCCTCTGAGCATTCGGTTGATTGCGGGTGCTCGTGGTGCACCTACCGGGCATGAAGACTCCCGACCTCTCCGACGCTCGGTCCCGCCACCGGATAATCGCCGTGCTCGCCGCGCTCGTGGCGGTCCTGGTGTTGGCCGGTGTCGGCGTGTACGGCCTCTTCGCCGGACCACCCACCGCCAACGAGGACGCCAATCGCGACTCCGGGCCTGGACCAGCTGTGACCGCACCCAGCGATCCAGCATCGACCGCGACACCGCGTCTGCCGAGCGTGTCGGCCTCGGCTGATCCGGAGACCTTCGCCCGCAACGTCGCGACGGCGCTGTTCGCCTGGGACACGGCCAGCGGGTTCATGCCCCTGGACTACACCTCGGTCGTCCTCGCCGTCGGCGACCCCTCGGGTGCTGAGCAGGCCGGACTCGCCGCCGACATCGCCACCTACCTGCCCAACCGGGACGCCTGGATCGAGCTGCGCCACTACGCCACCGCCCAGCACCTGAGCATCGACCGGGTGTACGTCCCAGACGCCTGGGATGCGGCCCTCGAACAGGCACAACCGGGCCAGCTCGCCGAGGGCACCATCGCCTACACGATCGAGGGCACCCGCCACCGCACCGGCACCTGGAACGACGAGACCGTCACCTCCGAGCATCCGGTGGCGTTCACCGTGTTCCTCGTCTGCGCGTCCACCTATGACACCTGCCACCTGCTGCGGCTCTCCCAGCTCGACAACCCCCTCCGATAGGTCCGGGGGTGACTGTCTCGTGGTGAAGAAGCTCGCCGTCGCCGCTCTCGCGCTGGTGTTCCTGGCGCCATCGCTCGTCTTGGTCGGGATCGGGGTAGTGATGAACCCAGCCGCCTCGGCCTCCTGCTCCGTAACCGGCACAGGGGTCACAGTCGGTGACGTCCCCGACGAACTGGAGGTCACCACCGCCAACGACGAAACGTTCACGCTGAACCGGGAGCAGCTCACGCATGCGGCGACAATCATCGAAACCGGCACGAGCATCGACGGGGTCACCCGCGATGGACTCCAGATTGCGCTGATGGCCTCGCTGACCGAGTCCACCCTGCGGATGCTGTCCAACACCAGTGCCTACCCGGAATCGGCGGACTATCCCAACGACGGCGACGGCTCCGACAACGACTCCCTCGGCTTGTTCCAGATGCGCCCGCAATCCGGCTGGGGCACCGTCGCCGAGCTGATGGACCCCGGCTACCAGGCGCAGGCGTTCTTCGGCGGACCCACCGGCCCCAACCACCCCTCACCCCGTGGCCTGTTGGACATTCCCGGCTGGGAACAGATGGACAAGGGCGAAGCCGCCCAAGCCGTCGAAGTCTCCGCCTACCCCGACCGGTACCGCAACTACGAGCCGGTCGCCGAGACCATCCTCAGCACGCTCACCGGTGCCACCACTGGCACCGCCATCACCACGGGCGCGGCGACCGGCGACATGGTTCCAGCAGTGCAGGCGGTCGCGGAGTCATCGCGAGTGGTGTTCCCACTACCGGAGGGCACGTGGGTGCTCACCTCCGAGTTCGGGCCGCGGGTCCATCCGATCACCGGGGAGAACTCGACCCATACCGGCACCGACTTTGCCGCCCCGGACGGCGCTGCGATCCTCGCGGCGGCCGATGGCACCGTCACCGTCGCCGAGTTCTCCGGTGGCAATGGCGGCCTGATCGTCATCGAACACACCCTCAACGGGCAGACGGTGGCGACGGCGTACCGGCACATGTGGGAGACCGGCATCCACGTCGCCGCTGGCGACCGGGTGACTGCAGGGCAGCACATCGGCGATGTGGGCTCCTCGGGCAACAGCACCGGCCCGCATCTGCACTTAGAGGTCCGTACCGGCGGCACCGACGGCAAGTACACCGACCCCGCCGCCTGGCTCAACGCGCACGACGCCGCCGACCTGCCCGAACCCGAAACCGGCGCACCCGCCGGCTGCGCCCCAGACACCAGCACACCGGGTGCGGACCCGGACCCGGTCGACGGAGACCCGAACCGGACGGTCGATGACCCCACGACGGATGGGCAGATCACCGCCCGGCTGCTCGACCTCTACCAGCAGGGCACCGCAGCATTCCCCGAAACATCCTGGGCCTGCTACTCACCCCGGCCCGGCAGCACCTCCGAACATCCCCTGGGAAGGGCCTGCGACATCACCTTCGGCAACGCCATCGGCCACCACCCGACCCCGGCACAGCTCGAAGCCGGCTGGGACATCACCAACTGGATGAAGACCCACGCCGAAACCCTCGGGGTCGAGTACCTCATCTGGCAGGGCAAGATCTGGTCCCTTGCCCGCGACGGCGAAGGCTGGCGCGACTACACCGGCGGCGGCATGCACGACCCGGGCGATGTCACCGGCGGCCACTACGACCACCTCCACGTCACAGTCGGGAGCTGAGCGGCGTGGATGTGTTCCCGGACTTTGACGGCCTTGGTGGGATCGGCGAGCTGCGCGAAGTGATCGGTGCGCTGCTCACCTTCGTCCTCGTGATCGCGGTGCTGATGCTGATCGTCTCCGCCATCATCTGGGCACTCGCCACCTCCAACGGCCACCACGCCGCCGCCACGAAGGCGCGCATCGGCGCCTGGACGGCGCTGGGTGCCGCGGTCCTGGCCGGCGGTGGAGTGGCCTGGCTGAACTGGCTCATCGACCTCGGCCAGCAACTCTGACCGTGCGCGAGTCCGCGAACCCTCGCGTCGTGCAGCTCTGCGTTCGGAGGACTGTGGGGCGGGCAGTGCACCTGACCGACGAACCCATCCGCGTTCCCCGCCCTCATGGCGGGTCCATTCGTCAGGAGACCACCGTGTTCGATCTCATCACCGCCGTCCTGGCCGCACCCGCACTGGTGCCGATGGACATCAACATCGACCCCAACGATTCCGGTCTCCCCGGCATCGCCCAGCTGCGCACCATCGTCGGCGCGGTGATGACCATCGGCCTGATCCTGTCCGTGCTCGCGCTGATCATCTCGGCGATCGTGTGGGGCTTCGGCGCGAACTCATCGAACCCGCACCTGGCTGGCCGGGGGAAGGTCGGCGTCCTCGTGTCCTGCGGGGCCGCGGTGATCTGCGGCGCGTCGGTGACGCTGATCAACTTCTTCTGGGACGTCGGCCAACAGGTCTGACCCCACCGCTTCAACTCGATCTGAGGAGTGATTCCCGGTGGGTGTGTGCGACGTCCCCATCATCTCGACCGTGTGCGACACCGCCGGCGAAGCAGCCGCCTCGCTGGTCGCGGCCCCGTTCGACTGGCTCGCCCAAGCCATGGGCGCTGCCGCCGGCTGGCTGTTCGAAGCCGTCTGGGCGGTGTTCGACACCACCACCTTGGTCGACGTCACCAGGCCGGAGTACGTGCTCGTCTACAACATCCTGTTCGGCATCGCGGTGTTCGTGATGCTGATCTTCTTCTGCCTCCAACTCATCACCGGACTCATCCGCCGCGACCCCACCGCCCTGGGCAGGGCTGCGCTCGGGTTGGTGAAGTCCGTGCTCGGCAGCTTCGTCGTCATCACCTTGACGGCAGTGCTGCTGGAGATCGTCGATCAGCTCTGCATCGGCATCATCCAGGCCGCCGGAGAAACCACCGAGTCCATGAGCGACAAGATCACCCTGCTGGCCGCAGGACTGGTCGGGATCAACATCGCCGCCCCCGGAGTGGGAGCGATCATCACGATCTTCCTCGCCGGCCTGGCCATCAGCGCGGCCGCGATCGTGTGGCTCTCCCTGCTCGTGCGGAAAGCGTTACTGCTGGTGACGATCGTGCTGGCACCCTTGGCGTTCTCCGGAGCGTCCTGGGATGCCACGCGGGGATGGATCGGCAAGTGGGCGATGTTCGTCATCGCGCTGATCTGCTCCAAGCTGGTCCTGGTCGTGATGTTCCTCGTCGCCGTCACTCAGGTGGCCGCGCCGATCGATGGCGACCTGTCCTCGATCAGCGATCCCATCGCTGGCATCGTGCTCATGGCGATGGCCGCGTTCGCCCCGTACCTGACCTACAAATTCCTGTCCTTCGTGGGCTTCGACATGTACCACGCCATCGGGTCGGAGCAGGACGCGAAGAACGCCCTCAACCGGCCCGTCCCGACACCGTCCAAACCGGCCGGTGAGGGACCGCAGAAGGTCCTTGACGGCGGCAACAGCAGTAGCGGCAGTGATGGTGGGAGCGGCGACGGTGGGAAGACACCGCCGCAGGCGAAGACCTTCACACCCCAGGCCACGGGAAGCACCGCCGGAGCAGGCGGAGGGAAAGCCGGCGCCGCAGGTAGCGGGTCCGCCGGCGCAGGCGCTGGTGCCAGCGGCACGGCCGGTTCAGGAGCAGGGGCAGGTGCAGGCGCTGCGGCGGCTGGTCCGGCCGCAGCGGCAGTGATCGCCGCGAAGGTCGCCAAGGACGCCGCCACCGCCGGACCCAAGGCCGGTTCCGCCCTCGGCGGCCAGGGCGAGACCGCTGCGGATGCTGCCGGACAGGCCGGCACCACCCCGCCACCAGGACAAGTTCCCCCACCGTCGACTCCCAAGCCCAAGCCGCCGTCCACGCCGGCACCCAAGGCACCCTCGCCGGGTCCCTCGCAACCGGAGCCACGCCCGCCAAAGCAGCCACCACCGCCGGCACCGAAACCCATGGGGAAGGAGTGAGGCGACCATGACCTCGAAGCAGAAGGAGTCATCGACGGAGCTGGTGCCGGTCAAGTTCTCCCGCCTGACCCGTCGCGGCATCCTCCTCGGCCTCTCGCTCTCCCAGCTCATCACCCTCGCCACCGGCGTGCTCTCCGTCGTGGTCGCGCTCTATGCCGGCGGGGGCATCCTGCTGGCCTACACCGCGCCGGTCTGGGTGCTCGCCGCCGCGCTGACCTGGATACCTGTCGCCGGGCGCCCGGCCGTGGAATGGCTGCCGGTCACCTGCTGGTGGCTCTGGCGCACCACCGGCGGGCAACTCCTCTACCGACGCCGCATCGTTGCCCCACGCCCCGCGGGCACACTGGCGCTGCCCGGGGACATGGCCCGACTGCGGGAGTACGCCGACCCCGCCACCAGCGCTGGGATGATCCACGACCCCCACGAACAGACCCTCACCGTGGTGTGCGAGGTGACCCATCCCGCGTTCGTGCTCCTCGATCCCGGCGAGCAGGAACGCCGCGTCACCTCCTGGGGCCGCGTCCTGGCCACCGTGTGCCGCTCCGGGCAGATCGCGACCCTCCAGGTACTGGAGCACACCCTGCCCGACTCCGGCACCGGCCTAGCCGAATGGTGGGCCACCCACGGCACCGACGACGACACCTGGGCGGCCACCACCTACGCCGAACTCATCGAACGAGCCGGCCCCGCCGGGGAACGCCACGCCACCACCCTGTCCCTGTCGCTGGACATGAAGACCGCCGCACGGCAGATCAGGACCGCCGGTGGCGGCATCCGCGGTGCCGCCGCCGTGCTGCGCCAGGAGATGTCCACCCTCACCGCCGCACTGCGCTCGGCCGACCTGACGCCGCACGGGTGGCTGACCCCCGGACAGATCGCCGTCATCCTGCGTTCGGCCTACGACCCCGCGATCGCCGCGACTCTAGCGCGCCACGGCGAACTCGGGCAGAACCTCGCCACCGCCGGCCCCGTCGCCGTCAACGAATCCTGGACCACGCTGCGCACCGACTCCGCCCACCACGCGGTGCTATGGATCAGCGAGTGGCCACGGTCGATGGTCTACCCCGGGTTCCTGTCCCCGGTGCTGCTCTCCACCGGCATCCAGCGCTCATTTTCACTGCTGTGCACCCCGATGCGCTCCGACCAAGCGGCCCGGGACATCCGCAAGAAGAAGGTCGAACACATCAGTGACGCCGCCCAACGCGCCAAGATCCGACAGATCGAAGACGCGGCCCACACCGCCGAATACCACGACGTCCTCCAGCAGGAAGCCGACCTCACCGCCGGCCACGGCGTGCTGCGCTACACCGGCCTCATCAGTGTCTCCGCACCCACCGTCGACGAACTCGACGCCGCCGTGGCGGCGGTCGAGCAGTCCGCCATCCAAGCCTCGTGTGAGACCCGGCTGCTGGTTGGCCAGCAGGCCGCGGCATTCACCGCCGCCGCGCTGCCGCTGTGCCGCCGCATCTGACCCAGCCCGCGGCACGAGCACCCACCACTGTGTCGGCGTGCGTGCACCTGACAGGCGACCCCGGCCCTCGGTGGCCGATCCGCTCTCGTCACAGGAGAACTGTCATGCCCACCTACGACGACCCGCTCAAGGACGCCGCTGAAGCATCCGAAGCACTGCGAGGTCTCGCCCACGCCAGTCGGGTCTTCGACGACCCGGCCGACACGTACCAGGTGTTCGGTGACCTGGCCGCCGGAGTCCGCTCGCTGCGGCAGGTACTCGACCAGCTCGCGAACACACACCTGACCCATCGCGACCGGGCTCACGATGACGACGGCAATCACGTCGCCGGCTCACAAAACGCCTTGGCTGCCGCCGACGAATTACATCAGGCCGGCATCCTGCTCGATCAGGTCCATGACCGCCTCGACGCCGCGTTCTCCCATTCGGGACGGATCGCCTGGCACCCTGAACCCGCCATCTCCCACGAGCCGCTCACTGAGGGCGCCGCACGGCGGTGGGTCTCCGTGCTGTTCTTACATGGCGTGGAGGCCGACCAGGTGCTGGACCTGATCGACCGCGACGGCCCCGACTCCGCCATCACCCACCTCGCCCAATGGGATTTCGGGGACGAGACCACCGACGCCGCGCTGGAGAACGGCTACGTCTACGATGCGCCCCCGGCCGGTGCACTGGACCGGGTCGTGACCGAGGGTGACTACGCGTTGACCTACAACCCGGCAATGGGGCATGTCAGCCTGCTCCGCCAGCACACAGTCCCACCCGAGCTGGCATTGGACGATGCCGACGTGGTGTCCGCCCGCGAGACCACCGCGGGCGTCGGTCCTCTCGACACGAACACCGTCCGTCCCACGAGGAAATCCACGCCGGAGCGGTCGCTGCGGACATCTCTCGTGGCGGAGCAGGACTGGTTCGCCAGCCCTGCCCGATCGTCGGAATCGGCCGGGCGGGGGCTGTCGCTGTGAACGCGCGCGAGCCCGAACAGCTGCACACCTCGGTGCTGGTCGCACCCGCGACGGAGAGACGCCGGCTGCGCAAGCAGCGCCGCGCTGCGGCCGCCCGTCTCCAAGCCGAACAGCGCCGCGCCGAGCAGACTGCGACGAAGGCCAAAGCCGATGCCGAACGCGCCGAACGCAAAGCCACCAGGTACCTACCCGCCGCGGGTGAACCCGGGCCGGCGACGCTGCGCACCCCAGGCAGGTTCCGGCTGGTCCAGCATCAGGACACGTCCGCGACCCTCGCCGGGGCGTATCCGTTCGTCGCCGAAGGCGGGCTCGGCGCCGACGGGGTATTCGTCGGCCAAGACCTCTACTCCGGCGGAAGCTTCGTCTACGACCCCTGGGTCCTCTACGCCCGTGGGGTCATCACCGCCCCCAACGTCGTCCTCGCCGGGATCGTCGGCTCCGGCAAGTCCTCCTTGGCGAAGTCCTTCTACACGCGCAGCTTGCCCTTCGGCAGAAGGGTCTACGTCCCCGGCGACCCGAAGGGTGAGCATACTGCCGTCGCGGAGGCGGTCGGCGGACGCGCCATCGTCCTGGGCCACGGCCTCAACACAAGACTCAACCCGCTCGATGAGGGCCACCGCCCATCGGGGCTCTCGGATGCGCAATGGGCCATCACGGTCGCCTCGCGGCGCCGGGATCTCATCGGCGCGCTGGCCGAGACCGTCCTGGCCCGCGGGTTGACGCCGTTGGAGCACACGGCGATCGACATCGCGCTGACCGAGACGGTACGGGAGAACAGCGTGCCGATCCTGCCGACGGTCGTCGAGCGCATCCTCACCCCCAACGAAAACGCGGACGGACGGTTGGCCGAGGACGGCAGGCTCGTCGGCCACGCCCTGCGCCACCTGGTCGCCGGCGATCTCCAAGGCCTCTTCGACGGACCCTCCACGGTGACCTTCGACCCGTCGTTGCCAATGATCTCCCTGGACCTGTCCCGGGTGACGGAGAACTCCACGCTCATCTCGGTGCTGATGACCTGCTCCAGTGCATGGATGGAGTCCGAGCTGCTGGACCCGGCCGGTGGCCAACGGTGGGTGATCTACGACGAAGCCTGGCGGCTGATGTCCCACCCGGCCCTGCTCAGGCGGATGGACGCCCACTGGAGATTGGCGCGGCATTACGGGATCGCGAACATGCTGATCTTCCACAAGCTCTCCGACTTGGACAACGTCGGCGACGCCGGTTCCGCCATGCGCTCCCTGGCCAACAGCCTCCTCGCGAACGCCGAGACTCGGATCGTCTACCGCCAAGAGTCCGATCAGCTCGGCCTCACCGCCCAAGCACTCGGGCTGACCGGTACCGAGCAGAAACTCCTGCCGACCCTGGGTGTCGGGCAGGGGCTCTGGCGGATCAAAGACCGGGCCTTCGTCACCCAGCACCAGCTGCATCCGGCCGAGCTGGAGCTGTTTGACACCAGCTCCCGGCTCACCTCGGGGGTGAAGTAATGACCCGCAAACCCCCACACCGTGCCGCCGGGCAGGGACCGGAAGACACCCCGGTCCTGCTGCCGCACGTGATCATCACCGTCACCGAGACCGGCGTCCTGGACGTCACCGTCGACGGCACCGACTTCCCTCCACCATCGCAGGGCCAGGCGTGGACCCGGGACACCTTCGGCACTCTGCTCGATGCCATCACCGCCGACCGGACGATCACGGTGCGTATCGAGGTCCGCGAGGCCGATGGGAGTGTCTTCACCGACATCGTCCGCGGCCGGCGCCGCCCCGTTACCTTTTTCATGACGCCGGTGTCCGGGAGGATGAAGGCGTAGGTAACCAGCCGGCCCCGGCATGATGTCCGCCCCCAGTCGCTTATGATCCGGGGGGTGTAGTCACCGGGGTCGGTACTGGTTCACACGGACCGCTAATAGAAGCACGACCCGTCAGGCGGGACTTTGTAACGTGGATGCGGGCGAGTGAACCACCTGGTCACCTCACCTCCACCCCTGCGTGATGAAGAAGGTGACCACCATGGAACATCAGCTCTACCTCGGGATCGACGTCGGCAAGACCGCCCACCATGCCACCGGTTTGAGCGCTGAGGGCACTGTCGTGCACGATAAATCCCTCCCGCAATCCGAACCCAAGATCCGTGAGCTCCTCCAGGACCTAGCCGCTACTCACGGGCCTGTGCTGGTGGTTGTGGATCAACCCAAGACCATCGGTGCCCTGGTGATCGCGGTGGCCCAGGATCTGGGCATCGAGGTGGCTTACCTGCCCGGGCTGACCATGCGCCGAGTCGCGGACCTGCACCCGGGGCAAGCGAAAACCGATGCCCGGGATGCGTTCATCATCGCCAACACCGCCCGCACCATGGCCCACACCCTGCGTGGGATTACCCTGACCGAGGAAGCCATCGCCGAACTGTCAATGTTGTGTGGGTTCGATGATGACCTCGCCTCCCAGATCACCCAAGTCCGCAACCGGCTGCGCGGGTTCCTCACTCAGATCCACCCCGCCCTGGAACGCGTGCTGGGCCCGCGACTGGCCCACCCAGGGGTGATCGCCCTTTTGGCCCGACACTCTTCCCCGGCCCGATTGAAGACCGCTGGCCGTGGCCATGTACGAGCTCTACTGAAGAAGCACGCGCCCCGGTTGGCGGAGAAACTCACCGAGGAGATCTTCACCGCCCTGGCCGAACAAACCGTGATAGTCACGGGCACCTCGGCGGCGGAGAAGATCATCGGGCGCCTGGCCGACCAGCTCGCGCAACTGGGCGCCCAGCGGGTGGAGATCGAGACCGAGATCCTCACGGTGGTCGATGCGCACCCTCTCACCCAGGTCCTGACCTCAATGCCCGGGGTAGGGGTCAGGACAGCAGCACGGCTGCTCACCGAAGTCGTGGGCAAGGACTTCAAAGACGCCGGACACCTGGCTTCCTACGCCGGGATCGCACCCGTGACACGCAGGTCCGGGACCTCGATCCGCGGGGAATCACCCTCCCGGCGGGGCAACAAGGTCCTCAAACGGGCTTTGTTCCTCTCCGCCTTCGCCTCGCTGAGTGCTAGCCCCGCTTCACGGGCCTATTACGATCGAAAACGGGCCGAGGGTAAACGCCACAACCAAGCTGTGATCGCACTGGCCAGACGACGAACCGATGTGCTCTACGCCATGTTGCGCGACGGATCTTTCTACCAAGAACCCACCCCACCGACCGTGGCCCTAGCCGCTTGACGAAAACCATAGAAGCACCCCCCACCTGAACCGCCGGAGACCGAACCTGAGGACCCGCGCGGCAAGCACGCCAAGGACAAGGGCACCCAGAGACCGGTACTGGCCGAGATCACCGCAGACGGATTCGTGCCCGGCGAGGACGTGGCCATCGCGGTCATCGTCTCCCACACCGACGCCACCGGCACCGGATCGGCCCGCACTCTTCTCGACACGAGCCAGCTCGCGTCCCTGCTGCGCACGGGAACGGGCGAGGTCGTGTGCTGTTCGGTCGTGTCTCCGGCACCACGCACGTGCGGCGGCTACCGTGAATGCTTCCCAGCAGCGGCAGGCCGGCTCCTTCGGCGATGAGCTGACCAACGCCGCCCTCATCGGCCTGATTGGCATGTTCGGCGTCGCGCTCCTCCTGCGCGCCTCCGGGTCCGTCGCCGCGCTCCTCACCGGCACCCCCCCCAGCCCGAGGCTGGCCCAGCCGCCGGGCTCGGGGTGTTGTTCAACCCTGCCGACCCGGCGGCAGCCCTCGACGCCGACGCACTGAACCCGGTGGCGTACTGGAGTATCACCGTGGCCCTGCTCGCTGGCCTCGCCACCGGCATCGGGTGGGTGTGGGTCCGGCTGCGCCGACATGCCCATACGGCCGAGACCGACCCGCGCCGCCTGGCCGGCACCGCCACCAGCCACGACGTCACCCAGACCGCCTCAGCCAAGGCGCTCCTGCGCCGCGCCGGAACACTGCGCCCATCACTGGAGAACCCAGAGCCGGCGGATGTCGGCTACCGGATCGGCACCTCCAAGGGCCGGCAAGTGTGGGCGAGCGTGGAGGACTCGATCCTGCTCATCGGCCCACCCCGCTCCGGCAAGGGCCTGCACATCGTGATCCCGGCGATCCTCGACGCACCCGGCGCCGTCGTCACCACCAGTACCCGCCCGGACAACCTCACCGCCGCCCTCCGCGCCCGCCAGCGTCTCGGCCCGGTGGCGGTGTTCGACCCCCAACACCTCGCCGAAGGCATCCCCGCCGGACTGCGCTGGTCACCGGTACGCGGCTGTGAAAACCCGCTGACGGCGATGATCCGCGCCACCGGCCTCGCCGGGGCCACTGGCCTGTCCGCGGGCGGGGTCGAATCCGGCGGATTCTGGGAAGGCAAAACCCGCACCGCACTCCAAGCCCTCCTGCACGCCGCCGCCCTCGACCAGCGGCCGCCGGCAGAGCTATTCCGGTGGACCCTCGACCCCTCCGCGGCCGCCGAAGCCGTGGCCATCCTGTCGAACTCGGCGCAGGCGTCGACCGGGTGGGCGGACTCGCTCGGGGCAATGATTGACTCCGACCCCAAAACGAGGGATTCGATCTGGCAGGGCGTAGCGCTGGCCCTCGGAGCGCTGGCAGACCCGCGCGTCCTCGACGCCGTCTCACCAGGACCGGGTGAGGGCTTCGACCCCGAGCGTTTCATCCACGAGCGCGGAACCCTCTACCTACTCGCCACCGGTGCCGGCGCCGGAGCATCCGCCGCCCTGGTCGCCGCGTTCGTCGAAGACCTCATCGAAACCGCCCGCCGCATCGCCGCACGCTCACCCGGCGCACGACTCGACCCGCCCCTACTGCTCGCACTGGACGAGATCGGCAACCTCGCACCCCTCCCGAGCCTGCCGACCCTGATGGCCGAGGGCGGCGGCACCGGCATCACCACCCTCCCAGTGTTGCAGTCGTTGGCGCAGGCACGGAACAAGTGGAATGACAACGCCGCCGGAGCGATCTGGGACGCCAGCATCGTGAAGATCATCCTCGGCGGCGCCTCCAACTCCCGAGACCTCCAAGACCTCTCGACTCTCATCGGCGAACGCGACGAGTACACCGACTCCGTAACCCTCGGCGATCACGGCACCCGATCCAACCAACGCTCCATCCGCCGCGTCGCGATCCTGCCACCGGACCGGATCAGGACATTGCCGTTCGGCACCGGCGTCACTCTGCTGCGCTCGGCACCCCCGATCGTGACCGATCTACGCGCCTGGCCGTCCCGGACAGACGCGGCCAGGTTGAAGGCCGACCGGGCCGGGATCGAAGCCCTCCTCCAACGCCCTGCTTCCTGATCCGGTGCTGGGGTGGTGTGTGCACCTGCCTGACAGGAGCGGCCCCGACTCACGGGGACGCAGCCCATGTCAGGAAGGAATAGTCCGATGGCTATCCGCACACAACAGTCCATCTCCGGGTTCATCGCCACCGACCCACAGCTGACCTACACCGAGCGCGGCGAGGCACGCTTGTACGCCCGTTTCGGGCAGGAGAACTACCGGCGCGAACAGGACGGATCTTTCACCAAGGGGGAGCCGACCTTCGGCAACCTCGTCATGTACCGGGCCACCGCCGAACGCGCCCACGAGCGGTTCGCCAAAGGCGACAACTTCGTCGCCGAAGGCTACGCCCACGACTACAGCTACGAACGAGCCGGACAGCACATCGACGGCGAAGAGTTCGTCGCCAAGAAGATCGGCCACGACACCGCCCGCACCCGCTACGACGTCGACCGCACGCCCCGCCGCGCCGGCGTCACCGCAGAGCGCGAGGGCCCGACCCGCGAACAGAACCACCCCTTCGACGCTCCACAAACCCGACCGGCCGCCGACACGCCGGTCCTGGGCCACTGAACCGGAGAGGCCCCAGACAATGAACGAGCAGACATCACGACCTGATCCTGGCGACGTCGACCCCGACGAACTCGACCTCGACGACCTGGACGACCTGGACGACGACCTCGGCGGTGTGGCCCTGGGCGGGCCGCCGCACCCGATCAACTGGAACCTGCTCTCCGCCCACGACCTGGAGCAGGAATGGCTGGAACTGAACCGGTGGGTTGACTGGCTGCGTCACACCTACGGGCTAGCCGCTGCAGTGATCCCGCCGTTCTGGCACCACCACCCGGAACTGCTCTGGGAACTATCTGCACTGCACCTGCACTGGCTATGCGCTTACGACCCCGAACAGAACGGCTCCGCACCCATCGGCTGGCACCGCGACTTCGCCGACGCCCGTCAGCGGCTGCGGGACTGGGTCGCCGCTTGCGGTACCCGCCTGGACCGCGACCGCCCCACACGGCAGACCACCTGGCCCGGCGAAGAGCCCGCCCCACCGGTCGAAGACGTCCTCATCGAAGACCGGGACCAGGAGTTCGTCGACTTCGTCGTAGACCAGGTCCGGCAACGCCAGGACGCCGAGGACGCATTCTTCGCCACCATCGACCAGGCCACCGGCGAACTCCGAGACCCCCGCGGGAACCAGCAGCGGGAACGGTGAACGGTGATGGTGCGCTCCTACCACCGCAAGGCCGACCGACCGGACGCAGACCGGCCAGTCCGGGTCCGCTATGAACGGCACGAGGAGGTCGACGCGGAGAAACTCGCGGAAGTCCTCATCCGCCTCGCCCTGCGCGCAGCCGGCGAGGACACCGGGACCGGCCGTACCGGCGACTACCTTCGCGGTCTACTCACCCACAGCGGTAGAATCGATACTGAACACGACGATCATGGCGTCGCTGGCACCCAATCCCTAAGCCCCTGATCCGGGGGTGTTCTTCTCGCATCCTGACGTGACCGCCACCCGACGCCCCAGACGCCCACCCCCACGGGGTTGGGCACCTGAAAGGCGGTCACCCCGATGACACTCATCGACCTACCCTCCGGCATCGACCTCGCAGCGCTGCGAACCCTCGCCGCGGGGGCAACTCGGAAGCCGGCTCCGGCCGGCGAGGAGCTACCGGGCGGGCTGGTTCCGGCGATCTCCTACCTGCGGGTCTCCACCAAGGACCAAGCCACCCGCAACGGCCTCGAAGAAGGCCTGTCCATCCCTGCACAGCGCGAAGCCGCCGAGCGTAAGGCCGAGCAGCTCGGCGCGGTCATCGTCAAGGAGTTCATCGAACCCGGCGAGTCCGCCAAGACCGCCCATCGGCGGGCGTTACAGGAGATGCTTGACTACATCGCCGCGAACCCGGTGCGGTACTGCATCATCAACAAGGTCGACCGGCTGGCCCGCAACCGGCTCGATGACGCGATCATCCACACCACGCTGCGCGGGGCGAACATCACCCTCGTCTCGGTCACCGAGAACATCGACGAGTCCCCCTCCGGGATGCTCATGCACGGCATCCTCGCCTCGATGGCCGAGTTCTACTCCCTCAACCTCGCCCAGGAAGTCGTCAAGGGCATGGTCCAAAAGGCCACCATCGGCGGTACCCCGACCAAGGTCCCGCTGGGCTACCTCAACGTGCGCAGCACCGATGCCAAAGGCCGCGAGGTCCGAGACGTCGAACTCGACCCCGGGCGGACGGACCTGATCCGGTTCGCGTTCACCGCTTACGCCACCGGCGATTGGTCACTTTCATCCCTCGCGCGCGAACTGGAGGCCCGCGGCCTGACCACCCGGCCCACACCTGCCCAGCCGGCCAAGCCGGTCACGACGACCGGGCTGCACAAGATCCTGACCAACCTCTACTACCAGGGCACCGTCACCTTCCGCGGCATCACCTACGACGGTGCGCACACCCCGCTCGTCGACCCCGAGACCTGGCTACGAGTGCAGACCCAGCTCGGCGCGAAGAATGCCGTTGGGGAACGACCGCAGAAGTACGACCACTACCTCAAGGGCAGCCTGTACTGCTCATGCGGCGCCAAGCTCATGATCGAACGGCCCCGGGACAAGCAAGGCGACCGCTACGAATACTTCACCTGCTCTGGCCGGCGCCGGAAAAGGAACGGCTGCACCCGCTCGGCGATCCTTGCCAGCCGACTCGAAAAGCGCATCGAAACAACATACAGCAGCAACGGCCTCACCGAGGATGAGGCAAAGCACGTCCGGGCGGTGCTGCACCAGGTGTTCGACCAGCTCGAAGCCTGCAGCGACGACGAACGCGCCCTGCTGACCAACCAGCGCGACAAGCTCGAAGCCGAACGACTCAAGCTCGTCCAAGCCCACTACGCCGACGCGATCCCGCTTGACCTGCTCAAGAGCGAACAAGACCGCATCCGCGCCAGCCTCGATCAGATAACCAAAAGGCTCGACAGCCTTGCCACCACGTACACTAGCGCTCGCGGAGGCCTCGACCAGATCACCGACATCCTCACCGATCTCGGCGACCTCTACAGCAAGTGCGAACCTTCTGAACGCCGCATCCTGAACCGTGCCCTGTTCAAGCAGATCATCGTGGACGAGGACGAGAACACCACGTTTGTCCCGGTAGAGCCTGCCGCCAGCGTCCTCGCGTCCGGCAGCAGCAGCACCGCAGGGGTTATAGGCCAAAATATGTGTATGGCGGGGGCTTGCTTGCCTGCGATAGCAACGTTCTAGGGGCTTT
>NZ_BAAAQA010000020.1:0-56392 GCF_039531425.1 Kocuria atrinae
CGAGGACCTCGACGTCTATCCCCAGCTACCCCGCACCACCGGCGCGCCCACACTCAACTCTGAAGAGCCCTGTTCCGCGCATCAGTATCCAACGGGCGCGTGAACTTGGGTTCCATGTCTCTGGAGTTGACTCCGGCTCAACGGGAGGCACTGACCAGCGATGAGATCACAGTGGGTATCCGCCCGGAGGATCTCTCCCCGACAAATGAAGGGACGGGTCTTCCCATCACTGCAGAAGTGGTCGAAGAACTCGGCGCGGACGCCTATGTCTACGGCCAGCTCGCGCCGGTTACCGCCGCTAACACAGTGGTGCGGGTGGACCCCTCCGCGCAGAGCACCAAGGATTCCGGGCGCGCTGAGGAAGGTCTCGAGGAAGGCGCAAGCCCGGTGGTGGTTCGCACGGATGGCCGGACTCCGCCGCGCCCGGGCAGCACCGTGTGGGTGGCACCCAACCAGGAACGGATTCATTTGTTCGATGCTGCGACCGGAAACCGGTTGCCGGAATGACACTGATCAAGATTCGCGGGCGACTGCGGCACCGCACGGGCACACTGAAAACTGAAGAGGACAATCACATGACTCGTTCACGATGGGCGGTTGCTGCGGCGGCGTGCTGCGCCCTTTTGTTGGCAGGGTGCTCATCCGCGCCCACGTCTGGGGTGGCTGCGCTGGGCGCTGGAACGGGCGAAGTGACCATTCAGGCCGGTGATGATGAGATTCCCGCGCTGCGCGAAATTGCCGAGGACTACACGGCAGATACCGGTGTTGAAGTGCGGTTCATCGAACGGGAAATCAACGCGCAGGCTATCTCCAACTTCATCTCTCAATCGCCCACCGGGCAGGCCCCGGACATCATTGTTTCCCCGCACGATAATCTCGGCCAGCTTGCCGCCAACGGTGTGGTTGCCCCCGTGGAGCTGGGCGACCGAGGTGAAGAATTCACCGAGAACGCACGGGACGCCGTCGTCTACAACGGTGTGAGCTACGGGGTGCCTTACGCGGTGGAGAGCGTGGCGCTGGTGCGTAACGACGAGCTGACGACCGAGGATCCCGGGACCTTCGACGAACTGCGCGCCGAGGGCCATCGCCTCATGGCGGACAGCGGTATCACCTACCCGTTTACTGTCAGCCAGTCTCCCGATGCCGGCGATCCGTACCACCTGTACCCCTTGCAAACGTCGTTCGGGGCGGAGGTCTTCGAACGAGGAGAGGACGGGGAGTACTCGAGCACTCTGGCCATGGGCGGCGAAGGCGGCCACGAATTCGCGCGCTACCTGGCGGAACTGGGTGAGAGCGGGGACCTGCAGACATCCATGACCCCGGACATTGCCAAGGAATCCTTCATCTCCGGGGAATCCGCTTTCCACATCGCTGGCCCTTGGGAACTCGTGGATATCGAAGCCGCGGACATGAACGTCACCGTTCTCCCGGTGCCGCCGGCAGGAAATGAGGAAGCCCGTCCGTTTGCCGGAGTTCAAGCGTTCTTCGTCAACGCCAACGCAGCAAACCCCATTGCGGCCCAGGACTTCGCGACCAACTACCTCACCCGCCCCGAATCGCAGACAGCCATGTACGAGAGCACTGGCCGACCACCCGCCAGTGAGGTCGCGATCGATGGCATCAAGGATGACCCGTTGCGTTCCGCCTACGCAGAAATTGCGACCACGGCTCTACCCATGCCCGCCATTCCGGCCATGGGCGCTGTGTGGTCCTTCTGGGGCACCACGGAAAACGGAATCGTCAATGGCAACGGTGAACCGGTTGAACTCTGGGATCGCATGATCGCCAATATCGAAGGGCAAATTCAATGAGCACGAGCACCGGTCAGCCCGGAGCGGTAACGGGCCCGGAACAAGCTGACGGCGGCAGTCTGGGCACACCACTGAAGCTCCGCCACTCACACTCACGCGGGTTCAGCGCGGGGTTCGTGGTCAAGCTGGTCCTCATGGCCCTGATCAATGCCTTTGGCCTGTTCGGAATTCTCTCCGCGTGGGCAGCGGGTAGTTGGGGGATCCTCGCGTTCCTCGTGATCGCGCTGATCGTTGCCGACCTGGTGTACTTCCTGCCAACCAGGCGTCTACTGCCCGCTAAGTACCTATATCCCGGGTTGATCTTCCTGCTGGTGTTTCAAATCTTTGTGGTGCTCTACACCGCGGGTACTGCTTTCACGAACTACGGAGACGGTCACAACTCGACCAAGGAATCGGCCATCGGGCAGCTCACACGCACGTATGAACAGCGAGTGCCGGGCGGTCAAGAGTATTCCGTTGCGGTGCTCAGCCAAGACGGGGATCTGGCCCTTGCCGCAGTCCAGGATGACCAAGTCCTGGTGGGAACACCCGACCAAGCGCTCGCACCGGTCGACGGCGCGCGAGTCTCGGACGGGATCATCGAAGAAGTCCCTGGATACGACATCCTCGACTTCAACCAGGTGACTGCCGCGTCCGAGGACGTCATGAACCTCCGGGTGCCTGCCACAGGGGAATCCTCTGACGGCGCGCTGCGCACTGACGATGGCCGCACTGCCTACGCGTACAACCCAACCCTTGTCTATGACGAGCAAGCTGATGCCATGGTCGCCGAAGACGGAACCGTCTACGCGAACAACGGAGAAGGTTCTTTCGCTAGCCCTTCGGGCGAGGAACTGCGCCCCGGCTGGCGAGTCTTTGTCGGGTTCGACAACTTCGCCGCCATCTTCGACCCCGAGATCCTTGGCGGGCCGTTCGTATCGGTGACCTTGTGGACCTTCGCCTTCGCGATCCTGTCGGTGGCTCTGACGTTCTTCCTGGGTCTTCTGCTCGCCATCTTGTTCAACGACAAGAACCTGAAATTCCGCAATGTCTATCGGGCCATCATCTTCCTGCCTTATGCCTTCCCCGCGTTCCTCTCCATCCTGATCTGGGCTGGTCTGCTCAATGCGGACTTCGGATATATCAATCAGGTGCTGCTGGGTGGCGCGGATATCCCATGGCTGGACAACCCGTGGTTGGCCAAGGCCTCGCTGTTGTTGGTGAACCTGTGGCTGGGCTTCCCGTACATGTTCCTGGTGACCACGGGTGCGCTGCAGTCCATTCCGTCTGAGCTCTACGAGTCCGCTGAAATGGACGGCGCCCGTGCAGTACAGAGGTTCCGTGCTATTACGTTGCCGATGCTCATGGTGGCTGTGGGGCCCCTCTTGATCGCATCCTTCGCCATGAACTTCAACAACTTCAACGTGATCTACCTCCTCACTGGAGGTGGCCCACAGGACCTGGAATCAACCACCGGCGTGGGAGCAACGGACATCTTGATTTCGTTCGTCTACAAGATCGCGTTTGCCGGTGGCACCAATGACTACGGCGTGGCATCGGCTCTGTCGATCCTCATCTTCATCATGGTCGCGGTTGTATCGGCCCTGACATTCCGCCGTAGCAAGGCTCTCGAGGAGATCAACTGACATGTCTACTTCCACGACCTCGAGCGCTACGAAAAACCGCCGCGGTTCGCGCTCGCGACTCAGCGCTGGCCAGCGATTTGCCCGCGGCGGCTGGAAGCACGTTGCCGCCCTCGTGGCGTGCGTCTTCGCGCTGTTCCCGCTGGTGTACGCGTTGTCCGCGTCCTTGTCACCCACTGGTTCGCTCCTGGGATCGAACGACCTGTTCGGTGAAGTGACGGGTGCGAACTATCAGAACCTGCTCAACGACCCTCAGAACCCCTTCCTCACGTGGTTCGGGAACTCGATGCTGATTTCGAGCATCACCGCGGTGGGCACGGTTCTGATGGGTGCGGCCGCCGCGTACGCGTTCTCCCGATTTCGGTTCAGGTTCCGCCGCGGCGGGCTGATGTCGCTTCTGATCATTCAGATGTTTCCGCAGCTGCTGGCCTTCGTCGCGATCTTCTTGTTGTTGTTCAGCATCTCCGAGGTGTTCCCGTTCTTGGGTCTGAACTCTCGGATGGGTCTGGTCGCGGTGTACCTGGGTGGTGCGCTCGGGGCCAATACGTTCCTGATGTATGGATTCTTCAACACGATTCCTCGCGACCTAGATGAAGCAGCCACATTGGACGGGGCTTCCCACGCCCAGATCTATTGGACGATCATTCTTCCGCTGGTCACGCCCATCCTGGTGGTCGTGGGCATGCTGTCCTTCATCGCGTCCTTCTCGGACTTCCTATTGGCACAGATCGTGCTCCAGGATCCCGAGAAGTACACACTTGCGGTGGGTCTGTACCAGTTCGTGTCCGTGCAGTTCGGCGAGAACTGGGGCGTATTCACGGCCGGCGCGATTCTGTCCGCCATTCCGGTCGTGCTCTTGTTCCTGTTCTTGCAGCGCTACATCGTCTCCGGTCTCACCGGGGGCGCAGTTAAGGGGTAGCCACACGAGCGACGACGCCGGTCGGCCCGGATTTTGCCCCCGATTCACTCTCGATTCGCATCAGGGGTTCGAGTTCCGCTATGCTGAGTGCCGCACGTTGCCCACGCGTTGGGGAATGTGCACGCCTGGAGGATTCGCCTAGCGGCCTATGGCGCACGCCTGGAACGCGTGTTGGGTTAACGCCCTCGGGGGTTCAAATCCCCCATCCTCCGCGTTGTGAAGTAGCCCCTGACCAGTGGAAACACCGGCCAGGGGCTACTTTCATGTCCGGGGCGTTCCATTGATTGTCGTCAGGTCCAAGGCCACTGGTGCGAAGGACTGCGCTCTGATCGGCGTTACGACCAAAATCGCCCGTGCCATGCAACTTGATCGACGTTGAAACCAAGGATCGCTGGAATCCTGGCCCTACCGTCGATCATGATGCGCTGGCTTCTGCGCGAGGGCATTACCGTCCATCAGAATGCATCGACCCCTTGGGCCGCCTCGCGCCGCTAGCGGCGGGGCATCAGTGCTTCCGACGCGTGGCGATAGCGATCACGATTCCCAGGCCCACGACTACCAGGAGCCCCAGGACCACTGCAGCACCGATGGCAACCGGGGTACTCAGCCCGAAGATCTCGTCTGACTCCGCGGCTTGGGCGTTCTCGGCGCCCTCTGCGTTGTCTCCGCCATCACTATTCGCACCGTCTGAACCGGAGTTCTCCGCATCATCTGACTGGTAATCGTCGGTCGATGCCGAGGGACCAACCAGCGGGGCGATCGGTTCATCGGAGGGTTCGGGACCGTCGTTCGTGGGGACGCTCCACTCTGGTCCATCAATGACGTCACCTTCGCGGAGGACCGTCAGCTCGTACTCCTCCTCGACGCTGGCCTTGCCGTTGTCTTCGCCGCCGTCCAGGGTCACCATGACGAACCAGTCGCCGATGTACGCTGCGTCCCTCTGGAAGGCCATGCTGCTACCCGTTCCGACCCCGTCGGAGTTGCTGTAGATCGGCCAGTAGGCGTTCAGGTTCTCCGCAGAGACTTCCGCGTCGTCCTTCAAAGACGTGCTCATCTCCACCCCCGCCTTTCCGCGCAGCGGATTGGCGACCTCAAGCTTGGCGGCTCGACGTTCATCGGCATTTCTGGCGTTGAAGACAGCCTTGGCCACGGGGCGCTGACCCCAGTCCATGGGCATCTTGTAGATGCGCGTCTCACCGGGCACGAGCGAGCCGCTGTATGTTCCCGGCTCAATGTCGGTGGCGCTGGAGTAAGACGTGCCACCGGCCAGATCGGTCACGGGGTAGTCGTCGTCCAGCTCGGGTACGTCGTCCTTCTCCGAGTCGTAGGGGTGGTTGTCCTCCGGGCCGATCTGATCCTCGGGAGCGATCGGCTCCAGCCCAATGACTAGCTCAACGGGCAGCTCGTCCTCGTAGGCGCTGCCCGTGCGCTTGACCTCAAGGTTCCAATCCGAAGGATTGCAGGACTCCTTGGGTGTCACACGGAGGATGGAAGCGGACGGAGCCTCGCGGCCGAGCGTTGTGGATTCCCAATCGGAACTTCCGGTTTGGTTGCAGGATGCGTTTTCGGCTTCGACATCCACGGAGAAGCTGTCACGCCCACCACCCAGTCGCTGAACGAACTCCTCCATGGAAGGATCTACCACGGTTGCGGAGACATGGGCGCGATATCCCTCGGGGATGTTCAATGTGAACCAGCCTGCGGGGCCCTCCTTGCTGGTCACGGTGGGGCCGGACATCTGCGTCTGGTAATTACCTTCACCCAAATACTGGCCGGAATCCCGGTCCTTACCCAGCGTGATTTCGGTGCCGCCCGCCTCGTAGGCCTGGCCCACTCGCTGCGCCAGTGCCGACAGGGTGGTGCCCAACTCATTGCTGTTATCCGCCGAAGAATAAGTGCCACCGGTTGCCTCGGCGATGCATTCCAGCTCGCTCTGGGCGTCGTCGTTGACCTTGAAACCCACGGTGTGAACGGCCAAGTCCACGCCGTCGGCGCCCAAGTCTTCGGCGACGTCGCAGACTTCCGGCGGCGCGCACGTGTCGATTCCGTCCGAGACCAGAACGATCGAGCGAGGACCCTCATCGCCCAACTCTTCGGCAGCCTTTTTAAGGGAGTTGCCAATGGGCGTGTAGCCCGTAGCTTCCAGGTCGTCGATCTCTTGAGAGATGGTGTCTCTGTCCAGCGGACCCACAGAGCGCAAGACCTTGATGTCCTGGCAGCCGCGTTCGTAATTGTCCGGATCGTCGTCACTGATCTCGGCACCATAGGCGATCAGGCCCAGCTCGACATCGTCATCGAGGTCCTCAAGCATTCCGTTGGCCGCCTTCTTGGCAGCATCCATCCGGTTGCCGCCATCGACATCCGATTCCGCCATAGACCCGGACGCGTCCAGGACGAGCGCGATTTTTGGAGGTACCCACCCGTCGTCGTTCGATGGAGCGGGCGACTGGGTTTGGGCTTGTGCCGGCGCAGTGAGCGCCAAGGCCAAGATCGACGTCGTAACGGCAGCGAAGTAACGGCGAAGCATGCGAGTCTCCTGCGCGGGCGAAAGCGTATCAATCGCAAACTACCCCACCTATGTGACGCAGGAAACAAATGTTTCTCGGGGTGGTTCGTGCCGCCCGGTGCCTACGCAGGAAACTTTCAATGGCCGTGCAGCCTCGGAATTACCGCTTCTTGGGCGTGAAGGACGTGGTGCACTTCCAGGTGGTTTTACCCTGCTTGGCGGAGACCTCCACGATCACCTTGCGCCCGGGGGTTGCGCGGGCAATGGGGTACTTGATCGACGCAGTGCCCTTGGTGGAGGCCGTTGCGGTCTTGGTGTTCGTGGTGGTCTTGTACTTGGCCTTGGTGGTGATCTTGGAGCGGGCGCCCACCTTGGACACCTTCACGTAGGTGTTCGTGTACTGGCGCGGCTGAGTCACGGACATAGTCGCCTTGCACGGCTTGACCACCGCGGCTTCAGCGGGAGCGGCGCCCACGGCAACGGTGCCGGAGGCCAAGAACAAGACGATGAGTCCGGTCGTCACGGAACGACGGAAGGATGATGCGGCATTCATGCGCGGATCCTTTGTTACGGGCGATAACTCTCCGAACTTGGAACCAATATTCCGCGTCAGGACGGCCCAGCCAGGCCGTGAGTCCCTCGCCGATCAGGGGGATGCTCACATCATAAAGACACTAATGACCCCCGGGTAACTATTGTCGCAACATGACGGGCACGAGTCTTTGCGCCGCTGACAACGACGCCGCCGCGTCCAGTTCGGCGCACATGGTCAGCACATCGGACCTCCTACGCATAACAGCGCCGCGGCCGCGCTCGAAAGGAGCGTGGCCGCGGCGTCGTCGATGTCGGGAGAGCTACTTTTTGCCCGCCCGGAAACCCGCGATGTACGGGTCGTGATCGGAGGAAGCGATCTCGTTCGCCACGTAATAGTCGAGCGCGGTGGTGCGGTACTGGCCGTACTGCAGCAGCGGGGACTGGCCGGAGTTGATGTTCCAGGCGTCCGCGCCGGTCATACGCTTCTTCAGGGACGGCGAGACCAGCATGTGGTCCAGTGACCCCACCTGACCGCCGAACACGTACGTGTAGTCGTCCTCGGTGGCCTGCGTATAGCCGGCGCCGTAGAACTCCTGCATCGGGTTCTCCTGGGCATATGAATTGAAGTCGCCCAACACGGCCACGTCCTCGGAGCCCGCGGCCTTGGTCAACTCGGGAATCCAGTCCACGACGGCGCTCGCTTGCGCCACGCGCGCCGCGTTCCAGGCACCCTGGCCGTCGCCGCTGTCACGGTTGGGTCCGGTGCGAGGTGCGGAACCCTTGGACTTGAAGTGGTTGACCACCACGGTGGTGGGCGCGGCGCCGTGCTTGCCGCCGCCCTTGGTCGAGGTGAAGGTGGCGGCCAGGGGAGTGCGGGCGTTCTCGAACGCGCCCCCTGCACCGGCCTCGGAACCCAGCGCCTGAGCCGGGCCCACCTGGGTGACCTGCTTGGGCTGGTAAATGATGGCGTTGGTGATGAAGTCCTGATCGGCCACGGGCTGCATCTCGGAGTCGGGCACCGAGGCGAAGTCCCATTTGGTGTAGCCGGCGGCCTTGTTCAGCGCGGTGACGAGGTTCTGGAGAGCCTCGTCCTTGGGCTCACCGAGCTTGGCGGAGTTCTCTACTTCCATGAGACCCACCACGGACGCATCCAACTGGTTGATGGCGGAGACTGTCTTGGCCTGCTGACGCTGGAAATCGGCCTGGTCGAACGCACCGCGCACGTCGCAGTTCTGGGCCACGTTGTAGGTGCCGTCGGTCGAGTAGTTGCCGCCGCGGCAGCCCTGCTCCTGCCCCACGGTCGTGAAGTAATTGAGCACGTTGAATGAGGCGATCCGCATCTGACCACCCACCGCTGACTTGGGATCGGCGGAGCCCGAGAAACGCGCCGGTTCCTCACCCGGAACCACCGGGGAGGTCGGCTGGAAGCGCCACTTGTCGAAGCGGTAGTCCACGATGACCGGTTCGGTGATGCGCGCGGAATCGCCCACCGCCACCGGATTCTCACGGGTCAGGTAGGGAACCTGGCGTGCCTCCTGAGACGGTGACGCCGCGAAACCCCGGTTGGTGCCGTCATCGAGCGTGACCGAGATGGCACTGTTACGCTCCGCCTGAGCTTGCGCCTCCGCGCTGCCCGGCCGCGCGACCTGGGTCGGTTGCGCGGGAAGTTCCTTCCCCGCGGCCAGCCCGAGTTCGCCATAGCGACCCAGGCCGTAGGTATCCGCGACCTGGAACTTATCCTTGGGCTTGTACAGCATGGATTCAAGGTTCTCGCGGGTGGCGGCGGTGGAAGCCCAGTCATTGGTGGCGGGCTCCACCGCGGGGAGCTCCTCGGCCACCGGCGTGATCTCGATATTGCCTTCCAGCTGGGTAAGACCGCGATACTCCCCGGCTTCGCCCGTGACCTGGACCCTGTCGCCCACGGACACTGTGGACTGCGTGCTACCGGTGTAGACGAACACCCCGGTGGAGGCCTTGCTCGTGTCCACCTTCCCACCGGAGCCGGGGGTCTGAATCACGAAACCACCCAGCGTGCCCGGATCGCCCGGGTACACAGCGGTCACGATCGAGGGTTCAGTCGTGACGGTTTGACCCTTGAGCGGAGTCTCGGCTCCGGTGCCCTGAATCTCGGCGATGGACACGGTGTCGGTGGCCGGGGCTGCGAAGGCGGGCGCCACGGCAATGCCGCTACACAGCAACACCGCTCCGGTGGAGGCAGCGGCAATGCGGGTCCGCAGCGAGGGCTTGGACATGGATACGGGCATGAGTGATCTCCAGATTGTGGTGAGGGGCTATCGCTTGCCCGGAACCTTGACGTCCACCCATACCAGGCGGTGGTCGGAGGTCGGGAACGGGTATTCGCCGGTCAGTTCGGAACCGGGCTGACCGGGCGCTGGCCAGAAAACACCGGCATCCAGCAGCGGCAAATTCTTGGACGGCAACGCGTAGTCCACGCGCAGGTTGCCGGGAGTGGGGCTGTCATTGAAGTCTGCGGTGTCGCGTGCGGGATCGGATTCGTGGGCCAGGTTGGCGCCGCCCTGACGCTCGCTCGCCTCAGTGGCTCCGGTTGAGGTCGGTTGCGAATCGCGCACCCGCGAGTTGTTCAGCAACTGGCCGATGGCACCCGGGAACGAATCGCCGTCGTTGGGGTCGGAGTTGTAGTCGCCCGCGATCACGAAACGCTCGCCGCGAGGCAGACCACCGTGGCGGCCGGCGTCGTCGTAAATATAGGAAGCGCTCTTGTTGCCGGTGACGTAGTCGGCCCAGAAGCGGATCTCGTCGTTGTTCTTGCGGCCGTTACGGTCCTCTGGGCCGTCGAAACTGGGCGGGGTGGGATGCGCGGCCAGCACGTGGACCGTCTTGTTGCCCACACGCACGGGCACATCCCAGTGGGATTTGGACGACAACCGCAGCTGCGCCGCCTGTCCCGGTGTGTAGTAGTCGGTGGGCAGCTGGTTATTGGGCATGTCCTGCCAGCGAAAATTCTGGAAGGTGCGCACCTGATCCTGGGCGATCGGGTACTTGGAGTAGATGACCATGCCGTACTGGCCGGGGAACAGGCCGAAGCCCCACGCGTCGTCGGGCCCGCCCGTCTGCCCGTCCTGGTTGAGGTCCAGGCCGGACTGCACACCCGTATTGACCGGCGCCACGTAGTAATACGGGTAGTCCACCGCCGCTTGGCCGTTCTGCCCGACCGACAGGTAGCTGTCGCGGAACGCCTCCGCCGCCTGGTTACCGGGCACATAGTCGAACTCGTTGACGAGCACCACGTCCGGGTTGTTGATCTGGATGACTTCCGCGATGTTCTGGGCCTGTTGGTTGGCCGGCGTGGAGAGGTCCCGCAGCAGCTGACCCTCCTCGTTGCGGTTCAGCGACGCGTTGTACGTGGCCACGCGCAGCCCGTGCTTATCGCCGGTCACGCTCGCGCTTTTCGACGATGACGCCGCTCGCCCACCTTCACCCGCCACGGCCGGTGCCACCGCGCTCGCGGCGAGGGCAACGGCGAGAGCGCCAGCGGACGAGACAAGAAGGGCGCGATATTGAGCACGCATACGAACCTCCAGGTCAACACACAGTGACCTCGAGCATAAGCGCGATAAACGACCAGGTCGTGGCGGAGAAGTAAAAACTTGGTGGTGGCGGGGTACAGGGAGTGTGGGTGCCACGAACTTTGGGGAGCCCATCCAGATTGGAGACGTGGCCACCTTCTACAGTCCGCAGGATCAGGCTTCTCAGGGGTTTTGGGTCGCCGGCCGGATCGCTCTCATTCTGGGCGTCTCGCTCTGCGATTACTCCCTGTTCCGGCCTTCGGGTACATGACCCGCAATGAAACGTCCACTACCCCGGCTCTGCCTCATGCTGGGGTTACAGTTTCTGGATCGGGGTATGACTCTGACGGAGCTTTCCCATCGGGTCGATATCAGCCTGGCGAACCTGTCGGTTTTGAAGAACAACCGAGCCAAAGCCATTCGGTACAGCACGCTCGTGGCCATTTGTGACGCGCTGGATTGCCAGCCAGGCGACCTTTTTAGGGTCGAGTGAAACTTTCTCCATTCCCCGAAAAGACGGGACAAAATCAACACCGTCCTGGTGCGACGGTTGTCCCCGTTTTGTCGCACCAGGACGGTGGATTTAGCCCTAGCTCCCCCGATCTGTATGTCAGTCGAAATGCGTAACGTATTTCTGTCGCTCGTCGAGCTCTTCGGTCAGTTCCTCGACCCTGTCCAGAGTGGCAGGATCTGCGCCATCCGGATCGGTGAGGTATTCGCGCTCAAGCTGCCGGCATACCCGGCCGTGGAGGGCGAGCACCGTCATCAGGTCCAGGTCGGCCAGCTCACTCGGGAACTGATCTGCCGGGGTGAGGAAGGTGCTGGAGGTGTCAAGCTGCCGGGATTCCCCCGGCGGGCTCTGGTGAGTGGGGGGTAGGCGTGGTGGGAATGATGATTTCGCTCATGATGCACCCTCCTTGAGGGGCTCTACCTGCAGGCCTGTCAGTCCGTTCGATAGGTGCGGGCCTGCGGGGCCAAGATGGCTCGGGAGATGAGTAGGAACCACGAAATGAACGGGTGGCCCCTGGCTCAGAGAAACCTCGTAATCGATCGCGTCACGCAGCAAGTCCAGACCGAGGGCCTCAATATGACGTGCGGGCGTTGCATCCAGGGTGACGCGGGCGCCAGCCGTGAGCTTGCGGGCCCGGCGAATGAGGGGCAGGAGCGCTGACTGGCTGAGCCTGGTCAGGCACCCTGTAGTGATGATCCGGATGTCTTGTCCGTCCATGTCGATCTGGACGGTCACGGAGATTTTATGATCCACTCGTGCAGCCTTCCTCCACGGTAAGGGGGAGGCCGCTGCTTGACCTGTGGTTAAGCGTATTTCACTACTGGCGAGTAGGGAATGTTTTCCCTGATAGATCGCGATTTGCCCACAAACTATTACCGTTCGAAGTGCGTGCGACCGGGGCCGTCACCGATCCTTTCCACCAGCTCGACGGCTAGCTCTCGCAGCTTGATATTGCGGTGATTCGAGGCTGCGGTCAGGATGTCCAGGGCCTCACCTTGCGAGCAACGGTTTTGTCCCATGACGATTCCCACCGCCAAATTGATCACGGTCCGGGAGTTGATAGCGGCGGTCAGATCCTTCTCAACATCGCGCTGACTTTCCAGCCTGAGAGCGAGCTGCAGTGCGCTGGACGCAGCGACGACTTCTTGCTCAATCATTTCGACCGTGGCGGAGTCAAAGGCCCGGGGTTGGTTGGCATAAACATCCAGGCCCGCCGCGGCACCACTCTCAAGTTCCATAGGGACGCCCAAGATCGACAGAATACCCAAGTCGGCGGCAGCCTTCCCATACTCTGGCCAGCGTGAATCGGTGCGGGTATCGGGAACGTAGACCACCTTGTTATCCCGCGCAGCGGTGAGGCAGGGGCCATCCCCTTGATGATGTTGGAGTTCGTCAAGGATTTCCAGGAGCGAATCCGACGATGCCATGGGGGTCACACGCTTGGGGCGCAGCAAGGTCACCGAACAGTGGACCTCGTTGCCCCCAGTGGACACGGCCCTGGCCAGGTTGCGGGTGAAGACATTGAGGAACTCTGAGATGTCTTCACTGTCCAGTAGCAATTGTTGTAATTGGAGGTGAGAAAGATTGTCGGCTTCTTGATTGGTCATGACCCGCTCCTTCGCAGGTGTGGGCCGGCACCCGCGGCTGGATCAGGCCAGGGCCGACCGGCGTCAATCCAGTCCAGTCTTCGACCGTTTCCTTCTCCTCAGGATCATCCCGTTCATTGGGCGTCGCCTCGTCCACCGGTGGGTTCCTGTGGCGCAGGATATCGGCGGCATACGGTACGCGGGGCGGTGCTTGTTCAGCCAGGATTTCGTTGGCTGCCTGAGCCAAGAGGTCTCGCTGGAGGCGCGGGAGTACCAGGGAGTGGTGGAGGAAAGCATCCAATTCGAACTCACTGATGCTGCCACCGATGCTGAAAAAGTAGAGCCACAGACGGCCCTGATCGATGTTAGCTGCACGCATGGTCAGTAACTGCCGGGCTTGCTCGTACCCCACTGAGGCGTCATCGGACTCATGGGACTTCACGATGATTCGCCCTGCTTCTCCCACTCTGTTAGGATGTCGGAGGCCACATCGACCACGCGGCGGTTGCTGTTCCGTGCGAGTTCGAGCAGGCGGGTTCGCGCCATGTCCCGGCTCAGGTGCTCTTGGGCCATGAGCAACCGGCGGCCATGCCGATCGTGTCCCGGGTAGTCAGCGCGTCGGTCAAAACCTTGCTCAAGCGGACGGGCGACTCGATGCTCTGCGTTGTACCCAATAGGGTGGCGGCGGCATCAGCCAGCAACCCGAGAAGATGCACCTCGGTCTGGCTGAAGGCATGGGGTTCAGCAGCGTAGACCTTGAGGGTACCCACGTGGCGCCCCCGGTAAATCATGGGGAACTCAAAACGGATCCAATACCCATGGAAATGGCCGCTTCGATCCAATCCGGCCAGCGCGTTTCCACGGCGGTGTCATCCACCAGCTGCGGGTCGCCGGTGGCCCAGGCGCTCAGGCAGGGGCCTTGCCCCAGATCGTATTGCAGGGTGTCTACTGCTTCCACGGTGGGATCCGTTGAGGCGCTCGACAGCCGTTTGCCTTGGTCATCGAGGATTGAGAAACCCGCCCCTGTTGCGGATGGAACCGTTTGATGGGCAGCCCAAGCGAGCTTGCTCGCAGCCGAGGTGGCGTCCTGCTCATTGAGGATCATCCCGGAGAGGTGGGCGAAAACCCGGCTGAGCTCAACGGGGGTGGATTCGGAAGACATGGTGTGCGTCGTTCATTCGGAGTGGCCGGTCAAGGTGTGTTGGCAGCTGCCCCAAAACTACTCATCACCACCGGCCTCACTGCAGAGAGCCAGCTTGGTGACAAGTGTACCGAGAAAAGACACCTTTTAGGGTGAGGCAGCCGAAGATCGAGAGATAGTGAGTGTCAGAGCTCAAGAACCCGCGCGTGGATTACCGAGCGGTGGTGCAGCGCGGTACGGAGGGCGCGGTGAACGCCGTCCTCGAGATAGAGCGTGCCGTTCCACGAAACGACATGCGGGAAAAGGTCGCCGAAAAAAGTGGAGTCGGCGTCCAAAAGTTTAGAAAGATCCAGCATGGATTGCGTAGTGACCAGGTCCGCGAGGCGGACCTGTTTCGGTGCAATTTTGGACCAGTCAGAGGGTGTGACCAGGCCGTGTTCGGGGTACGGGCGTGAATCGCCCACGGCCTTGAAGATCATTGGTTCAGCCTAATGTGTCGTGCTCCTGCAATGGCGTGCGGTTTCGACGGGGGAATCTTAGGAAACCACACTCAGGGCGGGCCGCGCCAAAGGCAATTGGACGGGGCGGAGATCCTGGTCGAACTGGGCACCCAGGCCGCGCTGGATGAACAGGACGGTTGCATCGGTGCGTTCCCTGTGGGCTCGCTCGCTTTCGGCCCCGTGGCTGCGATCCGCCGTGGACGCAAGGGAGCCGTGCACGAGTTGCGTCAGCTGGGTGGGGTTGGCGCGGGGAAGGTACCCCTCGGACATTGCGCGTTCCAAGATCCCCACCAGGACTCCTTGAAGCTTGCCCACGTGGGCCCCGAGCTTGGCGAAATCCTCGGGGGCGAGCACGGTCTTCATGGCCTCCCCGGGAGGGAGATGACGGCGGCTCATGTCCTCGAGTTGCGCCCGTACGTAGATCCCCAGCTGGTCAATGGGGTTGTCGGTTTCGGTCAGATCCTGTTCGAGGTCCGCCACGAATCGTTCGGTCTCGTCCAGTGCGTAGGCGACGAGCAATTCCCCCATGTCCGCGAAGTAGTTGTACACCGCGGTGCGGCCCACTCCAGCGGTCTTGGCCACCTGCGTCATGGTGAGGTCCGTGAGCCCCTGGGTGTAGAGAAGCTCTCCGAACGCGGTGAGAATGGCGCGCTGGGTGCGCTCTCGTTGGGCGGCGTTACTGGAGGCTGAAATGCGGGGCATGATGACACCTTATCTGATTCTGTCAGTAAACCGGGGAAGCACTGAGGTAGGCGGGTGACGGTCTGTCTTTACATTCAACGGCACGTGCCGCCAGATGTAATCCAGGCGCAGCGTTCTCACTGAGACCTTTCAGGAAACGTCCCGCTCATGCCCTAGACAGGGGGACGCCGCCCGCACCGTTCCCAGCGTGGGGAACCGGTGCGGGCGGCGTCGGCGTACGAGTGAATCAGGATTCGGCGGCCAGACCGCCTTGCCACAGGGACTCGAAGGGCAGGTGCGAATCGAGGCGGTGCCGAATACCGGCCGAGATGAAGGCCTTGGCGGTACGGGCAGCGTCGATCTCGGACGCGCCCTTGGCCAGTTCGGCGGCCACGGCGGCAGCCAACGAACAGCCCGCGCCCGAGACCGGGACCTCGCCCACCTTGGGTTCACTGAGTACCTCGAGCTCGGAGCCGTCGTAGAAGACATCTACGGCGTCCGGGCCGGATAGGCGCACGCCGCCCTTGGCCAGCACGGTGGCTCCGGAGGAATCGTGGATGCGCTTGGCGGCTTCCTTGAGGTCCTCCACGTTGTCGATTGCGTCCATGCCGGACAATGACAACGACTCGAAGTGGTTAGGTGTCACGAAGGTGGCCAACGGCAGCACCTCAGCCTTGAGTGCCTGGTCCGTGTCCAGGGCTGCCCCGGGCTCCTGACCCTTGCAGATCAGGACGGGATCCAGCACCAGGTGGCGCGACTTGAGCTCCGTCATGGCCTTGGCCACCGTGTGAATGGTGTCCGGGGAGCCGAGCATGCCGATCTTGACGGCATCCAGGTCATACGCGGCAGAAATAGTCTGCAGTTGATTGGCCAGCGTTTCCTGGTCCACGGGAGTGACGCGGTGGGCCCAATCATTCTCGGGATCGAACGCGACAATGCAGGTCAGCGCCAGGGAGCCGAAAACGCCCAGCGAAGTGAAGGTCTTGATATCCGCAAGCGCGCCGGCTCCACCGGTGACTTCGGAACCGGCGATCGTCATGGCAACGGGAGGCTGCGGGCGGGAAAGTTTAGTCATGGGCATATTGTGCTCCTGTCATCCCCGTGCTCGCGAATTCAATGCAACAGGCGTAACCATTACACTGATCCACGACGCCGGGTGGCAGACGACGTCAGCACCAGTCCCCTTGATTTCGTGGAGAGTTTGTCGTGCCCAATTCCGCCACCCCGGTCAGCCGTGACGTTTCCGCAACCGCGGTCGCGGCCGACGCCGCCGGCCCCGCTTTTGCTCGCCGGCCCCGCACCTACTTCGACCTGATTCTGGCCGCCTACTGCGTAATCCTGGTGCTCTCCAACATCGGCGCGACCAAGGGCGTGGAGTTCGGTCCCATCATCACGGACGGCGGGTTCTTCCTGTTCCCCTTGGCCTACGTGCTGGGTGACGTGGTTTCCGAGGTCTATGGCTTCAGAGCTGCGCGGAAGGCCATCATCACGTCCTTCGTGTTCGGGGCGTTCTCCTCCGCGGTGTTCTGGATCGTGATCATCCTGCCGCCGGCCGAGTTCTACGAGAACCAGTCCGCCTTCGAGGCCGTGCTGGGCCCCGTTCCGTTGATTGTGGTCGGCTCATTGCTCGGTTACCTGGTGGGCCAGTTGCTCAACGCCTTTGTCATGGTCAGGATCAAGGCCAAGACCAAGGAGAAGCACCTGTGGGCCCGCCTGATCGGTTCCACCATGGTGGGGGAGCTGGTGGATACCATCATCTTCTGCTCGATCGCCGCGCCGATCATCGGCATCGACTCGTGGTCAGGGTTCTTCAACTACGTGATCGTGGGCTACGTGTACAAGTGCCTGGTGGAGGTGCTCATCATGCCCGTGACCTACGCGGTGATCGGATGGATCAAGCGCCGTGAGCCGAGCTATGGGCCGGTGCAGAACGGCGTCGAAACCCGAAACTAGCTCGCGGCCCTCCGCCGTTTCCCGATGCCTTACCGGGGAGCGGCCGGGCCAGAGACCGGGTCGTGAAACCCAGGGTTACCGCCAGTCAGTAGCCCAGGTAGGCGAGCTGCGCTGCGATCGAATGCTCGGCCGCCCGACGTACGCCGTCCGGGACATCCGCGTAAACGGCGTCCGTGATGGCGCCGAGGCTGGTGTTGCTACCCAAGTCATTGAGCACCGAGCGGACCTGATCCAGCCGCTCCAAGCGGTGCTCCGTGAGCTCCTCACAAATTTCCTGAATGTCGTGCAGGGGCCCGGCGTGGGCGGGTAGCACCATGGCACCCGAATGCTGCGCCAAGAGATTGAGCGAGCGGAGGTAATCGCCCAGAGAGCCGTCCGGGTGATCGATCATCGTGGAGCCGCGACCCAGGATCGTGTCACCGGTGATCACAGTTTCCGGCTCATCGTGCGGAATCCTGAAACACACGGAGTCCGAGGTGTGGCCCGGGGTCGCGATGACCTGGATGCGCATGCCCGCGGCCACAATGGTGTCCCCATCGCTGAGGGGCTCTCCGTCGCGGCAGTGCTCGGAAAGTACAGCGCGCACCGGAGCGCCGGTCAGCTTGTGCAACCGGTCGATACCGTCCGTGTGATCCCCGTGCCGGTGGGTGATCAGAATCAGCACCACGTTGCCCACATTCGCAATGGCCCGTAGATGTCCCAGGTCCTCGGGGCCCGGGTCCACGACTACGATGTCGCTGCCGGGCCACGAACCACGGCCCTGGGCCGAGGGGTGAGCGCCGTACGTGGGATGCTCCGGGTCTGAGCCGGGCGCGGACAGAATCCAGGTGTTGGTGCCGTCCAACGTCATAGGGCCCGGGTTGGGTGCCAGGATCACACCCGCGCACGCGCTGACCCGGCGCAACTCGCCGGGCTGGACGTGTGGTTGGTCCGGAACCATTTAAATTCGGTTCTCCTGCACGGCCGCGGCAATGGTGTCGAAAGCGGTGAGGGTGGTCAACAACATCCACGCATCCTGGGGGACCGGCCAGCTGGAAAGCTTGGTGGCCACCACGCGTGCCGGGCGGTTGATGTAGATCATCTGACCGTGGATACCCAGAGCCAGAATCACGTCCGAACCTTCCCGCGGAATCCAGAACTGATTGCGGTACATGCCTCCGGGCATGCGGGTGTCCGTGGGGGAGTCGGCGAATACCTGGCGAGAATCCGGGGCACCGGCCATGGTGTCGTAGATCCATTCCGCGGGGGTGACCCGAGCGCCGGTCATGGAAACTCCGTCACCCAGGACCACACGGCCGACGCGGGCGATATCGCGCAGCGAGGCGGAAATACCACCGTCGAACATGCCGGTTCCGGTGCTGTCCACGCCAATGTTGGCGTCCTCTTCAGCGCCGATACGGCTCCACAGCATGCGGGACATCAACTGCTGCATGCGGGCACCGCCGGCTGCTTCGCAGACCCAACCAAGGACGTCGGTTTCTGCGGAACGGTACTCGAACACACCGCCGTGCTCGCGGACCTTCTTCAAGCCAAGCAGGAACTCGTACATGCTGCGTGGGCCCGGGTGTGTCCAGGGCTTCCAACCGATGGCTTCCTCGAGCTGGCGAACCTCGGCATCAGGATCCGTGTATTCCTCGGAGAAGCGCACGCCGGTACGCATGTCCAAGAGATTGCGCACCGTGGCACCGGCATATCCCGAATATGCCAACTGAGGCACATAAGCGGTCACGGGCGCATCCAAGTGCAGAAGACCCGAGCCCCACAGGGAGCCTGCCACCAGGGACACCAGGGACTTGCTTACGGACATCAGCAAATGCTTGGTGTTCGGAGCCATGCCGCTGGGGTATTGCTCGGCGAGGATCTTGCCGTCGTGCTCGACTAGCCAACCGTCCGTGTAGGTCCAGTCCATGACTTCGCCCACGGTGAGGAACCGGCCGTCGACCGTGACAAGGGGAAGGTTCTCCACGGGTGCGGGAGCACTCTCGAACGGGGCTGCCGGTGCCGCGGCGCGCGAAATGGCTGCGGTGGGCAGGATGTCCGCAATGTGCTGGAAGGACCACGCGAGTTGCTCGGGGGTCTGCCAGTTGTTGAGAGTGACTCCCATACCCGGGGAGCCGCTGGTCTCGCTGAGCAACCTAGGCCTTCAAACCTGCGGATCCTTTGGCCCCTGCTGGACGTACCAGGGGAGTCACGGTGTACATGTCACGGAAGGATTCGATCAAGTGCTTGGCTCGAATGCTCAGCGCGGTGCCATTGCCGGTGTCACGCTGCAACCGCCCGATCGAGACAATGATGCCCAAATCTGCGCCCTTCCAACGGAACTCGCCGGGACCGTAGATCCGCATGAAAAAGACTTCCGACGAGTTCTGAAGCTGGTGCCAGTCTAGCGCCGGGCGGCGGTAAACGAGGCCCCCGTCAGCATCCACGAAGTACTGGCCCGTGCGGGGTGCCTTGTCGATGCGTGCCACACCCGGAGAGATTTCCTTGACCACGGCCTGGCTCCATACATCAACGGCGGCCAGTTCAGCCCAGCGTTCGTTGATCTCGTCCACGTCAAGCTGCAGTTCTACGTCCATGTACTGCAGCAGGTGGAACAGGAACAGCGGAACGTCAGCGTAGGCGCCGGCGGTGACCTGGGTGATGGAGGTGGCCCCGGAAATCCGTGGATTCAGCTCGCCCAGGTACACGTCCTTGGTGTCCAGATCGATGAGCACGTCCACCTCGAAGAAGCCCATGTAGCCTTCCTCGCCCAGGCGGTCGCCCAACCGGCGGACCATGTCCGAGGCAATGGCTCGAGTCTCGTCGTCGAGCACGTCCGGGAACGTCTCGTTGCCGCACCAACCACCGCGGTAGGGGGTCAGCTCGGGGTACCCGGTCAGCTCCGTCATAAACGGGCCCACAATGGTCCCGGCATCGGTGCGAACCGCTTCCACCGCAACGGGGAAGTTGTTGATGCGCTTCATGACCTTGACCTCTTGGCCAACGATCTCGTCCTTGTGCTGGTCCCAGTCTTCTTCGGAATCGATGAAGAACGTGGTCTTGCCGGAATCGCCGTAGGCGGTCTGCACGACCAGATCCGTGCCGAGCTTGTTCTCGGTGGTTTCTTTCTTGAGCTCTTCCCACGAGTCCACCGTGGTGAGGATATTCGGAACCGAAGGCACACCCACCTCATTGCCGAGGCGCGTGGTAATCAACTTGGAGTCCAGCATTTCGCGCAATTCTGCCTTGGGCAGGATCAAGTCGTAGCCGAGCTCCTCGCAGATTTCCTCGGTTTCTTCGTTGAAGAACACCAAGGCGATCTTGGGGCGGGTGCCGCGCGGCGTGCGGGAATCGATGAGGGCTCGCACCTCATGATGGCGCAGAAGCCAGTTGTTGATGTCTTCGCCGGATTCGAATTCACGCGCGGGCTTGTTCTTGGGGGTGAAGATGCGCGGGTGCGCGCCGTCCCAGCCGTCGTAAAAGGGGATGTAGGAGAGGTTGCGCACCCAACGATCCAGTCCCAGAAGGTTGAACGGGGTGGCTCCCACGAAGAACACGGGTGTGTCGTTGACGCGGAAGAAGTGGCGCACCTCAGAGATGTTGCGCAGCACTCGACGTGTGGGTCCGGCCATGCTGGCCGGGACGTACTTGGCATCAACGCCCACGCCGTAGCCTCCGGCCGTGACCTCGTGGGATTCGTCCACGGATGCAGGCCGGCCGGGTACTACACCCTTGGCCGGCTGTTCGGCCTGCTCGCCCTCGCGGTGATCCACCAGAGAGAGTCCACCGGTGGGTGGTGCTTTGAATGCGCCGTCCACAGGCTCATTGGCAGGAGTGCCAGCGAGCGTTTCCCCTACACCCGATTCAGCCGCGTCCTGCGCTGGTGAGGGCGTGGAAGCCGAGCCCCCGCCGTCTTGGTCCTTGTTCTCGGTCATTCTGACCACCCCTTTGGATCGTTGTATTTCCCGTTTATACAGGTCCGTGATTGTGGCGCACAACACACGGAGGCGTGTCCCGTGAATTGCGAAGGAAGATTTCACAATTCGGGACCGCCTGAGCGTGATGAGCAGTAAGGTGATCATTGCAATTGATAGTAATTTCTGAGAGTTTCATCTCGGTATTCGAAATAATTCCCTTGATTGATGGCGTCCCGCGCTCCGGACACCACGTCCAGGATGAACCGCTCGTTGTGGATGGAAGCCAGGGTCGCGGCGTTGCGTTCCTTGGCCTTGAACAAATGGCGCAGGTATGCCCGAGTGTAGTGGGCGCACGTGTAGCACGGGCAGGTTTCGGAGATGGGTGTGAAGTCCCGGGCGAAACGGGCGTTGGTCAGGTTAAATCGTCCGGTGGGTGAGTAAACGGCCGAGGAGCGGGCCACGCGAGTAGGTGAAACACAGTCGAATGTGTCCACGCCGTTGTCAATGGCGGTGAAAATATCATCGGGTTCGGAAATTCCCAGAAGATGTTTCGGAGTATTTTCCGGCAACTCTTCCGTGCACCAGCGAACAATTGTGCCTAACTGCTGTTTTTCCAATGCACCCCCAACTCCGAAGCCATCGAATCCCATGGTCGCAAGATCCCGGCATGCCTTGCGGCGCAGATCCTCGTACTGAGCGCCCTGGATCACTCCGAACAGCGCCTGGTACGGCTTGTGAGAGCGTTCTTCCGTCAGGCGCTCATGCTCGGCGATGCAGCGTAGGGCCCACAGCCGCGTCCGTTCCAAGGCTTCCTCCTGGTAGCCCCGGGAATTATGAAGCGTGGTGAGCTCGTCAAAGGCGAACATGATGTCCGCGCCCAGGTTGTGCTGGATCTGCATGGAAATTTCCGGCGTGAAGCGGTGAAGGTCGCCGTTGATGTAAGAACGGAACCACACGCCGTCGTCATCAACATTGGCCATGCGTTCCTGGCCCTTTGCGACGTCGTCGTCACCGAGCGGTTCTTTGACCGTGGACATGTCGATGACCTTGCCCAAGCCTGAACCTTGGGACATGACCTGGAAGCCGCCCGAATCGGTGAAGGTGGGGCCGGGCCAGTTCATGAACTTACCGAGCCCGCCGGCGGCATCGAGAATGTCGTCGCCGGGCTGCAAGAACAAGTGATAGGCATTCGCGAGCATGGCCTGAGCGCCCTCATCCGCCATGGATTCCGGCAGCACGGCCTTGACCGCGGCTTGGGTGGCCACGGGGATGAACGCCGGTGTCTGGATGTCGCCGTGCGGAGTGTGGATCGTGCCGGTGCGGCCCTGGAACTGGCCCCCGTTACCTTCGATTTGTTCTGGCGAGGGGGATGAGCTGTCCCGCAGGCGGGTCTCGATCTCGAAGCTGAATGGAGCGCTGGATGTTTCGGTACTGGGCGTAGGCACCACACCATTGTGCCGGTTCCGGCGAGCTGCGAGAGAATGGGCCCGGTTCAACGTTCCAGACAGAAAGGTAGGCCGCACCCGGGTGAGCACGGTTGCCCAGTTTTTCGCCCTTCCGCCATCCCAGAGGGATCACATCCCGGCGGCGCGCATCGCGCTGTCCGTGGCCATACCCTTGTTGGTTTTGTTGGCCTTGGACCGGACGGACCTGGCGATCTACGCGGCGTTCGGCGCGTTCACCTCCATTTATGCGCGCAACGAACCAATCAGGGATCGCTTCAAGCACCAGTCGCAGGCCGGTCTCATCCTGGTGGTGTGCGTGCTGTTGGGGGCGTTGCTGTCCAACCTGGGTGTCGCACAGGTTGTGACGCTGGGGATCACCGCCGTGGTTGCCGGTCTGGGCGCCCTGTTAGCGGCGTGCTTGAATCTCAAACCGGCCGGATCATTGTTCTTCATCTTTGCCGTGGGTGCCGTGGGCTCCCTTCCGGATGCCGCGCCAGTGTGGCTCGCTGCGCTGATTGCTGCGTTGTCCGCGGGGCTCTCCGTGGTGCTCGGGTTGGGCGCCAAGTGGGTGGGGGAAGGAATTCAGGGGCCCATCGCCCCGGTTCCCGCTCACCACGGACTGACCACCACTCAGCTGTGGTCCCACGCCGGTCGGTTTTTCCTGGCCACTTCCGTTGCCGGTGCCTTGGGCGTGATGAGCGGGATGTCCCACAGCTACTGGGCCATGGTTGCCGCCGCGGCCCCGATTGCCGCCCCGGATCTGAGTGCACGGCTGCAGCGCGGGGTGCACCGCATGGTCGGCACGCTGGGTGGTGTGGGTGTCACCGCGTTCCTGCTGTCGATGCAGTTGGAAACCTGGCACATCGTGGTGTTCGTGATCATCCTGCAGTTCCTGGCGGAGCTGTTTGTGGGGCGTAATTATTCGATTGCGCTGTTGTTCATCACCCCGCTGGCTCTGCTCATGACGCAGTTGGTGCACCCGGTGGAAACGGTGTCTCTGCTGCAGGCACGCGCGGTGGAAACCGTGATCGGTGCGGTATGCGGTTTGGCGGTCGTGTACTTCTTCCGGTCCCGTTCGGAGCGCGAAGCAGATACCCGAGCGGTCCCCCTGATTCGCCAGGCCACCAATGGTGAGGAACCGAGGGACTAGCCGCTCGTTCCAAAACATTCGAATGGAAAGCTCCTTTAATGACCCGGCACCCCCTGAACACTGAACTGAACTGAACTGAACAACAGCGACAGCCTCACGGCCGACCGCGGCAGATGGTCGGTGTCCGGGACGAACCGGGCGATCATCGCAATTCTGGTGCTTGCCGCGATGATCCCTGCGGTGCAGGGGAACTGGCTGAATGCGCTCATCACGCTGCTCGTGGCAGCAGCTTGGTGGCTGACCTCTCGGATGGCCCGCTGGCGTGATTCATCGGATCGAGAGCGCGTGCAGACCTTCGAGCCCGCGGACGAGCGGGAGCGTGCGATGGAGCGCCAGGCGCTGTCGCAGACCGGGCGGATCGCTCCGTTGTCTCTCCTGGCTCAGTCCGTGGCCTTCTTCTACCTGGTGCCGCAGTACTGGTTCTACTCCGCGGGCACGCTGGTGATCTTCGGGATCATTTGGTTCACCGCCGCTGCCTGGGCGGCGCGCAGCGCATAGGAAGCGCGGTGCTCCCCGGTGACATTTCTGGCACAAGTTCGCAGAAAACGCCGGGTTCCAGGCGCGTTCCTCTGCCCTGAATGTTCAGCTGCGATCCTCGACCTCAGATGTCCGAGGGCGAGTGCTTTCGGACGAGGAAGCGCGCGAAACGCAACCGAGCGGCGTCGTCGGTGAGGTTCAGCGACCCCAACCTGCGTGCGCGATGGCCTGGCGGATCAGATCCCCGCGGCCGCCCTCGAACTCACCCTGGACCTCCTCGGACAGCGCTTCCTCAGGGGTCATCCACGACAACTGCAGTGCGTCCTGGCGAGGCTCGCATTCGCCGCGCACGGGAATGATGTAGCTCAATGCCACCGCGTGCTGACGGTCATCGGTTAGGCCGGTCTCGGACGGGGACGGGAAGAACTCGGACACCGCGAACGGGACCGTGGAGGATGGCATCTGCGGGAACGCGAGCGAACCGAGATCCTTCTCGAGGTGCCGTAGCAGTGCGGCGCGTACCGTCTCGCGGTACATCACGCGTCCGGAGACGAACGTGCGCACCATGTGGCCCTCCGAGGTCCCCTGCAGGAGCAGGCCGATCTCGGAAATGCAGCCGAGAGGGTCCAAGCGCACGGGAATGGCCTGGATGTACACGATGGGCAGCAGCGATCGGGCGTGATCGAGATCCTCTTCGCTGAGCCAGCCTGGATTGGGGTCCGGAGTACGTACAGAACTCATACAGTGTTTCTACCGCAGCACACCCTTTTGGGCTATGCCGCGAGTCGGATTCACGGGGTGGTTCAGCGCACAGCCGAACCTCACGCGAGCAGGGCGGCGGCTTCCAGAACGGTCCATGCCTGTACTTGCGTGCCGAGTTCCACGGGGGCACCCACGCGCTGGGCCTCGTTGGCGTGGCGCGCCGGAACGGGAGAGAAGACGGCCACGGTCTCCCCCTCCTCCCGCCGGGAGCCGGGCTTGGAGAAATCCTCGTCGGGGTCGAATTCACGCCGACCCTCCCACAGCGCCCCGGCAGTCTCTTCAACCAGTTCACGAGCCAGGTCCCGTGCATCCGGGGCCAGCAGGGGCGACGACGCCGCTTCGCCCAGATAGCGCGCCAGGATCCCCATGAACAGGCCGCCATCCCCGCCGCCGTGAGCGCGCAGGACGGGCTTGTCATGTGGGCCTTCTTCGGTGAACTGCTGCGCCGCACCGTGGACGATGGCGGCGGCGCGGTCCAGCCACGACTGACGTTCGGCTGTGTCCTCGGTGATCTCTGCCAGTTCCAGCACGGCGCCGAGCACCGGTCCGGAGTTGTAGCTGTACAGCGCGCGATCCACGGAAGTGGTTTCCGTGCCGGAACCGGCGGCGACCAAGCGGATGCCGTCCAGGAAAGCCCCGCGGCCGTCATCCCACAGGGTGTCGAACAACCAGGTCAGTTGGTCGCGGGCTTCCGCCACGTGGTGGGTGCGCAGCAGCGCGAGTGCGGTAGGAGCCGTGGCGGCGGTGTTCTTGTAGTCGCGGGTGGTGTTCCACCACGTACCGCCGCCCAGGTTGTCGTCGCAACCCGATTGGAGGCGGGTCATGAGCGAACTGCCCGCGCTGAGTACATCTTTGCTGCACGCGCCAGTGGCTTGGAGGTCCTCTTCGCGCAAACGCCCCAGGGCGAGGGCGAGCCAGGCCATGTCGTCGAAGAACAGGTTGTTGGTGACCCTGCCACCGCTTCGGATGGCCATGCCGCGCAGCAGTCGGTGGGCGCGGGAACGGAGGCGGGCGGCGTCGTCATCACTGCCGGCTCGGCGCTCGCGGGCGGCGGCGTCGACCAACGCGTCGAGTAGGTGGGCCTGCCACCAGTAGTGCCACGGGCCCATGCGCGGGTGCGGGAAGGCCACGGCGCCCAGGTAGGTACCCGGCATGCCGAAGGCGCGGGAGCCGAACAGGTGATCCACGGAGTGCGCTGCTTTGGCGGCGCGGTACGCAGGGGAATCGGACATGGAAGTGCTCCTGAGCCGGAAAACGGGACGGTGCGAGCCTATCGGCCTAGCCGAGCTGCGCTTGCAACTCCGGTTCGGCGATCTGCGAGACGAGCCACGGGCTGAACGCGAACGGGGCGCGCTGCACGGCGCCGGCCAGGTCCTGGGGTGAGGCCCACGCGTATTCGGCGACCTCGGACTCCACAGGCTCGGGTTCGAAATCGGTGATCGCCACGAACACCGGGCAGAACTCGTTCTCCACAATCCCGGACGCGTCCGTGGCGCGGTAGCTGAACTCCGGAATCACGGGGGCGATGTCGCGGATCTCCAAACCGAGTTCCTGCTGCGCGCGGCGCGCGATGGCCGCCTCAAAGGGCTCGTCCGGGCCCGGGTGACCGCAGAAGCTGTTGGTCCACACGCCCGGCCAGGTTTTCTTGCTCAGAGCCCGGCGGGTCACCAGGACCTCGCCCTTGGTGTTGAGCACGTGGCACGAGAACGCGAGGTGCAGCGGTGTGTCCTCCGTGTGGACCTCCGACTTGAGCGCGGTGCCGGTGGGCTGGTGCTGGTCATCCAGGAGCACCACGTGCTCCGCGGTGGTCTGCTGGGTCACGATGGGCCGCCTCAAAAGTGGTGTGTTAGGTTCCAGGCAATGGTAGCTGGCAGGTCTCACACGATATGAGGAAACGACGCACGGCACCGCCCCTGCCCATGGACCGCGGGGTGGGTCCCACACGGGTTCGGATGCCGGGGCCGGGCGCACCGGATCCGGTGCTTGTGTCCCTTGGTTCGCTGCCCGCGACCGCTGTTTCGTACGTGACGCAACGCTTCCCAGACAGTGCCGAGTGGTTCGCGGACGAGGTCACGGCAGGTCACGTTCGTTCCGACGACGGCGCGGTGGTCACACCGTCTTCGCCCTACGTTCCTGGCGCTTCGGTGTGGTTCCATCGCCCCATTCCCGACGACGACGCCGCTCCCGTCACCTTGGACGTGCTCTACGAGGACGAGTGGATCATCGCCGTGGACAAGCCGCACGGGCTGTGCAGTACCCCCAACGGAGAAAACGTGCGTCGTAGCGCGGTGGTGGCCGGGCGAGTGCAGTTCGCCAACGATGAGATTTCCGCACTGCACAGGCTGGACCGTTCCACCGGCGGTGTCCTGTTGCTGTGCAAGCGGCGCGAGGACCGCGGGGCGTTCCACAAGATGTTCGAGGAGCGCTCGGTGTCCAAGACGTATTGGGCAGTGGCTTCGCTCAACGATCGCGTTGGTGCCGAGCCGGTGCGCGTGGAATCTCGGATCAACAAGACGCAGGGGGAGTTGCAGGCCCGCGAGGATCCGGGAGAGGTCAACGCGATCACGGATATCCGGTTGCTGACTTCCTTCTCGGATACGGCTGGTGAGTGGGGGCTCTACGAAGTGCGGCCACTGACCGGGCGTACCCACCAGATCCGTGTGCACATGACGTCATTAGGGCTGCCCTTGCGAGGGGACAAGCTGTACCCGGTGCCACGGGAGGATTTCGACGTGGAGGACCCGGACAACCCCATGCAGTTGATCGCTCGATCCATGACTTTCGTACATCCCATGACGGGGGAGTCGATGACCATCGATTCCCGGTTGACACCGAGTAGTCATGCGGCGGTGGCTGGTTAGGTGATAGTGCGGATACGCGAAGGCGTCCGGAGAAGTAGTTAGGGGTTGATGTCGGGTGTTCTCGATTCTGCTGGCGCTCACCTCTGCAGTTGCTTACGGCGCCAGCGATTTTGTCGGAGGGCTTGCCTCCCGATACTCGCGGGCAATGTCCGTGGTTCTGATTGCCTATCCGGTCTCATTCATCATCTTTGCCGTGGCGGCACCGTTCGTCGGTCAACCAATCGAGCTGACTTCCCTCCTGTGGGGTGCTGGGTCTGGAATCGTGATGGCCCTGGCCACGGTGTGGTTCTATTCAGCCATGGCGCAGGGGCCGATGAACGTGATTTCGCCCCTGACCGCAGTCATCGTGACGGTGTTGCCCGTGGTGGTGGGACTTTTCCTGGGTGAGCAGTTGAGCACTGGGGCGTTCATCGGCGTGGGGTTGGCGGTCGTTGCCGTCCTGCTGGTGAGTCGAGAACCGCAACTTCCCTACCCCGCCACTCGGCCGTTCACCGCGAGGATCGCGTGGCTCACGATCGGAACCGGGGTGGGCATGGCCTTGAGTTTCATCTTCACCGACCAGATTCCCCAAGGAACGGGGCTGTGGCCACTCGTAGCGGCTAGGGGAGCCGCTTCGATGGCAATCATCGTGGCAGCACTGAGTTCCAAGCAACTGGCACTTCCTCCGCGAACAGCTCTTGTGCTCGCCCTCATGGTTGGCGCGTTTGATGTCATCGCCAATGGGGCAATGCTCTTCGCGTTTCAAGCAGGTTTGCTCTCCATTGGCAGCGCTCTCATCTCGCTTTATCCGGCCATCACGATTGCCCTGGCAATGCTGGTTCTGCGCGAGAAAACAAGCTTGCTTCAAGTTGTGGGATTGGCCCTGTCGGCCAGTGCGATTCTGACCATTTCATTGACGCAATAGCTTCAGCTGCCCGCGCCCCGGGCGGGACTGGTTTTCGGTACGTGCGCTCACCTGGGAAGAGAGCGAATACAGAGAAAATCATTAATAACGACAAGATAACGTCAATGTGTGTAGTATCAACGATGGCTCTTCCCCCAGCCACCTTCCGGTGGCGGTGCTCTTCCTTTAGAACTGCATTCTTGACGCAGATTCTTGGTGCGCATTTTCATCTGGTCCTTGGGTGTCCCTGCGCGCTTTTCTGCGCCCGACGACGAAATGGCCCGATACTGATGTTCAAGTACCGCACCCCCAAACACGCCGCCCCCCAACGCAAAACGAGCAACCGACTGCTCGCCTCCGCGACTGCCGCATGCATCATGATTGGCGGTCTGACAGCCACAGTTCCCGCGAACGCCGCCCCCAACGACATCGTGTCTGTGTCTGATTCAACCCGAGCAGCTGATGCACAGAACATGCTCAATCAAATCAATGCCCACCGCGCATCCAAGGGTTTGGCTCCGGTGAAGTATTCGGCGAGTCTGTCCGGCATCGCCCAGGGGCAGTCCAACCGACTTGTCCAGCAGGAAGTCATCAATCACAGCAATACCTTCATGACCGATCCGCGCGCCTCCGGTTACAACGCGGTGGGAGAAATCCATGCTCTTTCTTACCGGAACTCGGTCACGGACCTCGTGCAATGGTGGAAAGGCTCCCACGGGCACAACAAGGTGCTGACCGATCCGAAGATGAAGGTCATCGGTATTGGGCTGACTCACGTGGATGGGTCTCTGTCCCGCACCGGATCCGGGTGGCGACTGGTGGGCACCGTGGTGTCCTATGGATTCCCGCAAGGTAAGGGTCCGAAGGACGTATCCAGCACCGTGTCGGGAAGTCTTCTCGGAGGTGTCGCGACACAATCCAATAAAACGACCCCCTCGTACTCAACGGCCCCGCAAACCATCGGTGGTTACACCCTCAAGGGCGCTATCAAGGCTCGCCATAGTGCCCTGGGTGGAACCGGCGTGGTCGGAACCCCAACGATGAACGAACGTGGCGGTCTGATCAACGGCGGCGTTTACCAAAGCTTCCGCAATTCCCGAGGCGCGGTTCACAAGATTCTGTGGTCGCCTGCAACTGGCGCTCGCGCGGTCCTCGAGACTGGCGCGATTGGAAACGCTTGGAAGAAGGCCGGATACGAGCGCGGTTGGGGCTACCCCACCACGGACGAATACCGGGTCGGTACCGAGGTGCAGCAACGATTCTCCAACGGCTATGTGGCCCACTGGTCCTCGGTGACAGGTCGGACGTGGGTCACTCGCTGACCAATCAACTCAAGATTCGGAAAGAACGGGCCTCAGTTACGCTGTAGGTCCGTTCTTTTGTCCGGTTTACTAGCTCACGATGTCCCATGAGGAGCCGCAGTGATCACAGCGCTCGTGATTACCGCGCTGTCCGGATATGGCCTCTACGTGGTGGGGTCGGAAGCCGGAGCGGGAGGATTCGCCTTTGTTCTGACCACCACTTTGGTGTCCTTCGGCGGAGCGTTTTTCGTCGGAGATAAGCTCCGTCAGGCACTCCCAGATTCGTTGTTCCACGTCAGTAATCGGATGAATCGAATCGCCAAAGCACTGGGAGTTGACCACTTCAACCGTTTCCTGCATTTCATCCGATGGAACCGTGTGGCACTCTCCCTGAGGCCTCAGCTCGGGACGCGCCAACCAGCGGACGAACTCCTTGCCTCTGTCAGGTCCAACGCCGTGGCACACACGTGGGGAGCAGCAGTTCATCTGGTCGCCTCGTCAATCGCAGCCCTGGCCTCGCTGCCTGCCGCGCTCTGGATCTTTGGGCTCGGCCTACTCCTGCATGTGTATCCGGTCCTACTCCAGGTGCGAACCCACTGGCGGCTACAACGCCTTCAGGAGCTGTCCCGCAGTCGTTAGTTGTGGGGCGGCAGGTCTGCGCGATCCACGTGGTTCCGAGGCGGTTGCCTCACCTGGTGCTCCCGACATAACCGGTTCGCGTCACAAATCCTCGCCCTGGCACCTGGGGCACCACGCAATCTGCCGTAGGTGCTGGACCGCGGACGGATCGCAGGGCTCGGTAATGGATGGGGCGGCGTCGTCGATCTCGCCGCGCTTGAGGCGCGTGCCGCAGCGGCGGCACGGTTGGTCGTAGTGGCCGTAGGCCCAGAAGAGCGGGCGCCCGGTTGCAGGGTGGCCCACCGTGGAGCGCAGCGGGCGGTCGCGATTCAGGTTGAGCAGCTTGTGCGCCAGCTTCACGATCTCGGTGAGCTTTGCATCCGCAAGGGAACCGACGGGCGCCCAGGGGTTGGTGCGCGTCATGAACAGCACCTCCACCCGGTACACGTTGCCGATACCCGCGAGGTTCCTCTGGTCCATCAGTGCCGTGCCGATCGCGCGATCCGGTTGAGCCTGCAGCCTGCGCAGCGCTTCGTTCAGGTCCCAGTCGGGGCCAAGGATGTCCGGACCCAGATAGCCCACGAGTTCCTGGTCTTCGAGTCGCGTGGGTACCAGTCGTACGTCCTTCACGTCGTAACCAATCGCGTCCACGGCGGCCGTGCGCAGGATCGCGCGGATCGTGTGCGAACCCTGCCCGATCGACACGTCCGCGCTCAGCGGGGTTCGAGCCTCCGCGCGGGAGCGCACGCTGGCGTAGCGGCGGTACGGCTGCCGTCCCCGCTTCCCACGAGCCGCCGGGGACGTCCCGGCCGACGACGCCGCACGCGCCCCTGATCCGCGTTCCGCACCATCTCGAGGCGTCCCGGCCCGCTCGAACACCCGCCACGTTCCATCCATCATGAGGTGCGAGTGCAGGGTCAGTGCTTCGGCGCCGGCCTTCAGGTCGTCCGCATTGGGGGCCTCGGACAGCCGGATCAGAATGTGCTTACCCCGTGGCACCACGTCCACCACCGTGCGCCCGGACAGGTCAGTGGTCGCCAGCGCGGCCACGCGTAGATCCGAGGACTCCAGCACCTGCCCCTGCAGGGCCGCGCGCAGCATCTTGCACTGCCGGTAAACGGAATCACCCTCTGGCATGGGCGCTCACCCGCTCACCGGTGCGCGCATGCGGACCCCGCGCGGCGTCTGGTAGAAGCCTCCGGACAGCAGCCCCTCGCGAATCGCGGTCACCATTTCTACCGATGAGAGCACGGATTCACCGTTGACCTTCTCGACCACGAGCGAGTCCACGGCGCGACGCTGCACGAGTCCGGCCACGGCTTGGGCGGCCATGCGCAGCTCAGGCTCGGATGCCGTGAACGCGAGCGCGGTCTTGCCGCCACGTTCCAGGTACAGCACCAGGTCGCCGTCCACGAGCACCACGATGGCGCCGGCCTTTCGACCCGGGCGGTGCTTGGTCGAGGATTCCAAGGCCACGGCGTCCGGCCAGTCCAGTGCGGCACCGTACGGGTTGGCCGGGTCGGTGGCCGCCAGCGCGAGCACCTGCGGTTCGGGCGCACGCACCGAATCGTCCTCGGAAAAACTGCGCAAAATATCAACCGTTGCCGGCTGTGTGAATTGTGCTGCGCCCAGTCCTTCGATGAAGTAGCCGCGTCGCGCCCGGCCAGCATCCTCCAGGGCGCGCAGCACCTTGTAGACGGTCGCGAACCCTCCCGGTACGTCCTCCACGGCCACTGGGCCGCGCGTGAGAATTCCGTAGCGATCGAGCAACAGCTCGGCCTGCGCCTGAGCCCGCACCGTTGCGTTGAGCGGTTCAGGTCGCAGGACGGACCAGCGCCCGGCTGTGGTGCGTTCCTCCGAACCACCCTGGGCCCGCACCACGCGCCCGCCGGACTCCGCCCCGGAAACCCCCATGCCCGACGTCGCCCCCGGCCGGGACAGCCCACGCAGCCGGGCCGCGCCTCGTCGGCCGGCCGCGCGTGACCGGGCCGGTCGCTTGGGAGTCTTGTGCGAGGAATGCCCACCGGCCATCAGCGCGCGCACCGGCGCATACGTGTCATTAGTGATGAGCCCGGCCCACAACAGATTCCACAACGCGGTTCGCAGTTCGGGCATCCCTACAGTCAGCCCCGCTTGGGACAACGGCTTGATCAGCTGCCACGCGAAGTATGCGCCGCCGCTCTGCAGGACCGCGAGGACGTGCTTTTCCAGCTCGGAATCCAATTCGGAGGCTGCAACCTGCAGTTTCTCGATCGGCGGCAGGGACAGTTCCGCGGACTCCGCTAGATGGAAGGCGACCCAACCGTCTTCACCACCCAGCGATCCGGCACCGGAGAACAACACCTCACCCGTTGCCATGAGTTCATCAAGCATGCCGGGGCGGTAATCCACCACGCGCTGGGCCAACACGAGCGGTTCCCACGCAGAGGCCGGAATCGGGACCCCCGCGAGCTGATCGATCACGGTCAGCACGCCGTCCAGCCCGCGCAGCTGATGCCCCTTGACCGCATGCTGCCAAGCCGGCAGGAACTTGGCGTAAATGCTGGGCGCCACCGGTTCCACGTCTTCGCGCAACGCGGCGAGCGAGCGGCGTCGTAGGGTGCGCAGCACCTCGACATCGCACCATTCCGAGTCCGACGCCGCCGGGTCGCCACTCGGCCGGAACGCACCCTCGCTCACCCGGCGCTGTTTGCCCAAGGCCCGCAGCGCGGATTCGACCACGGCCGGACCCAGATGCAGTGCCGTAGCGGCCTCGACCACGCTGAACGGGCCGTGCGTGCGTGCGTAACGGGAGACCAGGTCGCCCACGGGGTCGGCCACGGGTTCCAGGAAGGTGAGCGGTACGCCCATGGGCAAAGGAATACCCAGGGCATCACGCATGCGGGCGGCATCTTCCACCGCGCAGTAGACCTCGGTGCCTCCCACGCGCATGATGATGGCGCGGTTGGTGCTGACCAGCTGTTCGAGCAGCGCCTTGGCGTTGGACTCACTCAGGTGCAGGTCGTCGGTCTCCAGCGATTCCCGCGGCCGCAAACGCAGGGCGGCCTCGGCGGGGGTCATCGGACCGAGCAGACGCAGCAGGTCGGCCGCGCCCTCCACTCCGCGCAGTCGGCGATCCGGTGCCAGCCGCTGCAGTTGAGCCACCATCTGCTCGATGACCTCTTGATCCAACAGTTCCCGCAGCTCGGCCCGGCCCAACAGCTCGTTGAGCAGCGCCGGATCCAACGACAGCGCGGCGGCCTTGCGCTCGGCCAGCGGGGAATCGCCCTCATAGAGGAACTGCGCGACATATCCGAACAGCAGGGTGCGCGCGAAAGGAGAGGGGGTATCGGTGGTGGTCTCGACCATGCGTAGTTTCCGCCCGGCCAGCTCGCGCTGCAATCGAAGGAGCGCGGGCAAGTCATAGACGTCCTGCAGGCACTCACGCACGGTTTCCAGGATAACGGGGAACTGCGGATACTTGCGGGCCACGTCCAACAACTGCGCTGAGCGCTGGCGTTGCTGCCACAGCGGCGTGCGCTTGCCGGGATCGCTGCGGGGCAGCAGCAGGGCGCGGGCGGCGTTCTCGCGGAACCGGGACGCGAACAGCGCGGAACCGCCCACTTCCTCGGTCACGGTGTGTTCGAGTTCGTTCGGGTCGAAAAGGAACAGCTCCGCACCGGGCGGTTCCTCGTCCGTGGCGGGTACGCGCAGCACGATGCCGTCGTCACCGGCCTGGGACGCGGCGTCGAGACCCCAGCGTTCTTCCAGGCGAGCGCCCACGGCCAGGGCCCAGGGCGCGTGCACCGGCTTACCGAACGGGCTGTGCAGCACCACGCGCCAGTCGCCCAGCTCGTCGCGGAAGCGCTCGACCACCAGCGTGCGGTCGTCGGGGATGTGTTCGGTGGACTGCCGTTGCTCGTTTAGGTACGCGATGAGGTTGTCTTGCGCCCATTCGTCCAGCCCCGCGGCGGTCAGGCGTTCGCGGGCGGTCTCCTGCGACGCCCCTCCGATCTCGCGTGTAAAACTGCCGACGGCGCGCCCCAGTTCCACCGGCCGGCCCAGGCCGTCGCCGTGCCAGAAGGGCAGCTTGCCGGGGACACCCGGGGCAGGGGAGACCACCACTCGGTCGTGGGTGATGTCCTCGATCCGCCAGCTGGAGGCACCCAGGGCAATGATGTCCCCCACGCGGGATTCGTAGACCATCTCCTCGTCGAGTTCGCCCACGCGCTTGGGGTTCTTGCCGTCCTGATCACCCACCAGGAACACGGGGAACAGACCGCGGTCCGGGATGGTGCCGCCGGAGGTCACAGCCAACCGCAGTGCTCCAGGGCGTGCCTGCAAGGTGCCGGTTTCGCGGTCCCACACCACTCGAGGACGCAGATGGGCGAACTCGTCGGACGGGTAGCGCCCGGCGAGAAGATCCAGCACGGCGTCGTAGGCCGACCGCGGCAGATGACGGAACGGCGCGGAACGGCGGAGTGTGTCGAACCAAGCCTCCACATCCACGTCCTCGGCAGCCGCGGCGGAAATCGTGTGCTGGGCCAGGATGTCCAACGGATTGGCGGGGATCGCGAGCGGCTCCAACCGCCCGGCCAGCATCTGCTCGGAAATCACCGCAGCATCGCGCACGTCGCCGCGGTGCTTGGGGTACATGCGCCCGATCGAGATCTCCCCCACTTGGTGCCCTGCGCGCCCCACACGCTGCAAACCCGAGGACGCCGAGGGCGGTGACTCCACCTGGATCACCAGGTCCACGTGCCCCATGTCGATGCCCAGCTCCAGAGAGGAAGTGGCCACCACGCAGCGCAGCCGACCCGTCTTGAGGTCCTCCTCGATCAAGCTGCGCTGGTCCTTGGACACCGAACCGTGGTGCGCGCGGGCCAGCACGGACGTGGCACCCTCGAACCGGTTGTGCTGTCGGGAGATGTCCGCGAACTCGCCGGTGGTGTCGGCATCAGCGGCGGCAATCGATTCGGACTCGTCGGCCCCTTCCGAACCGGAGGGCGCGTTGTTGACCCGGAACTCGTGAATCTCGTTGAGCCGCGCGGTGAGCTTCTCGGCCAGCCCGCGCGAGTTCGCGAACACAATGGTGGAACGGTGCTGCTCCACCAGATCCACGATTCGTTCCTCCACGTGCGGCCAGATCGAAGCGGTCGCCTGGTAGTCGGAGGCCTCCAGGTTCGCGTCGATGCTCGCCGAATCCACCGAGGACGGGGGCGCCGATGCCCCACCCAACGCCGTCATGTCCGGAATCGGCACGGACACCGTGAGATCCCAGTCCTTCTCGGACGGCGGCCGCACCACGCTCACCGGCTGAGAACCGCCCAGAAAACCGGCCACGGTGTCCACAGGCTCCACGGTCGCGGACAAGCCGATGCGCTGGACGGGTTCCTCCAGCAGGTCGTCGAGCCGCTCCAGGCTCACCGCAAGGTGCGCGCCACGTTTGGTGCCGGCCACCGCGTGCACCTCGTCGATGATCACGGTCTTCACGTGCCGCAGCGTCTCCCGCGCCTTGGACGTGAGCATCAGGTACAACGACTCAGGAGTGGTGATCAGGATGTCTGGCGGGTGGGCCAGCAGCGCTCGCCGGGTGGCTTGCGGAGTGTCACCGGAACGCACGCCCACGGAGATATCCGGAGGGGTAATCCCGGCGGCCTTGGCAGCCTGGGTGATCCCGATCAGCGGCGCACGGAGATTGCGCTCCACATCCACGCCCAGGGCCTTGAGCGGGGAAATGTAGAGCACCGTGGTGTGCTCCTCGGCCTTCGCCGGCGACGCCGCCCGCTTGGCTTTCGCGCGCAGGTCCACCTCGGTGCCAGGAAGGGGGTCCTGCCCTGTGCCGGGTGATTGTCGGGCGGCAGCCTTGGTTTCAGGGGTGCCCCCACCCGCTGAGTCGGATGCGGGGAGGCCGCCCCCGGAAGGCCCGGCAGCAGCGTCGTCGGTGGTGTCGGAGGGACGGGAGATGAGCTGGTCGATGGCCCACAGGAAGGCCGCGAGGGTCTTACCCGAGCCGGTGGGGGCGACCACCAGGGCGTGGCGGCCCGCCGCAATGGCCTCCCACGCGCCGCGCTGGGCGGCGGTGGGACCGCTGAATGCGGCGTCGAACCACGTGGCCGTCGCCGAGGAGAAGAGTTTCAGGGACGGGTCAAGACCCAAAACCACGCACCTGAAGTTGGTCGATCTTGGGGTTGCCGCAGGCCTCGCCGGGGTAGCTCAGGAGCAGGGACTGGTGGCTACCCGGCGGGTAGACGCGGAATCCGTCGGCCTGCTGAGGGTTGCACAGCTGGCCGATGGCCCCCGGCTGGGTGATTTTCAGAGGCGCGGAAGCGGACTGCCCAGGCTGCAGGGTGACTGCCGTGCCGGCCAGGGCACCGTCACGGGCTGCCGGGGCACCCACGGTGCCGCCGTTCTGGTCAACGAAAGACACACCCGGGTACCCGTGGAGCACGCACGGCTCGTTACCGGTGTTGGTGAGGTTCACGGAGGCGAGCACCGATCCCGCAGCGCCCTGATTGGGGGTCACGTTCCCGGACAGCTGGGACACGCTGCACGCGCCCGCCTGTGCGCCGGGCTTGCTCTGGCCGTCCGTGGCGGGCGGGGTGAACGGGGTTGCCGGGGGCATTCCCAATTCGGGGGCCGACGCCGTGCGCTCGGGTTCCGGAGCGGCGGGGCCTTCGGGCGCAGCTGCGGTTTCCTCGGGTGCTGCGACCGGCGTGTCTTCCGAGGTCTCGGACGCTTCCGCCGCCGACTCGGTGGGCTCAGGGCTAACCTGTGCGGACGGCGATTCCGAACGCGTCTCCGACGTCGTTGCCGAAGGTGACGCGGAGGGCGTGGCACTCACCGACGCGGACGGAGACTGCGTGGCTGACTGCTCGTCGTTTGCGGTGTCATCACCGCCACCGCAAGCGGACAAGAACAACACGGCGGCCAGGCCGGTTGCGATCATGACGGGACGGGTACCGGTGCGGGAGCTCTGGGGGGCGAGCGTGATTCTCCTCATGGCAACAGTGTCCTACTTTTCGGGCCGAATCGCTGCACGCATCACCTGTGCCAGGTGAACTCCTTCTGCACCGGTTCCCTGGGCGACCTGCGTGCGGCAGGAAAAGCCGTCCGCTAGCACGATGGTTCCGGGTTCAGCAGCGCGGATGCTCGGGAACAATTCGCGCTCACCCAGGGTCTGGGACACCTCGTAGTGACCGGGCTCGAAACCCCAGTTGCCCGCCAGCCCACAGCAACCGCCACCCACCACGGTGCTGTTGACCCCCAGTTTCTCCAGGACCTTCAGCTCGGGGGAGTAGTCACCCATGGACTGCTCATGGCAGTGCACCTGGCACAGCGCCTGACCCTGGCCCGCCTGGGTTTCCAGGGTTCCGAACGGCCAGTGACCGCCCTCCTCGGCGTGCTTGGCGCTGAACTCACCCAGCGTCACCGTCAGGGCCTGCACATTGTGCGCACGGGGATCGTTGGGCAGCAGCTCGGTGATGTCGTGCTGCAGCATCACGGTGCAGGACGGTTCCAGGCCGATGATCGGGTAGCCCGCCTCGATCAGCGGCTCCATCACGTCCAGGGTCTGCAGCAGTGTCTTGCGGGTCATGTCCAACTGCCCGGTGGAGTGCCACGTCAGACCGCAGCACACGTTGCCCATGGGCATGAGTACGCGGTAGCCCATGGCCTCGAGCACCTCGATCGCGGCCTTGCCGGGAGCGTCTGCGGAGAAGTTGGTGAACGTGTCCGGCCACAGCACCACCGAGGGCTTTTCCCCGGCCGCCGACGACGCTCGGTTGCCACCGCGCGCAAGGTCGCGAGCGGCGTCGTCGCCCTTGGTGCGCGCCTTATACCACGAGGTGAGCGGGGTGTTGTTGAAGCGAATCATGCGGCGCTGAGGCTCGATGCCACCGAGCTTCTTGGTGAGTTCCTCGACCGGACGGAAGCGTTCCATGAAATTGACCGCGCGCAGCGAGCCGGGGACTTTGGTCACGAGCTTCATGAGCCACGGCATCCAGCCCATGGTCAGGTGCGCCATGGGGCGGCGATCCTTGCCGATGAACGAGGTGAGGCCCTGGCGGAAGTGGTGGTGCAAGAACTCTGCCTTGTAGGTGGCCATGTCCACGTTGACCGGGCACTCGGTCGCGCACGCCTTGCACGAGAGGCAGAGGTCGAGAGCCTCGTAGGTTTCCTTGGACTTCCAGCCGTCGGTGATGTGTTCCCCGCGCAGCATCTCGGCGAGCGAGCGCATGCGGCCTCGGGTCGAGTGGACCTCATCGCCTGTAGCGACGAAGGACGGGCACATGGCGCCCGAATCCGAACGGCACGCGCCCACACCCACGCAGCGATTGATGGCTTGACCGAACGAGCCGTTGTCGGAGGAGAACGCGTGGACCGGAGTGAGCTCAAAGGTGCGAGCGCCGGGGCCCGGTCGGATGCCCTGGTCAATGGGTTCCGGATCCACGACGACACCGGGATTGAAGAAGTTCTCGGGATCGAAAATCCGTTTGAACTCCGCGAAAGCCTGCCGTGCTTCGTCCGAGTAGATGGTGGTCAGTAGCTCCGAGCGGGCGCGGCCGTCACCGTGCTCGCCGGACACCGAGCCGCCGTAGCGGTGCACGAGCTTCGCGGCGCGTTCGATGAATTCGCGGTACAGGGCCACGCCTTCATCGGTGTTGAAGTCGAAGGAGATGCGGATGTGCACGCAACCTTCGCCGAAGTGGCCGAACGGGATGCCACGCAGGTTCATCTCGTCCAGCAGCTCGTAGAGGTCCTTGAGGTAAGCACCCAGGTGCTCCGGGGGAACGGCGGAGTCCTCCCAGCCGGGCCAGGCCTCGCCGCCGTCCGGGAGACGGGTCACGATGCCCGCGCCGGCCTCGCGGATGCGCCACAGGGCACGTGCCTCGGTGGGGTCGCTGACGACCACGGAATCCACCACGGTCTCCTTGACCAGGGCGGGGAGTTTCTGGGCTGCTTCAAAGGCTTCTTCTTGGGTGTCCGCTCCGACCTCGCAGTAGAGCCAACCGCCGCCTTCGGGGAGCTCGCCACCCGCGTTCTCCTGACCCTGGCGGGTGCGCAACGCGGTGAGCAGGTCCGAGCCCATGCCCTCGATGGTCGTCACACCGGGCACACGGAACTTGGGGGCGGCGGTGGCTGCTTCGATCGCGTCTTTGAAACCGAGCACTGCCAGCGCGGTGAACTTGGGTTTGGCGACCAGCTTGACCTTGAGCTGGGTGATGATCCCGCACGTGCCCTCGGTCCCGGAGAAGGCCTTGGCTACGTCAAAGCCGTTCTCGCCCAGCAAGTAGTGGAGCCCGTAGCCGGAGACCTGGCGCGGGAACTGGCCGAGCTCGGTGCGCAGCATGGCCAGGTGGCGGTCGCGCAGTTGCTTGAGCTGAGAATCCAGGGCGGCGTCGGAGGTGCCGCCCGCCTCCAGGGTGACCTCGCGTCCGTCGGCGAGCATGACCGTGACCGCCGCCAGATTGGAGGCGCTGGTGCCCCACGCGACAGAGTGGGAGCCGCACGCATTATTGGCCACCATGCCGCCCACGGTGCAGCGGGAGTGGGTGGAGGGGTCCGGGCCGTAGGTGAGGCCGAACTCGCTCGCAGCATCACGCAGCTGATCGCAGATCACACCGGGTTCGATCGTGGCCGTGCCCTGGTCCGGGTCGATCTCCAGGATGCGGTTGAAGTACCGGGAGGTGTCGATGATCAGCCCGTCACCGATCGCATTGCCCGCCACCGAGGTTCCGCCGCCGCGGGAAATCACCGGCCAACTCTTCTCCTGCGCGGTGGCCAGCAGCTCGCGGATCTCGTCCACGGAGCGCGGTTCCGCCACGGCCTGGGGGAGCCTGCGGTAAATCGAAGCGTCGGACACGTACGCGGCACGAGTGGTCAAATCATCCCGGAGAGCAGTCATGGTCTAACTTTCGCCTACCCGCCCCCGTGATTCCAATTAGGTCACCTTTGTTCCGTGTCCCGGCCCATTCTTCCGGGGACGACGCCGCCCGCGCGCCTTCGTGGGGAAGGTACGCGGGCGGCGTCGGCAGGATCTAAAGCTGGTGGCTCACCACTCCGGGGCGATGGTGATCTCAGCGCCCTCGAGCTCCTCGTTCCACTCGACCTGGCAGGTCAAGCGGGAGTTGTCGTGGCGGGTGTCGTCGAGCATTTCCAGGAGGTCTTCTTCCTCCTCGTTGGTGCCGCCGGTCTTCACGAACGACTCCTGATCCAGGTACGAGTGGCACGTGGAGCACGAGGCGTTGCCGCCACAGGTCGCCAGGATGGGGAACTTGTGACGGGTCAGGGCCTCCATGAGGGACTCGTAGTCCTTCCACTCGACGCCCTCGGTGCGCACACCTTCACGGTCGGTCACATTGACGTTGATGCTGCTCACTCGGGTGGACCTCCTACAGTTACGACCCGTTGTGGATTCTCAGAACTAGGGGCCATTCTACGTTCGCGGACCACGGTTGAGACCACCGGATGGCCAAGTGTGATCAGTCCCCCATGCGACGCACGGTCAGTGCCTGGGCCACACGGCCGATCGGGCCGTCCTCGTCGAAGAGCTCCGAGTGGGTCAGGCCCACGCCGCCCGGGCCGATCTCCACGTTGGTGTCCAGGCCCACCCAATCGGAAACCGGCTCGCGAATCAGGTGGATGGACAGGTCCACGTTGGGGAACGCCCATTTGCCCGGCTCCACGCGGGGCGCCAGGCCGTTGGCGGTGTCGATAGCGCTGACAAAACGAGCGGTGTTCGAGGACTCCTCACCCGCCACGATCTGGTGCCCGATGCGCAGCCACCCCGCAGCGCTGCCTGCTCTCGGTTCGCGAGCCAGATGTGCCTCCAGCGTGGCGATGAAACCACCGGCCCACGTTTCCGTCATGTCCACCGGCGGGCATTCCTTGACCGGGGGGAGGGGCTGGATCTCCCCGCCGGCCACGTCCTGGGTGTCCGAGGTCTTCAAACGCCACATGCTCAACCGAATGCAATCGCGGCCACCCGCGCTCATGGTCGCTTCGAGCAGCTCGATGGTTTTGCCGGGGCGCAGCACGCGGGTGTTCACTTCGATGTCACCGCCGGGGATGAAACCCAGGATGTCGAAGGACAACCGCACCGGAATTACGTCTTCGCGTGGGTGATTGCGTTCGATTTCATGAACCATCAAGCCCGACGAGGCCGCCATGTGCTGTTCCAGCGGGCTCCACGCACCCTGCGTGTACACCGTGGTCCGGAAACTGTGGTCACCGGTCCGCACGTAATGGGCATCGGGGACGTCTTCCCCGTTGGCGCCGAGGTGCTGGGGTTTGGGCTCGGTGGTCATGCTTGAGGTCCTCCTGCAAGGTGGTGTTTGTGTCCTGCATTACACCTTAGAGTCCCTAGCGGTGTTCGCCGCGCACCCGGGCACGGCCGTCGGCGCGTGCTGATCGGGTGATGGGGCCGCCCGTGACCCGAGTGTGCATTCTGACCGACGGTAGGACTACGCGCCATCCAGGAGCTGCAGTCCCATCGACGGTAAGGCCACAGAACCGAGGATCCCCGGTCGTACTGTCGATCAGGGTGCAGATGCGCGAGGATTTGGGGCGGGCTGTCGATCACTGTGCACTCGGTCGAGGGTTTCCACGCCATGCGCCCGATGTGAACCTGGTGGTGGGCCTGCGGGCATGAAAAACGCCCGCTACCCCTGTTTGACTAGGGGCAACGGGCGATTTCGATTGGCGGTGACGGAGGGATTTGAACCCTCGTTGGCTTTAACACCAAACATCATTTCGAGTGATGCACCTTCGGCCGCTCGGACACGTCACCAGCTCGAAGTACTTTACCGTCAGGTTCCACCCGGAACCAAACTGTGCCAGCCGTGACTACTTGCGGTGGGCCTCGAAGAACTCCCGCAGCAGCCCGGCGCACTCGGCTTCACGGACCCCACCGGTGACCTCGACCCAGTGATTCAGGCGAGGTTCGCGGACCACGTCGAACACCGATCCGCAGGCGCCAGCCTTTGGATCCCAAGCTCCGAGAACTAGCCGCGGTACACGAGACAGCACGATGGCCCCGGCACACATGGCGCACGGTTCCAGGGTGACCACCAGGGTGCAGTCCTGGAGCCGCCACGATCCGGTGCGGGCTGCGGCGTCGCGGAGTGCCAGGACCTCCGCATGCGCGGTGGGGTCGCCGCACGCTTCGCGACGGTTATAGCCACGCCCGACGACGTCGCCCTGGGAGTTGACGACCACCGCACCGATCGGGACGTCCCCGCTCGCCACGGTCTGCTGTGCTTCTAATAAAGCCAGGTCCATCCAGCGTTCGTGCTGGATGGACCTGGCAGTGGGCGGTAACGCCATGTGTGACTTACCGGCGGCTGTTCTGCGCGAAGTACGCGGAGTTGGGAGTCTTGAACGCGGTCACGATCCACATGATGTTCACGACGACCGCGATGATCGAGATCACGATCAATACGATGCCCAGCCCGCCGTACATGAGCGCGCCGAAGATCCCGAACAGGTAGGACAGGATCGACAGAGCGGCGAAGACAGTACCCAGGATGCGAGCCCAGTTCTTGCCCTTGGCCAAGCCGCGGTAGACCAGGAAGTAGAGCAGCAGTCCGATGACCAGACCAGTAATCGTGCTTCCGACCCCACCGCTACTAGCAAATGCCTCTGCTTGTTCACTGCTCAGACCCTGCTCGCGGTAGAAAGCAGCAAGATCAGTGACGGAATTAGCGATGAGGCTGACGACTGACCACAGGATGTACAGCGCCGCGGACAACAGCGTCAGCTTGAGCAGCTTATCGAGCAGACCCGGGCGCTCCACCATGCCGGTGTACTGGTTCGGGTTGTACTCGGACGTACCGTATTTGCCGCCCTGCTGGCCGTAGCCGTGCTGAGGCGCACCCTGCGGATCCTGGCCGGGGCCCGGCTGGCCAACAGGGTTGGGCTGGCCGGGATTCGGCTGACCGGCGCCGGGCTGGTTGCCGTAGTCGGGGTTTCGGGGTTCATTGGGAGTCGTGCTCATGGGGAAGGTCCCTTCTTCTCATTGGTGCGAGTGGTGAAAGTGAATTACTCGTAGCGCAGTGCATTGATGGGATCCTGCCGTGCTGCGCGCATGGCGGGAATGGTGCCGGCCAGGAACGCGATGACCATCACGGACAAGATGATCAGTGCAGTCTGGATCGGGTCGAACAGGAACAGGCTCAAGCCCGGTAGGCCTTCCAACAGCCCGTTGGACAGTACGGAACTGATGATCGATCCGGTGGCCACGCCCACGGCGGCGCCGATGGCGGAACCGAGGAAGCCGATGAAGATGGCCTCGAGAGAGAACAGGCCGAAGACCTTGCCGCCGCTCATACCCAGGGCCTTCATCAGGCCGATCTCACGGGTGCGCTCCTGCACGGACATCAACAGCGTGTTCACGATGCCGAAGCCCGCTGCGAGCAGGGCGATGATCGCGAAGGAGTTCAAGATCCAGACGATGCCGTTGATGACCGCGCGGAACATGCCGAGCTGGTCCTCCACGGTCATACCCAACATGTTCTCGTCCGCGAGCTGGGACTTGATCTGACCGGCGTCGTCGATGTTCTCGATGTTGGCCACGGCCATGAAGTAGCTGTCCGGAACGTCGCGCTGAGACCCGGAGGTCTGGTAGTCGTAGAGCTTCTCGTTGAGGCTCGAGGACGGCATGGGGGTCAAGGACGCACCGGCCAAGGAGGCTTGCGAGACACCGGAAATGGTGACTTCGAAGGTTTCGTCATCGCCGGCCATGTTGGTCATGACCACGTCAACGGTCTTGCCCACGGCATCTTCGTTCGAATCGAAACCCAGGTCTTCGACCCAGGACGCGGGGACGATCATCTCGTCATCTTCTCGGGTGGGAATCTCGCCGGACTCGAGTTCGACGCCTTCGGCGTCCGAAGGCATGCCCAGCTGCAACTGGAACTGATCACCGTCAGGCGATTCCAGGTACGTGGGGGTGACCATGTACATGGGGTCCACGGACTCGACACCGTCGATGTTTTCGATGGTCTCGATGTCTTTGTTGCTCAAGCCGCTCATGGACCCGAATCCGGTGGACACGTTGGAATCCTCGGGGTCGTACTCCCGGGGCCCGTCGTCCTGGGGTTCGGTCTGATCCGCGACCTTCTGGACGTAAATGGAATTCTGATCGCCGAAACCGGCAACGGTCTTGTCGATGTAGTCGTTCACGCCGGTGCCCACACCCGAGGTGAGGGTCAGGGTGAACGCACCGATGAAGATGGCGATGACGGTCAGAATGGTTCGTGCTTTGGAACGGAACGTGTTTCCGATGGCCGTCCGCAGCAGATCGACAAACTTCACTCGGAGACTCCCTGCTGGTCGGAGGTGGACGGTTCGGCCGCGGGGGCTGCGTGGCGACCCGCGCGGCGGGGGCGGCGCGCTGCCTCGGCGAGCTCAGCGGCGTCGGCCTCGCTCAAGGTGATGAGCTGACCGGTCGCGGGTTCCTTCACGGTCACGGGGCCGCTCTCGCTCTGCTCGGAGTTGTTTCGCCCCGAGAACATGTGGGTCGCTGCGGCGGGGCTCGCGCTCTGATCGATTTCGCCGTCCACCAAGTAGATCTGGCGAGAGCAACGTGAAGCGAGGTCCGGATCGTGGGTGACCACCACCAGGGTGATGCCCTTCTCCTTGTTGAGCCCGAACAGGATGTCCTCGACCACGTCAGAGGTGGCGGTGTCCAAGTTGCCCGTGGGCTCGTCAGCGAAAATCACGGAGGGGTTATTGATCAGCGCACGGGCAATGACCACGCGCTGCTTCTGGCCGCCGGACAAGTCCGTGGCCTTATTGGAGGCCTTATCCGCCATCTCCAGCTGCTCGAGCGCTTCCAAGCCTCGGCGTTTGCGCTCCGCGGAGGAGACGCCGGCGATCTTCAGCGGCAACGTCACGTTCTCCAGAACGGTCTGGTTGGGGGTGAGGAAGAACTGCTGGAACACGAAACCGAACGCCGAATTGCGCAACTCGTTGAGCTGTTTGGCGTCCAGGTCGTTGGTGGGTTGACCCTTGAGCGCGACCACACCGTGGGTGGGCGCATCAAGGAGGGCAAGCAAATGCATGAGGGTTGATTTGCCTGAGCCGGACTTGCCAACAACGGCCACGGACTCGCCCTCGTTGATCTGCAGGTTCACGCCCTTGAGAGCATCGAACCTGGTTTCCCCTCTGCCATATATCTTGACCAGATTCTCGGTTTCGAGGACCGGAGCCGTCATAAGAGGCTGTTCCTTTCGGGGGCTGCAGCTGATGTACCAATGTGATTGGGTTCAAGTCTTTCGTAATGACGATAGGCCACGCATCCTACGACGGGTGGAAATTTCGCACATGACACCGCGATGCTCGGCCCCACTCCGGGCTGAATTCCGGCCGCCGGTGCTAGTTTGACCGTATGCGAGTCACCGTTTTGGATCACCCCCTGGTAGCCCACAAGCTCAGCGTTCTGCGCGATAAGTCCACACCGTCACCGGTGTTCCGGCAGCTGGTCGAAGAACTCGTCACGCTGCTCGCGTACGAGGCCACCCGCGAGGTCCGGGTGGAACCCATCACCATTCAGACTCCCGTGGCGGAAACCCAGGGCGTGGGGCTCTCCCGCCCCCGCCCGTTGGTCGTCCCCATCCTGCGAGCGGGTTTGGGCATGCTCGAGGGCATGACGCGTCTCATTCCCACCGCGGAGGTCGGCTTCTTGGGCATGGCCCGGGATGACACCACCTTGGACATCATCACTTACGCGGAGCGGCTGCCCGAGGACCTGACCGGCCGCCAGGTGTACGTGCTGGACCCCATGTTGGCCACCGGTGGCACCCTGCGTGAGGCCATCAAGTTCCTTTACCGCCGCGGCGCCGAGCAGATCACGTGCGTGTGCCTCCTGGCCGCGCCGGAGGGCATCGCGAAGCTTGAGGAAGAACTGGGTGACGCCGAGGCGAACCTCGTGCTGGCAGCTATTGACGAGCGTCTGGACGAGAACGCCTATATCGTGCCCGGCTTGGGAGATGCCGGTGACCGCCTGTACGGAGTGGTGGACTGAGACCGCTCTGCCGGTTGAGTTTTCGTTTTAGCGATACCGCGCGTCCCGGGTTCTTGACACGGCCTAAAAAATCTGATTTATACGTTCAGAGTCCAGATTGAGAACCCGGGAAAGCGCGGATTTCTGCGTTTTTGGGGGATTACTTGGCCTTGTATGGCCTGCTGAATAAGCGGCTCAAAAATGTGATTTAGGATACATTAAGCCCCATCTGTCTCATTATGTGAGAAGTAAGCGGGTTTGTTACTTGCCAGTCCGCGTGTTGTCGCACACGATGTGATTACGCCGCTTCCAGGAAACTCACGGATTCGGTGTCTCACGAGGCAGGGGATACTCACATGTCAGGTGCACCGGGTTACGTTCATATTTCTCAGCGGCATCGCTTGAGCGCCGCGCAGGCCGCAATGCGTTCGCGCGGACCGCATCGCGTTGCTGGTTCCGTGGAGGAATATCGAAACCTGCGCTCACTCACGGGTGACCAGTCTCAGGATTCTCGCCTGGAACGCCATGCGGTCACCGAGCAGCAGCCCACCGAAGCTCGTGGCTTCGTGATTTACGTGGGCGTGGATGAGCAGGCTGCAGCTGACCGCGGTATCAATCTGGTCCAGCTCGTCCAGGATGTGCGTGGCCACATCAACCAGTTGGTCCCTGAATCCGATTCTTACGCTGCCGTAGCGCTCGCTCCGATCAATGCTGAGGGCACCGATCTTGAGGTGGTTCGCAGTGCGCTGGGTGATCCCACGTGCGCGGATCCCGTGATCGAACCCATGGTTCCGTTGCCCACTCCGGCTTCCGGTTCCACCATTGACCACCAGCGCGTGGGTGTGTTGATCGACCTGTCCCGCCGCGAGGTGTTCCTGGACGGGGATCTGCTCAACCTCACGCACCGCGAATTCGAGCTACTCAACTACCTGGTGGAGAACGGCACCCGCACCGTGGGTCGCCTCGAGCTGCTGGACAACCTCTGGGACGACGCCGAGGAAGTCCCCTCAGAGCGCACCATCGACGTTCACGTGCGCCGCTTGCGTTCCAAGCTCGGTCGCCTGGCCAATACCGTGCGCACCGTGCGCGGTCAGGGTTACCGCTTCTACGACCACCCCGAAGTGGTCGTGTGGGCAGCTCCCGAATACTCGATCTGATCTTTTCGTAGCTTTTCCCACCACGCCGACGCCGCTCGCGCGCCTCACAAGGGCGACCGAGCGGCGTCGGCGTGGTTAAGGCCGCGAGGCGAGCGTGCCAGACTGGTGGGCATGGCACGCCACGATGTGAAGCACCTGGTGATCATGCGGCACGCGAAGGCGGACTACCCGCCCGGTGCGCTCGATCATGACCGTCCTCTGATGACTCGCGGGGCTCACGATGCTGCCGCGGCGGGGGAATGGCTCGCGCAGCAGTACACCCCGGACATGATCATGGTGTCCTCCGCGCTACGAACCCGCCAGACCGTCACGTGGGTGTGCAGCGAACTCGGGGAGAAAGCGCCTACACCGCAACTGGTGGACGAGCTCTACAACGCCCACGAGACGGCGATCATCGCCGCGGTCAATCACGCGCCGGAAACCGTGCGAACCCTCTTAGTGGTCGCTCACATGCCCGGGGTGCTGGACACGGTGTTGCGCCTGGCCTCACGTGATTCCGATGTGGACGCCATGATGGATGTCTCCGGTGGCTTTCCGACCTCCGGCGTAGCCGTGCTGGAAGTCCCGGGTGACTGGGCGCTGTTGGACGGAGGGGATGCGCGTTTGGTTCACTTCGAGGTGCCGCGCGGTTGACATCCGCAGCGGGTCTTTTCAGCCCAGCTCGGATGCGTACTCGGCCATGAGCGCTTCGTACGCCGGCCATTCCTGGGTGCTGATCCGACCGGTTTCCACCGTCTCAACCATGCGGTCCAGGCGATACTCCCAACCTGGGTCCATGTAGTTCACATCCAAGTCCGGCGCGAATCAGCGCCGGGGCTCGCACGCCACGCCGTCACCGTCGCCGTCCAGGCCGGCGCGATAACCGGGCTGCCCGGCATAGAGCGGAGCGAGACCAGCTGCGCGTGCCTCGGCGCATTTCGAGAAGTAGAGGTCCGCGGGTGCGGGCGGCGCCGGTGCCTCGGGCGCTTCCGGCGCGGGAGCAACGGGCTCGACGGCCTCGGGGACGCGGGGAGCGGGCTGCGGACTCGGGGGAGCGGCCGGGGTATCAGACGGCTCCGGAACCACCGAATCAACCGGAAGCGGTTGGTCTGGGCACTTGCCGAGCACCCGGTCCATGGCGTTCTTCTCCGCGTCCGTGACCCACAATTCGTAGCGGTGTTTCACAGCAATCTGCCGGGCCACGTACTCGCAGCGAAAATCGGTGGCCGGTGGCAGCCACGTAGCGGCATCGCCATCGCCCTTCGCGGAGTTGCTGGGCCCGTCCACGGCTAGCAAGTTCAGGGGATCGTTGGCGAACTCCGTGCGCTGATCTGCATCCAGGTTCTGCGCGCCCTTCTGCCACGCGTCGGACAGTGCCACTACGTGGTCGATCTGCACATCTGCACTGGTTTGGACACCTGACACGAAGTCGACATGCTCACCGGTGAAGGGGCTGGTCAGATCACCGCTGAGGACTTTGCAGCCCTGCGTTCCCGGTGCCACGGCTATCTCCGTGAGATCGCGACGCAAAATATCGTTGCGGGTGTCGCAACCATTGCGGTCCGTATCGGCCCAGCGCACCCCGAATTGCTCGCGTGAGTAATCGGTCTTGGGCGCGCGCCCCTTCACTACCAGCTCATCCAGGGCTGTCCTGGCGGGTCCCTGAGCAGCCTCGGGTCCCCGCGTCACCTCCGCGGTGGAGGTTGGCTGGGCAGTCTCCGTGGGTACAGGCTTGCTGGTTTCGGGAACGGTCGCGGGCGGCGTCGTACTCGATGCAGACGAAGACGACGACGCCGCTCCGGTCGCGGGTGCCGACGGCGCCGAATCGGGTGCGTCCACCGGAGCGCACCCGGCGAGCGCGCCAATCAGAGCCAGTGCAGCGAGCGCAGCGGGGCGAAACGGCGAACGAGGGGAAGCAGCCACGAGACCAACACCTATGAAATGGGGGGAAGACAAACAAGAAGCTCCGTATCGGAACCGATACGGAGCTTTTTCTTTGGTGCGCCCGGAGGGATTCGAACCCCCAACCTTCTGATCCGTAGTCAGATGCTCTATCCGTTGAGCTACGGGCGCATTTGCAACAACCGATGTGCTCGGCTGCAACGGGTAATAACTTACACCGGTCCAGCCCAAGTGCAAAATTCGATGCTCCCGCCAGTGGTGTGATGTAACCCTCAACTGGACAGGGCGTTGCCGCGATAGACTCACTGCACACGCAAAACCCTGCCGGAGCTAGTCCCCCGGAATCACTTTCAACGATGTCGTTGAGAGCCTGATCGACGGGCAGCAGCATCGCCGACCATGGGCGCGGCAAGACGGCCTCAACGAGGAGACATGTCAATGGCTGACAACACCACTGCAAGCACCGAATCCACCGGACTCAACCAGGCTGTGCGTGAAGCGCTCGACAACGCACCCACCACGCACCCGCAACTGTTGGAGTGGGTCCGCGAAATGGCGGAAATGACACAGCCGGACGCCATCCACTGGGCAGACGGTTCCGAAGAGGAATGGAACACGCTGACCACCGAGCTCGTGGACGCAGGAACCTTCGTTCGTCTGAACGAAGAGAAGTTCCCCAACTCCTTCGCCGCCTTCTCCGACCCGGACGACGTAGCCCGTGTCGAGGAGCGCACCTTCATTTGCACCAAGACGCCCAAGGGCGCCGGTCCCACCAACAACTGGGAAGACCCCGCCGTCATGAAGGAAACCCTGGTGAAGAAGTTCACCGGTTCCATGCGCGGTCGCACCATGTACGTGATTCCGTTCGTCATGGGAAGCCTGGACGCCGAGGATCCCAAGTACGGCGTGGAAATCACCGACTCCGCCTACGTCGTGTGCTCCATGCGCATCATGGCCACCATCGGCACCCCGGTGTTGGACAAGATGACCCGCGACAACGCGTTTTTCGTGGAAGCATTGCACTCCCTGGGTTCCCCGCTCGAGCCGGGTGAAGAAGACGTCCCGTGGCCCTGCAACACCACCAAGTACATTGTGCAGTTCCCCGAGGACCGTGCCATCTGGTCCTTCGGTTCCGGCTACGGCGGCAACGCCCTGCTCGGTAAGAAGTGCTACGCACTGCGCATCGCCTCCGCAATCGCCCACGACGAGGGCTGGCTGGCCGAGCACATGCTCATCCTGAAGGTCACCGACCCCGAGGGCGATTCCCGCTACATCGCTGCGGCATTCCCCTCGGCTTGCGGTAAGACCAACTTCGCAATGCTCGAGCCCACCATCGACGGCTGGAAGGCCGAAATGGTCGGAGACGACATCTCCTGGATTCGCTTCAAGGAAGGCCAGGCCCGCGTGGTCAACCCCGAGGCCGGCCTGTTCGGTGTGGCTCCGGGTACTGGCTGGACCACCAACCCCAACGCCATGCGCGGCGTGGCACGCGGCAACACCATCTTCACCAACGTCGCACTCACCGATGACGGCGGTGTGTGGTGGGAGGGCATGACCGATGAGGTCCCCGATCACCTCACCGACTGGAAGGGTAACGACTGGACCCCGGACTCCGGGCGCCCGGCCGCGCACCCCAACTCGCGCTTCTGCACCCCCATCAAGCAGGTCGACATCCTGGCGGACGAGTACGACGATCCCGAAGGTGTGCCGCTGTCGGCCATCATCTTCGGTGGCCGCCGCAAGACCACCGTGCCCTTGGTCTCCGAGTCCTTCGGTTGGGAGCACGGTGTCTTCCAGGGTGCAACGCTGTCCTCCGAGACCACCGCTGCCGCCAAGGGTGCCGTGGGTGTGGTTCGCCGCGACCCCATGGCCATGCTCCCGTTCATCGGCTACAACGCCAATGACTACCTGGACCACTGGCTGGACACCGGCGCGCGCGTTGGCGAGGAGGCCATGCCCAAGATCTACTACGTGAACTGGTTCCGTCGCACCGCAGACGGCGGCTTCGCATGGCCCGGCTTCGGCGAAAACTCTCGCGTGGTCAAGTGGATCGTCGAGCGACTCAAGGGTACCGCGGGTGGTCAGGAGACCCCCGTGGGCATCGTCCCCACCAAGGAAGACCTGGACCTCAGCGGCCTGGACATCTCCGACGACGAGCTCGAAGCTGCACTGCGCGTCGATCAGGAGGAGTGGCTGGCCGAGTTGCCGGGCATCGACGAGTGGTTCAACAAGCTCGGTGACGTTCCGGAAGTCATTTTGGAACAGCGTGCCGGTCTTGAGGAGCGACTCAAGAATTCCTGATTCGAACTGACACGCCCGAAGGGTCAGTGTCCCCATATGTAGCGACGCCGTGCACGCCATTCTTCACTTGAGTGGCGTGCACGGCGTTTCCATGTGTGTTTTAGTTAGCTACTGTGCGGTCCGTTGGGGGAAACTCCGTCAAGGAAGACAATGAGGCCGACTGGAATAGCAGGGGAGAGGCTGTCCTTGGAAAACATTTTGCAGGTCACCGGTCTGACCAAGAATTACGCTCATTTTCGGGCTCTCAAGGGCATCGATCTCACGGTGGGGGCCGGAGAGATTGTTGGTCTGGTGGGAGAAAACGGGGCGGGTAAGTCCACTCTGATTTCGTTGCTCTCCGGGCTCTCGCGGCCCAACGGGGGAGCCATGATCCTGTGTGGGGACAACTACACACCACAGAATGAACAGGATGCCCGATCAGCGGGCGTGGGTGCCGTGCACCAGCGCTTCGCGATGAACGGGTCCCTCACGGTGGCGGAGGCCATCGCGGGATTCGAGCACGGAGTCCACGGTGACCGGGAGTCGCTGCTGGAACGGGCCCGAGAGGTATTGCGTGACTCCGGGGTGGAGTTGGATCCGGAGGCCCACATTTCCTCCCTGATGCGCGCGGAGAAAGCACTCGTGTAGGTGCTGCGTGTTCGCATGGAGGACCCGCGCCTGGTGCTCATGGACGAGGTAGCAGCCACATTCAACGATCACGAAGTGGCCACCGTGCACGCCATGACGCGACAGCTGGCCAGTCAGGGTCGAGGCGTCATCTACATCACCCACCGCATTGATGAGGTGCGCTCCTTGGCCGACCGCATCGTGGTCATGCGCGAGGGCACGATCAAGGAAGAATTCGTACCCCGTGAAGTGGGTGCCGACCAGATCGTCTTCTCCATGCTGGAACGCGAACTCCCCGAGCGGGACCGGCCCGGCGGTCAGGAACACGAGGACGAGGCCCTGACCGTTCGCGGGTTGAGTACGGACAGCGGACTGAACGGCGTGGATCTCACGCTCCGCCGCGGAGAAGTCCTGGGCCTGACGAGTTTGCGCCGCGCCGGCATGAACGAGCTGGCCGGTGCCGTGGTGGGGGTTCACCCTGGTTCATACGCGCAGCTTCAGGTGTCCGGTAAAGACGTGGGCATTAATTCGGCGCAGGACGCCGTGGAGCTCGGTATCGGGTACCTGTTCGACAACGACGACGAGTTGAACGAGGCGCACGAGCAATCCGTGGCCCGCAGGCTGCGTCACGACGACCCGGACCCGGATGCGGGATTCGTCAGGGAAGTCACCGCACTGCGTGAAGTTGTCGCCCAGGTCAAGGCCTTGCACATCAAGACGCACGACATCCAGGGCTAAGTGGGCAAGTTGTCCGGCGGCGATCAGCAGAAGATCGCGCTGGCCCGATGGATGAGCACCGACTGCGACATTCTGATCCTGAATCACCCCACCCGCGGAATCGACGTGGGTGCCAAGGGCGACATCTACGACATGCTCCCGACCTGACCTCCAAGGGCACCTCGGTGCTACTGATCTCCTCGGAGATGTCCGAATTGTTGCAATGGTGTCACCGAATCCTGGTCATGCGTGACGGTCAGATCGTCAGTGAGCAGTTCAATGACCAGGCCACTGAAGACACCCTGATGGCTGCTGTGACGGGCGAGGAGCTGCCCGCCAGGGCGGTGCGTAAGCGGCGCGTGGCCGAAGAAGTCCCGCAGGAGAACACCGCTCACGACTGACCCTGACTCAGGACTGTCACCGGACCGGGCGCGAGCCTCCGGATCTCAAAGAACTGCGGCCCGCACTTTTGAGTACGGGCCGCAGTCGTGTGAACGACCCGGGTGGATGAATCCCGGGTCACCAATTTTGAGTCGGATCAGAGGGAAACGCGCTTGGACACGGTGTTGAGTTTGTGGCGTGCCAGTGCGAGGTTCGCGGTGTTGCGGTCCAGCACGAGGTAAACGAACAGTCCGCTGGTCTCTTCCGTGTTGAGCACGTTGATCAAGTGGTACTGGCCCTCGAGGGTGATCATGATGTCCTCGATCTCACCGCGAAGGTTGATGTCCTTCATGGTCCGCAGCTTGGCGCGGACCACGTTGGAGTTACCGGCCGCGGCAACGTTGAGGTCGAAGCCGGGGTTACCGCCGGAGGCAAGTGCCATGCCGCTGGAAATATCCACCACGGCGGCGCCGGTCGCGCCCTCGATGCTCAGCAGTTCCTGAATGAAGTTGTCCAACTGGGACATATCGATTGTCTCCCTACTAGAAGTTTGTGGTGCGTCGACAGGCGTTTGGGTAGGCCGGTCTTCGGCACGTGTCTTGCGAGAAGGCGACAGTGAAAAGGCCATGACCTATATCCCCCTATTGAATTGGTTCTAGCCTGCTGTCGCACCCCTTGGCCCCCAAAGCCCGGGGGGTTGCAGCTTTTTCAGCATACGAGGGGGTAACTGGCTCGCCCAGGGAAAAACACAAGCGTGGACTAGCCTGCATCGAGGTGTTAGTCGGATGGGGGACGAGCTCCGCCGAGGGAATTTTCCGTCGAAAGTAACGGTTACTCCAAGGTTGGCAGCGTTTAATAGATCCATAACCACATGAGGGGGCTGAATCGTGAAGCTAACTGCTTTTTCTGACATCGCCCTACGAGTGCTGTTGCTGATGGGCGGACTGCCCGAGGGCACTCTCTTGTCCACTCAACGTATTGCCGAGAGTGTCGGCGCCCCCTATCACCACGTGACAAAGACGGTGGCCAAACTGCGATCCATGGGGTTGTTGGAGTCGCAGCGCGGACGGGCCGGGGGAGTGAGCCTGACCGAAGCTGGTCTTGAGGCCAATCTGGGATCCGTCTTGCGGGAGCTTGAGGCCAATACCGCGATTGTTGAGTGTGAGGCGGACGAGGCTTCTTGCCCGCTCAATCACGGCTGCAAGCTGCGCGCGGCGCTCGCCAAGGCCCGGGAGGCCTTCTACTGCGAGTTGGACAGTGTGACCATTGCCGACCTGGTCAACGAGCGACAGGCTGGCAAGGTGGCGGTCAGTATTGGGTTGGCCCCGCCGCGTAACGCTTTCGTGTGAGACCTACATTACTCGTATTTGGGATGCTAGATTTCTTAGTGCAAGGTTTCCAAACTGAGGAGTAGCCGTGCTTTCCGAGAAGTCTCGTCCCATCATCGAACAAACTATTGGCGTGATCGCAGAGCGGATCCCCGCGATCACCCCCGAGTTCTACAAGTCCATGTTCAACGCCCGCCCCGATCTGTTGGACGGGATGTTCAGCCGCTCCAACCAGAAGAACGGCACGCAACCGCAGGCATTGGCGGGCTCGATCGCGGCCTTCGCCTCCCACCTGCTCAAGAATCCGGATTCCTATCCGGACGAGGTGCTCTCGCGCGTAGCTCATAAGCACACGTCGCTGGGCCTGCTGCCCGAGGAATATCCCACCGTGCATGAGCACTTGTTCGGTGCCATTGCAGCGGACCTGGGTGATGCCGCAACCCCCGAGGTTGTCGCAGCCTGGGACGAGGTCTACTGGCTCATGGCGGACGCCCTGATCAAGTTGGAGAAGGGTCTCTACGGCCAACAGGCCAATGACGTGATGTTCGCGCCGTTCAAGCTCATTTCCAAGGAAGAGATCGCCAAGGGCGTCATTGCCTTCGAATTCGAGCCTGCGGACGACACCCCGCTGACCCGCCCGATTCCCGGCCAGTACGTGACCATTCAGGTCAAGGTCAAGGACGGTATCCGTCAGCCCCGCCAGTTCACTCTGGTTCCCTCTCAGGAGGGCCACCGACGTGTGGTCATCCGAAAGGACCCGCAGGGCGAGGTCACACCCATCCTGCACGAGGACATCAACGAGGGTGACATCCTGGAGATCTCCAACCCCTACGGTGATGTGGTTCTGGATGAAGGTCACGGCAGCCTGGTCCTGGCCTCGGCCGGGATCGGCACCACTCCCATCGTGGCGTTCCTGGACAAGCTCGCCAAGGAACAGTCGCAGCGCAAGGTCACCGTGCTACACGCGGATCACTCCAAGGACCGTTGGCCGGGGCGCCAGATCATGGAGCGGCTGGTGGACAGCCTGCCCAACGCCCAGTTGATCACCTGGATGGAGACCCCCGGAGACGGCGATCACGAGGGCTTCATGAACCTTGCCGACATCGACCTTGACGTGGATGAGGACACCAACGCCTTCATGTGCGGACCCTTGCCCTTCATGAAGGGCCTGCGCTCACAGCTCATCGAGAAGGGAATGCGCGGCCGCAACATCCATTACGAGATCTTCGGCCCCGACCAGTGGATGCTCCACGACGAAGCTCGCATGGCCGATTCCTGAGCCTCGGCTCGTCGTTCTGATTCCCAGCACGACGTACGACGGCGCCGCACGA
>NZ_BAAAQA010000020.1:56422-100994 GCF_039531425.1 Kocuria atrinae
CGTGCGGCGCCGTCGGCGTTTCAAGGGTTGGTGCGCGCGTCAGTCCTGGCGCACGAGACCCAATACCGTGTCCCGCACGCGCTCCATGGTTGCGGTGTCCGGGGCCTCTACGTTCAGGCGCAGGAACGGCTCGGTGTTGGAAGGGCGCAGATTGAACCACCAGCCCTCGCCCGGGTGGGTGAAGGTGGTGCCGTCCATGTCCTCGACCGTGACGGAGGGATCCTGCTCGGCGTAGTGGGCGCGTACCCGATCCACGGCGGCGGCTTTGTCCTCGATTTCGGAGTTGATCTCCCCGGAGGCCACGTACGGGTCGTAGCGTTCCATCAGATCGCTGAGCGTGCCCTGCTGCTCGCCGAGGGCGGCCAGCACGTGCATGGCTGCAAGCATTCCGGTGTCCGCGTTGTAGAAATCCTTGAAGTAGTAGTGCGCCGAGTGCTCACCGCCGAAGACGGCCTTCTCGGATGCCATGACGGCCTTGATGAAGGAGTGGCCCACTCGCGTGCGGACCGCGCGGCCGCCGCTGGCTTCAACGAGTTCCGGCACAGCTTTGGACGTGATCAGGTTGTGGATCACCACGGGCTGCTCATTGCCTTCGGTCTGGGCGCGGGCAATCTCCCGCTCTGCCACGATGGCGGCAATGGCCGAGGGCGAGACGGGTTCGCCGCGCTCGTCGACCACGAAACAGCGGTCGGCGTCCCCGTCGAAGGCCAGCCCGATATCGGCTTGGTGCTCACGCACTGCGGCCTGCAGATCCACCAAGTTGGCGGGTTCGAGCGGGTTCGCGGGGTGATTGGGGAATGTGCCGTCCAATTCGAAGTACAAGGGCACGATCTCTAGGGGCAGTGCCTCGAGTTCGGCATCACCGAGGACGGCGGGAGTCGTGAGGCCGGCCATGCCGTTGCCTGCATCGACAACCACCTTGAGCGGGCGGCTCTCGCGCAAGTCCACTAATTCGCGCAGGTAGCGCGCGTAGTCTGCCAGCACGTCACGGCTGGTCTCGGTGCCCTGCTGCTCCGCCTGCGGGATGTCGCCGGAATCCAAGTACTGCTGGGCAAGGTCCCGAATGTCGAACAACCCCGTGTCCGAGGACACTGGTACGGCCCCGGCCATGGACATCTTGATGCCGTTGTAGGCAGCGGGGTTATGGCTAGCGGTGAAGGTCACACCGGCGCAATTGAGCGTGCCGCATGCAAAGTACAGCTCATCGGTGGAGATGTTGCCGATCTTGATCACATCCGCGCCCCGCATCATGGCGCCCTGTGCGAACGCGTCGATGAATTCCGGGGACGATGGGCGCATGTCGCCGCCCACGGCCACCGTGGAGCCGGCCAGGCCGAGCACGTCGACGTAAGCCGCACCGGTGGCTCGCACGCTGTCCGCAGTGATGGTGGAGCCCACGATGCCGCGCACGTCGTAGGCCTTGAACGAGGAAGAAAGATCTATGTTCACAAGGTCGAATTCTACGTGAGGCCACCGAAAGAGCGGACGAAGCCCTCACGAATCCTCAAGCCCGCTGTGGTTGGATGATCTGCATGGCAGAGTTCTTTCGGATGGACAATCCGATTCAGAATTACGCGTGGGGTTCACGATCGGTGTTGGCCACCATGCAGGGTAGGCCTGTCCCCAGCGACCAGCCGGAGGCTGAACTGTGGATGGGCGCCCACCCGAGCGCACCCTCCCGCATTGACCTGGGGGAGCACACTAAGAGTCTTGCGGAGGTCCTGCCCGATCTGCCCTTCCTGCTGAAGATTCTCGCCATCGCCGCGCCGTTGTCGATCCAGGTGCACCCTTCGACCCAGCAGGCGCAGGCTGGCTTCGCGCGGGACAACGAACGGCAAGTGCCACTGGATTCCCCGCAGCGCAACTACAAGGACGACCGCGCCAAACCGGAAACTGTGGTCGCCCTCACCAGCATGTGGCTCCTTGCGGGGCAACAATCCGGTGCAGAGTTGCGTGAACTTGCTCACGAATTGCGTCTGGACTGGCTGGCTTGGGCCGCCAATCAACCGTCAGCGCTGCAGGCCGCACTGACCCTGTCCGAGGACTATGCCCGGGACTCACTCCGGGCGTGTGTGAGCGCTGCAGCCAGGCTGCGCAAGACGCATCTGGCGCACCTGCCCGAAGCTGACGATGATTATGTGGCGTTGTGTCCCAAGGCCACGCAACTGGAGCGGGCGGTCTACCTCATCGAGCTGCTCGATCATCACTACCCGGGGGATCCGGGGATGCTCGTGGCGCTGTGCATGAACATGGTGCACTTGTATCCGGGGCAGGCTATGCATACCCCGCCCCAGCAGCTGCACGCCTATATGTCCGGTACGGCGGTGGAAATCATGGGCTGCTCGGACAACGTGCTGCGCGCCGGCCTGACCGAGAAGCACATGGACGTGCCGGAGCTGCTGTCCGTGCTGGCACCCCAGCAGGCGCCCATCGAGATTCTGGATCCGGATTTCAGTCCGGACGGGTCAGTGGATTACCCCCTGTGGGACGCCAACCTGAGTTTGATTGCGTTCCAGGTCCACCGCAAACATGCCGTTCGGCGGCGGATCAGGGGCACATCCGTGGTGCTCGTTGCCGAGGGGAACGTGTCCGCCACACTGTCGGAACCGGAGGCTGAGACTCACGAGATTTTCGCGGGACATTCGCTGTTGTACTCCGGCGACCCCGGGTTCGTGGACTTTCAGGGAGAAGGCCTGGTGTTTGTCGTCACCGGCGAGATGGGGCCCTGACTCTAAAATCCCACCCCTTAAGGGGTGCCCCGAATTCCGAGGATTACGTTAAATATAAAGTGAGCGTACTATTTAACTTCTCATCGGATTTTGGAGTTTCCCATGGATCGACGGATTGAACGAACGCGGAGAGCGGTGGTTGACGCCACGGTCGATCTGGTGTCCCGCTGCGGATCACACGTGGGCATGACGGAAATTGCGCAGGCTGCGGGGGTGAGTCGCAAGGCCGTGTACGAAAATTTCGGCTCCCGGGACCAAGTCCTCCTGCAAACCACCGTGAACCTACTGCGGGCCGAATTGTCCTTGAAGAGCGCAACCACTCATAGCGAAGGCGACATCCTGGAGCGACTCGCACATACTGTGGCCGATCATATGATCGGCTACAAGGACTACTACGCGGCCGTGCTCTCCGGCCCCGGTGGCTACCTGGCCGGTAACGCCCTGGTCGTACAACTTGCCGCGGCATGCCGCCAACTGCGCAGTGAACAGCACCAGCCCAGCGCATCCAATCTGCAGGAACGGTTCATGATCCACGGACTGTTGGGTGTGTTGACGGAAGCTCTGGTGGAACATGACAGTGCTGACTTGCACGCCGTGGTGACGCGGCTCTATCACGAGATGGTGGCGTCCCACAGACATTCGTAGGAGGCCCCGACTTGGCACAGGAATACAGGCTCACTGGAGCTGATCGCCCCAACGTTCCCATTCCCTCACTGGAATGGGTGGACAAAGTGTGGAAGCGCCGCGTGACGGTGGTGGGGATCGTCGCGCTGGTTGCAGCTATCGCCGGTGTGTTGTTCAACGAGCAGCTGGATCGGACCGGACTTTTCGACACCGCTTGGCAATGGCCGGTGCTCCTCGCGGGGGTCGTGGTTTCACTGGGCGGTGTGATCCTCTCGTTCATGCGCGTGGATCAAGTGCCCCACGTGGGAATGATGGAAGAACGCTCCACCGGATCCAAAGGTGTCCGAGCCAGCGCTCGTACGGGCCGTCTGCCGCAGGACAGTGCGCATCTGAGGGTTCAGGACTACATGGCCGTGGAGATGGTGCAGTACGGCTGGCCAATGATTCCGGCGCTGGTGGGAATGATCTTGGTACTCATCGCGCTATGGACAGTGGCACCCGCCGTGGTCGTCGCCCTGCTGCTCGTAGCGGTGTGGGCCGCCATCCGAATCAACGGAACGGCTACGGCTCGGAAGTACTACCGTCTACGGAAGGATTAATCCATGTCGGACATCATGATCATCGGAGGCCACGGAAAGGTGGCCCTCAAGCTCAGCCAGATTCTGACGGGCGAGGGGCACCGTGTGAACTCGGTGATCCGCTCCGCATCACAGGTCCAGGACGTCGAGGACACCGGTGCTAACGCGGTCGTCGCGGACGTGCAGGATCTTGACACGGACGGTCTCACCAAGTTGCTGGCCGACCAGGACGCCGTCGTGTGGTCCGCGGGAGCTGGTGGCGGGGACCCGGAGCGTACCTACGCCGTGGATCGTGACGCCGCCATTCGTTCCATGGACGCGGCCCAGGCCGCGGGCGTGGAACGTTACGTCATGGTCTCCTACATCGGGGCTGGCCAGGACCACGGTGTTCCTGAGGGCGACTCTTTCTACGCATACGCGCAGTCCAAGGCTGACGCCGACGACCACTTGCGCGCCAGCTCGCTCAAGTGGACCATTCTGGGGCCGGGCACGCTCACTGATGACGAGGCCAGTGGCATGATCACCACCGAGCCGGGCCAGAACGACGACGGCGCCGACACGGCGCGCGGCAACGTGGCCTTGGTCGCCGCGGCGGTTTTGACCGCCCCCGACACCACAATCGGTCAGAAGATCGACTTCGCGGACGGGGACACCATCATCACCGAGGCGTTGGCGAACCTCTCCTAGGAGATAGCCGCCAGAAAATCACTCATACCCAGGTCACGCTGGGAAGCACCCCCGGGGTCGTTCTCCCAGCGTTGACCGCGGGACACCCGACGCTGATTGATTCGCCACCCTTGCTCGGTGCGGATCCACTCGTCCAGGTAATCGCCTGAGGCCAGCGACCCGTCGTGTCTCACAATGAGGTACTTGCTCCACGATCGCGCGCACTCCCTGCCATCCGATGTGGCGGGGAGGCGCGCGATCACCGTATCCGTGGTGTAGTGCGGATGGTACGGGGCGACCTGTTCGATGCGTCCGGGAATGTCATCGCGTGACCGTGTGTAATTGCCGGGTGCCCCGAAACGCGCGTCTGCGGTGAAAATCAGGTGCAGCCTGTCCCAATCGCGGTTGTCGATGCAGTGCGCGTACCGCGCGAGCGTTTCGTGAATCTGCACGGCATCCTCGGCGGTGACGCGCTCCCAACCTTGCTGGCTCATCGGGGCAATTCACCGTCCTGGTGCGCGCTCGCGTCTGTGACCGCTTGCTGGGCCTGGACGATGGCCTCGTCGAAATGCATGAACGTGTAGGGGCCGGGCACGTAACCGCCGCCCTGGCGTTGCTGATCGCGCAGCATGTTGCGCGCGTGAACCACCCGCCGTGAGATGCGCCAACCAGCCGGGGTACGGATCAGGGTGTCCACGACATCCGCGCCCACCGCGCGCTGATCGAAGGACACCATGATCAATCGGCTCCATGTGACCGCTGTGTCCTGGTCGATGGGTTCAATCACGGTGTTGAGCGTGTGCACGCTGCCGTACTGGGCCAGCTGGGAGAGCTCGTAGCCCTGGCGGATCCCCGCGGGGCCAGGCAAAGCCATGACGGGAGCCAGATCCTCCAGCGTTTCGGGGGCATCGGTGCGCGGGGACAGGAATTCGACGTCTTCGGTGACAGCGTCGGCCAGGTGGTCCCATTCCCGATTGTCGATCACGTGAGACAGAAAATGCAGGGTCTCCAGAATGTCGAGTCGATCCTGGGGGTTGAGCACTGGGCTTCCGGTCATGGATGGAGCAACCTTTCACGGGTTCTGCCGAACATCAGCAGTATGTTCTTCCAGCAGTATCTCCTAATCTGGGCCTATGGAGATGCCATCACTGCACCCGCGTCCGTCTGAAGACCGTGAACGCGAAGAAATCGATCTCAACGAATCGCTCGCCATGACAGCCGTGATCCACGGGACTGTCCAGGGCGTGGGTTTTCGGTACTGGGCCTGGAGGCACGCCGAGAAACTGGGATTGGTGGGCCACGCAACCAACAACTCGGACGGCACCGTGACCATCGAGGTGGAAGGTCCGCGCTGGGCGTTGCAAGAACTACTCAAGTCGCTGAACTCGAGCGACACTCCAGGAGTCGTCATGACCGTTGATGCGCATTACGGCCCGGCCACCGGACGTTTCAGCGAGTTCACCCGGAACTGATCTGACCCTGTTCACCTCGCGTAAATCTGTTGTTACTACGGTGATTGAACACCATCGGACCAGGGGGTTGAAACGATCATGAGCCAAGTGCCGGAGCATGTGTTCCAGCAACGCAGTGAACAGGCGTCGCACGCTATGGATGCGGTGGAGGAGCTGTTCCGCGTGGTTCGGTCCGCTCGGTCCGCGCAATTGGACCGGATCAACAGGGTGCAGCCCCGCCACCGCTGGTCAGCGGTCAACCTGGTGGACTACACCGCCGTTCGCAGCCAGGACGTGCGGCAGTTGCAAGCGGACCTTTCGGATCTGGGGCTCTCCTCGCTGGGCCGTATGGAAGCCGGCGTGGAAGACCACCTCAAAGCGGTTCTACTGAGCCTGGCCGCCATTGCGGGGCGTCCCGAACCCAACCTGGACATGCTTGATGTGGGCATCGACCCCGGAGAGGATCACGGCAGCGGGCAGGAAGTCCTTGAGCGCAATTCGGTGCAGCTGCTCGGCCACAGCCCCGAGGATCGCGAAACTCGGATCATGGTCACGCTGCCCTCGGAGGCCGCCAACGACGCCGCCCTGGTCCGGGACATGGTGGCCGCCGGGATGAACGTGGCGCGCGTGAACTGCGCGCACGACGGCCCCGAGGAATGGGGGCGCATGATCGATCACGTGCGCGCGGCGGCGTCGGACTTGGACAAGGATCTTCGCGTCTCAATGGATCTGGGTGGGCCCAAGGTGCGTACCGGACCGATCGAACCGGGCCCGCGGGTCGAGAAAATCAAGCCCGAGCGCGATGCCACGGGGCAGGTCACCGAACGGGCTCGATTGTGGCTGGGGTCCTCGCCCCATGACGACGTGATTCCCTCCGTTCCGGTGAGCCCCGAAACGTGGTTGTCCGAACGAACTGTGGGGGAGCGGATTCGGCTCCGGGACGCGCGTGATTCGGGGCGCTCCTTGCGCGTGATGGCCGTGGAAGATGGCGGTGTGTTGGTGGAGTTCGCCAAGACCGTGTACTTCGCGACCGGGTTGGTGCTCAAAGCCGGTAACGGAGACGAAGTAACCCTCGGCGAGTTACCGGAAACCGAACAAGCCCTGCGCCTGAATATCGGGGACACCCTGCGCCTGGTGCGCAGCCTGGAACCGGTGCCGGCTGTCACTCAATCCCCGTTCACCATTGGCTGCACCCTGCCCGAGGCCTTCCACGACGTAGCGCCCGGGGACCGGGTGTGGCTGGACGACGGCAAGATCGGCGGGGTCGTGCGAACCTCGACCCCGGACAGCATGGACATCGAGGTGCTGCACACCGGCCCCAATGGTTCCAATCTCAAGGCCGAGAAGGGCATCAACTTCCCGGATACGGACCTGCAGATCCGTTCCCTCACCCCGCAGGACCGGAAGGACCTGGAGTTCGTGGCGCGCCACGCGGACATCGTGAACATGTCCTTTGTGCGTAGCCGCACGGACGTCACGGATCTGCTGGACGAACTCACCCGGTTGAAAGCCACCGAGGTGGATGTGACCCTCAAGATCGAGACGGTGGGCGGATTCGAACAGCTGCCCCAAATGCTGTTGGAGGTCATGCGCTGGAAGGACGCCGGGGTCATGATCGCCCGCGGTGACTTGGCAGTGGAGACCGGTTTCGAGCGTCTCGCGGAAGTTCAACAGGAAATCCTGTGGCTGTGCGAGGCCGCTCATGTGCCGGTCATCTGGGCCACCCAAGTGCTCGAAAGCCTGGCCAAGAAGGGCATTCCCTCCCGCGCCGAAGTCACGGACGCGGCCGAGGGTCAACGCGCGGAGTGCGTGATGCTCAACAAGGGTCCGTTCATCATCGAAACCATCGAGGCCCTCGCCTCGATCCTGGGGCGGATGTCGGGGCACGTCATCAAGAAGACGGATCTGCTGCGCAAACTGCATGCGTGGCGCGAATTCGTGAGCGCTTAGGCGACCACCCGGCCGGGTGGGAGATTCTGCGGAGCGGGCCGGGGCGGCGTCGTCGTCGGATAGCGAACGCACGCGCGGTGATCAGCGGGCTTGTGGAATAGTTGACCCGAGTGACAGGCGAGACCCGCCCCAACCGATCAGTAAGCCTTGAGGAGTGCACCGTCATGGACATGAACCCGCTGAATAAGGCCTTTGACGAGGACGGCAAGCCCAAGCCGGGCGTCAACAAATTCTTGAACCACGTGCTGCGCGCGCAGCGACCCATGGTGATCAAGGCGCTGCAGCGTGAACGCGAGCAGCACCCCAATGACTCTCCCGCGCAGATCGCCAAGCGGATGACCAAGACCTACCAGCGCACCGTGACCATGGGTGGCGGGGCCGTGGGCGCTACCGCCATGGTTCCCGGAATTGGCACCATCGCCTCTCTGGGACTCTCATCCGTGGCCGTGGTGGGTTATCTCGAGGCCACCGCGCTGTACGCGCAGGCCATGGCCGAGCTGCACGGTGTATTCCCGGACAACGAGGAGCAGAACCGCGCCATGGTCATGGCCCTGATGCTGGGTGAGGACGGCAACCAGCTGATGAGCCAGATCCTGGCCAACTCCAGCCGCTCCAAGGGCCTCACCAACAAGTGGGGCCTCATGCTCGGCAAGGGCGACAACGACAAGAAGTTCGACGCCGGCCGCACCATCCGCAACATGTTCGTCAAGCGCTTCTTGGCCAAGCAGACCGGTGCGGTCATGGGCCGTGCCCTGCCGTTCGGTATCGGTGCCGTGGTGGGTGGCGGCGCCAACCTGGCTATGTCGCGCCAGGTCATCAAGGCCGCAGAAGAGGCCTTCGGCGAGTTGCCCGCCGAGTTCCCGTCAGCCTTGGACACGGAAGACCGTGCCGAGGCCTTCAAGGACGGCACCAAGGTCAAGGACCCGGAGTCGATCGAGAAGAAGAAGTAGCCCGACCAGTCGGTTGAGTAGTACGCCCCGGGGTGCCATGCAAGATGGCCCCGGGGCGTTCACATTCCCGTCACATGCATTTAGCCGGTGTCTCAGTGGGGCTTTAGTCCCGGGTGATACGGTGGCCGCGTGTTCACCACAAGTGGCTCCCACGGACATTCCTCCGCCCCCACGCTGCCGGACCCATCACGGACCGACTCTCGACGCCCGGAACGCCCCCTGGTCTACGCCCACCGTGGCTCATCAGCGGCCTACCCCGAACTCACCCGGTCCGCTTATGTGCAGGCGCTCCTGGACGGGGCGGACGGCGTGGAGTGCGATGTTCAACTCACCCGCGACGGGCACTTGGTCCTGCACCACGACACCCAGTTGGGCCGCACTTCCAACGGCACAGGTCCCGTTGCACACCACACGCTCGCGCAGCTGCGGGGGTTGGACTTCACGTCCTGGAGGGGCATGTCGATTCCTCCGTCCCACGGCGGTCTGGACGAGCAGCTCCTGACGTTGGACGAGCTGTTGGACCTGTTGGAAGCCGCCGGCCGCCCCGTTGGTCTGGCGGTAGAGACCAAACACCCCAGCTCGTTCGGGCACGGCCTGGAAGAGGCCGTCCTGGTGTTGCTCATGCGCCGGGGGTGGGATCCCGAGACCGGCTGGCTGGGAAACATCAAGGTGTCCATCATGAGCTTTCACCCCGACGGCGTTCGCTACCTTCTGCAGTCGGTCTCCCCCCGACACGTGTGCCAGCTGGTTGCGGACACCACGGCGAGCACCGTGCGCGACAGCATGCGTGTGAGCCCGGCCGCAGCCATGGTCTACCGGGCAGGGATGCGGCTCGTGCTGCCCCCGGCCGTGCCGATCATCGCGCAGGGAGAAGTGGAACTGGCCGGTCCTGGAATCCAATTCGTGCGGGATCACCTCCGGGATGTCACCACCTGGCTCTCCAACGGGTCGGTGCTGCGGGTGTGGACGGTCGACACGTTCGTTGACACGCACCTGTGCCTGGCCATCGGCGTTCAGCAGATCACCACCAACGTGCCCGCGGACGTGTTGCGCTGGGTCGGTGCGGCCACGGATGCTTTGGGCGCCACAACGCCCGCGGTCCGTCTCACCGCCGAGCTGGACGGGGCCGGTAATCGGCGTGCCACTGTGCAGGTGAAGAGCCGAGGGCCACACGTTATCGGCAACCCCGTGTATGCGTAGCCCCCGGCACCCGTTGCTCAGAGCCCTGTCTGACCAGCTCCGTACGTCGCTTGCTCCTGTGTGAATCCCTCGAAGACCAACTGATCGATCAGGCCGGCCCGGGAGAAGGACGAATAATCAAGGTATTCCTGGGCCTTCTTCGCGGCTTGCTCGTTGTAGTCGATGTTCAAGCTGTCGACCGCAGCGGCCGAATCTTCGGGCGAGAAATCTTCAAACTCCAGCTGCTCGATCAGCCCGCTCCGAGAAAAGGCCGAATAGTCGATGTAATCTTCAGCCTTTTTCTTTGCTTGCTCACCGTAATCGACATCAAGGGAGTCAACCGCAAGAGTTGCTTCCTCGGGTGAGAACCCCTCGTATTCCAGCTGCTCGATCAGCCCACTCCGAGAAAAGGCCGAGAACCGCAGATAACTCTCTGCTTTGTCCACAGCATTCTGCTGAGACAACGACGTTGAATCAGAACCCTCGTTCTGCTCGGTCTCGGCGGAATCCCCTTCCGTCTCTTCGAGGGGCTGTTCGCTGGCGACAGCGCTTTCTTCGGATGTGGGTTGCGTGGCTTCCGCCAGTTCAGCCGGTTCTTCGCTGGGAGCATCTTCCGTCACCGCCGCGGCAGGAGGTTCCGTAGTGCTCTCCGGGGCAGTTTCAGGGGCGGTTGAAGGAGTTCCGACTGGACTCTCGGACGGAGAGGCGCTTGAGGTCTCGCTGCTTACTGGTGCGGGATCGTCAGCTCCGCCGCCGAACAGGGCCGCACACCCGGCGAACAAGAGGATGACCAGTACAAATAAACCCAAGCAGCCTATGGCCCATTTCTTCTTGCCAGTCTTGCGGGGCGGTACCTGGCCGTTCCCGCTTTGAGGGTATTGCTGGGGGTACGAATCGTACTGGCCATTGTGCGGCCCTGGTTGATTCGGGGGGATTTGTGACATGACAGTCTCTTTCTCAGGGGAGTGACTTCATGTTCACTATAGGGACCGACACGAGCTGGAGCGGAGCACCCGATCGGCAGGATTCGTGTCGGTCCCTATATTTCAATTCGCGTAGCGGTCCACCAGCTGCTCGGCCAAACCGGTGTACTGACCGGGTGTCAGACCCTTGAGTCGCTGCTCCGCGGCGTCGGACAGGCCCAGGCCGCCGATGAACTCGCGCATGCGCTCGCCGTCCACGCGGTGACCGCGGGTCAGTTCCTTGAGACGCTCGTAGGGGTTGTCCATGCCTTCGCGGCCAGCGATGGCCTCGGCGCGCATGGCGGTCTGCACAGCTTCGCCCAGCACTTCCCAGTTCTCGTCGAGGTCCTCGGCCAGGAGGTCCTCGGCCACGTCCAGGCGCTCCAGGCCCTTGACCACGTTGGAGATGGCGAGCATCGAGTGACCGAAGGCCACACCGATGTTGCGCTGTGACGAGGAGTCCGTGAGGTCACGCTGCCAACGCGAGGTCACCAGCGTGGCGCCCAGGGTGTCCAGGAGCGAGCAGGAAATCTCCGCATTGGCCTCGGCATTTTCGAAGCGAATGGGGTTGACCTTGTGCGGCATGGTGGAGGAACCGGTGGCACCCTCGACCGGGATCTGCTGGAAGTACCCGATGGAAATGTAGGACCACACGTCCGTGCACAGGTTGTGCAGGATCCGGTTGAACCGCGCAATGTCCGAGTAGAGCTCGGCCTGCCAGTCGTGGGATTCGATCTGGGTGGTCAGCGGGTTCCAGTCCAGTCCCAGACCCTCCACGAAGGATCGGGAGATGGCCGGCCAATCGGTGTCCGGGGCCGCCGCAACGTGGGCGGCGAACGTGCCGGTGGCGCCGTTGATCTTGCCCAGGAATTCGGTTTTGGCAATGCGATTCAGCTGGCGGTTCAGGCGGTGCGCGAAGACCGCGAGTTCTTTGCCCAGTGTGGTGGGGGTCGCCGGCTGACCGTGCGTGCGAGAGAGCATGGGGGTCGCCTTGGCTTCCTGGGCCATGGCGCTGACCGCGGCCACGAGCTTGCGAGCGGCGGGCAGCCAGGCATCCTGCACGGCGTCCTTGATGCCCAACGCGTAGGAGAGGTTGTTGATGTCCTCGGAGGTGCACGCGAAGTGCACGAGGGCCTTGAGGTGCTCCAGTCCCAGCTCCGGCAGGCGGCGGCCGATGTAGTACTCCACGGCCTTTACATCGTGCACGGTCACGGCTTCGATCTCGGCCAGCTCCGCTACGGACTGCGCGTCGAAATCAGCGACGATGGCCCGCAGACCATCCTTCTGGTCCTGTGTCAGCGATTCCAAGCCGGGCAAGGCGCGCTGTTCACACAGATGAATGAACCATTCGACCTCCACGTGCACGCGCTCGCGGTTCAGCGATGCTTCCGAGAGGTAATCGACCAGGATGCCGGCCTGGGGGCGGTAGCGGCCGTCCAAAGGTCCCAACGCAATGGGAGGGGTCTGCTGGCTCAGGGCCACGCGTCCGGAGGGGAGAGTGTGTGGAGTCTTCGACATGGTCTTCATTCTTCCACGCCTCCGTTGACGCTCCGGCTCGGTGTCCATCCACGACGACGCCGCGGTGCCCGTACTCCACGGGCGTTCCGGGACGCGTGGGCTTCGGTGGCTCATCCCCAAACGGTCCTGTTCGACCCATCGAGTCACGGGCGGGTTCTAGCGTGAAGTTCTCCGCGGAATCCGCGCCTGGAAGGAAACTGGCATGTCGTCACTGATTGCACCGAGCGGCTCGGGCTCACCCGGGTCCGGGGTCCACGAACCAGCTGGACCCTCGCCGGCGGGTGTGGCGGGTCTCGTGCACGAACGCATCGTGATGCTCGCTGTAACGTACGAGCGCACTGCCGATGAATTGCTGGCCCTGGCCGCGGTACTCGCCGGTGCGCAATCGCCGGAATGGAAGGGACAAGCGGCTCAGTCATATCGGACTCGGCTGGACGAGGTGATGGCAGACATCCGGAGAGTGGCACATGGATACCGGAATGTGGCGGCGGAGCTGCGAATGGGCGCTTCCGGTCTTTCGGCCCAACTCGGGGCCGTGGAGCAGTTCCTGGACCTGGGCGCCCTGGGTGCTTCCGTGTTGGGGGTGCTCGCGCAAGCCGGTCAGCCGGTGCCCCACCACGGACTCGCGGGATTGCTGCGATGACTGGGAACGTGGAGCGGGACATCACGGGGCGCGCAGAAGACGTCCAGGCCACGCTGTTCGGTGTGACTTCGGGCGGTAGGCCTCCACTGGAACATGCCAACGTCCCGTCCAGTACCCGTGCGGCCATCACATCAGCCACGGAATCCATGCGGGTGAGCGGCGGCGGCGCACCCGGGGCCATGGAGGTCAACACCGGGGCCATCGTCTCGGCGATCGGCGCGTTGTCACGGGTGAACGAGCAAACCGGTGATGCGCTCCTGGGAACAACAGCCGCGGACGCGGAAGTCGCTGCGTGGAGCATGACGGGACATCCGCTGCTTGTGGCCGCCGCGGCGTCGGCGGCGGTGTCGAAAGCCGCGTTGATCGCTGCCCAGGCGCGTCTCACGCTCATCCATGTGCAGTTGGCGAGCGCGAAACAGCACTACGACATGGTGGAGGCGAGTGTGGGGTCCTTGTTCGGGCCGCGCATTCTGACCATGCCGGGATGGAATCTGAGCGGTTCGGCGACTCGTGGGCTGCGCACAGCCCTGGACGAATTCGGCACCGCCGTGAAACGTGCTGACATCACCACACCCGCGGAACTCGCGAGCAAGGTGCGCATCACGTCCTTCGGTGTGATGGTGGCCGGAGGCGGTCCGGAAGGCACCAACGCGGTGATCCGCGGCGTGGGCCTGGACGACGTGCTCGACTCGACTCTGCAAACCCCCATGCCCTCCGCGTTCATGAGCGGAACGCGGGCCTATGGGGAGCTCGGGGGTCAACCGGGGGACGGGTTCACCCTCGGGCAATACGCACGGGTGTGGGCGGAGAACCTGCTGACGGGGATCGGGGAGACCGAGGCGCAGGTGGGCACGGAAGAGGCGGCTCTGCAGGCCGAGCTGGGTGGCTCCTGGCCGGTGGTCCGCACCGCCATCAATGGCCTGAGCGGCAAACCTGGTTTCACCTGGCTCACGCCGTACTCGACCGGCAGGAGCCTCTCACCGGCGGAGCGGCTGCTGTACCCGTTCGTGCACGGTCACGCGGTGCGTCCGAAGGCCAAGGAGACGATGACCGGCATCACGCGGAAGAACGCCGCCGAGCACGGGATCGTGGGATTGGCCGAGCGGCCTCTTCCCGGAGGCATCAATTTCGACGGCGCCGCTCCAGCGACGGTCGCGGGCACGGCCGCGGTGCTCAAGGATGCCAAGAACATCGTTCAGGACCGGGAGAACAGCACGGTCATGGTGCAGAAGACCACCGATGGCTCCGGCCGAAGGGCGTTTTCGGTTGTGCTCACCGGCACGGAGGTGTGGCATGACGGCCAGGGCATCCACGACATCGCGGGGATCGTCGAAGGCATGAGGGTGCAACCCCACGATGCTCTGAATGAGTTACCTCCCGCCCAACGTGCGGTCCTTGAAGCGCTGAGGGATGCGGGGATTCAACCCGGCGATTCAGTGGTGCTGACCGGTCATAGCCTGGGAGGCATCGATGCGGCGGGGCTCGCGACGAACAAAGAGTTCCAGCGGCTGTACTCGGTGAAGGCTTTAACCACCTTCGGTGCGCCCGTCGGCGGTTTTGAGTTCCCTCAGGACACCTCGGTCATGGCGGTTGAACACCACGACGACTTGGTTCCGCCGCTGGACGGCGTCAAGAACCCGGATGGGAAGAATCGCTCCACGGTCCGAGTGGACACCCAGTACAACGGTCAGTACTCGAACGTCGGCAGTCTCAGCGGGGTAGCGGCTCACGACATGTACACCTACACACTGGGGGCCCAGGGCATCAGCAACTCGGGGCACGCCGCAGTGGAGAAACATGAACGGGCCCTGCGGTCTGCGGTGCCCGCGGGATCCCAGGCCAACACCGAAACCTACATATACGCAGCCACGGAAGAACACATAGTCCACAACCCGGAGGACCGATAGCGAGAGTTAGCATTGGGCCCATGAGTAACGCCACGCCCTCAGCCGATTCATCAGGCGCCGAGCAGAATGCGGAGCGGGTCAGCCCCCGAGCCGCCTTGGCACAGCTACCCGCGTACGCCGCCGGGAAGCCCGCCGTGGAGGTTCCCGGGCTGGTGGCCTACAAGTTGGCGTCCAATGAGAACCCCTACGGGCCAGTCCCCGCGGTTCGTCAGGCTCTCCACGACTTCGACCTGTTCAACCGCTACCCGGACCCCTCGGCCACGGTGCTGTGCGAGGCGCTCGCGGGCTACCTCTCGGTTCCCGCCGCGGACATCGTGGCCGGTGCGGGCAGCTTGGGAGCACTGAATCAGCTATTGGCCGCATTTGCGGGAACCGGGCAGGACGGTCAGCCGGATGAAGTGATCTACGCCTGGCGTTCCTTCGAGGCCTATCCGATTTCGGTGGGATTGGCCGGGGCGCAGAGCGTGCAGGTTCCCAATTTGCCGGACGGATCCCACGACCTGGACGCCATGGCGGACGCGGTGAACGATCGCACCCGAGTGATCCTGCTGTGCACGCCCAACAACCCCACCGGGCCCAGCCTCCGCGCGCAGGACGTGCACGAGTTCATGAAGCGCATCCCGTCACGCGTGCTGGTGGTTATCGACGAGGCCTACTGGGAGTTCCAGCGGGCCGAGAATCTGGTCAACGGCATCGACTTCTATCGCCAGTACCCCAATGTGGTGGCGCTGCGCACCCTGTCCAAGGCCCACGGTCTGGCTGGTTTGCGCGTGGGGTACACGGTCTCCCAACCGCACGTGACCCAGTACCTGCGGCAAGCGACGCCCGCCTTCAGCGTCACGCAGGTGGCCCAATTGGCCGCGGTGGCATCCATCGAGAACATCGACCAGGTCGAGGAACGCGTCCAGCAGGTGGTCGACGAGCGTGAACGCGTCCTGGCGGGCCTGGACGAACTCGGATGGCAGTACCCGGAAACCCAGGCCAATTTCGTGTGGCTTCCGCTGGGTGAACACAGCCAGGGCTTTGCCGAATTGTGTGATGACCACGCGTTGTCGGTTCGGCGGTTCGGATCCGAAGGCGTGCGTGTGAGTTTCGGTGAGGCGGAGGCCAACACGCGGCTTCTCGAACTGTGCGCGCAGTACCCGCATCCCAGCACCATGCCCATGAGCAGCACCAACTAAGCCACTCGGAAGGACAATCCAACCATGGCAGCAAAGACGCACCCCGGGACGGTTGAGAGCACCGTGCCCCGGCTCCAGTTGCTCGACGAACAGGGCACGGTCCACGAGGACCCCAAACTCTCGCCGTTCGTCCAAGACATCGACACGGTGGAACTCAAGGGGCTGTACCGCTCCATGGCGTTGGCTCGGCGGGTGGACGAGGAAGCCACCTCCCTGCAGCGTCAGGGCCAACTGGTGCTGTGGGTTCCGCTGCGCGGTCAAGAAGCTGCGCAGGTGGGTTCCGCATGGGCCACCCAACCCACGGATCGCCTCTTCCCGTCCTACCGGGAGCACGCGGTGGTCTTTCACCGCGGCGTCAAACCCGGCCAGCTGTTGCAGTTGTTCCGCGGTCACACAGCTGGCGGCTGGGACCCCAACGAGTACAGGGTGAACCTTTACACCATGGTGTTGGCCGCTCAGGTGCCGCATGCCGTGGGCTACGCGATGGGCACGGCCCTTGATCGCAAGGCGGCCGAGGACGCGGGGGAGCCTGTGAACGAGACCCCGGAGGCTGTGGTGGCCTATTACGGTGACGGTGCCAGCACCGAAGGCGAGATTCACGAATCCATGGTGTTCGCCGCTTCTTACGATGCACCGGTGCTGTTCTTCGTGCAGAACAACCAGTGGGCCATCTCGGTGCCGTTCTCGACCCAGTCCCGCGTGCCCCTGGCCACTCGCGCTGCCGGATACGGATTCGAAGGACTGCGCGTGGACGGCAACGATATCCTTGCCGTGCTCGCCGCAACCCGCTACGCACTCGACAAGATCCGTCGCGGGGAAGGCCCCGTGATGATTGAAGCCGAAACCTATCGCATGGGTGCGCACACCACCGCGGACGACCCCACCAAGTACCGGCAACGGGACGAAGAAGAAGAGTGGGGCACCCTGGATCCGATCGAGCGGCTGGAGATGTATCTGCGCGAGACCCACCACGTGGGTGATGAGTTCTTCGACTCGGTGGCCAACGAAGGCCGCGAACTGGCGGATGAGCTGCGCGCGGATGTACTGGCCATGGTGCCGCCCACCTTGGATGAATTCTTCGCCAAGGCCTACGCGGACCCGCACACCCTGATCGAGGCGGAACGAGCCGAGTACCTGGACTACCAGGCCGGATTCGCGCCCCAGGAGGACCAGGAAGATTCCGGCTCGGAAGGAGCTCACGCGTGAAGCAGCTGACCATTGCCAAAGCGATCAACGCGGGGTTGTCCCGGGCCATGGCGGAAAACCCCAAGGTCATGCTCATGGGCGAAGATATCGGATCACTGGGCGGCGTCTACCGCGTGACCGAAGGCCTCAAGGACCACTACGGGGCTCACCGAGTCCTCGACACCCCCCTGGGCGAAGCGGGCATTGTGGGAACCGCCATCGGTCTGGCCGAACGGGGTTACCGGCCCGTGTGCGAAATCCAGTTCGACGGGTTCACGTTCCCCGCGTTCAACCAGATCACCACGCAGCTGGCGAAAATCCACGCCCGCTCCGACGGAAACCTGACGGTCCCCGTGACCATTCGCATTCCCTACGGCGGGGTGATCGGCTCGGTGGAACACCACTCGGAGTCCCCCGAAGCCCTGTTCGCCCACACCGCGGGGCTGCGGATTCTGACGCCCTCCAATGCGCAGGATGCGTACTGGATGTCCCAGCAGGCCATTGAATGCAACGATCCGGTCATCATTTTCGAACCCAAACGCCGTTACTGGCTCAAGGGTGAGGTGGACGAGGACCAGCCCACGGGCGATCCGTTCAGCGCAGCCGTGGTCCGTGAAGGCCAGGAAGCCACCATCGTTGCGTGGGGCCCCCTGGTCCCCGTGGCGCTCGCGGCTGCTCAAGCGGCACAGGAAGATGGCCGCAGCGTGGAGGTCATCGACCTGCGTAGCCTCTCACCCATCGACTTCGACACGGTCACCGCGTCCGTGCGCAAGACCGGTCGCCTCATCATTGCCCACGAGGCTCCCACCTTCGGTGGGTTAGGCGGGGAAATCGCCGCGCGCGTGACGGAACGGGCCTTCTATTCATTGGAAGCACCCGTGCTGCGAGTGGGGGCCTTCCACATGCCTTATCCGCCGGCGGCCGTGGAAGAGCATTACGTTCCGGACCTGGATCGCGTGTTGGAAGCACTCGACCGTTCCTTCGCCTACTAAATCGCCCTAAGTTACGAACCGCCCCGCGCAAGCGGTGTTGCAGGAGGTAGAACTCATGTCCCAGGTTTTCACGTTGCCCGATGTGGGCGAGGGCCTGACCGAAGCGGAGATCCTGTCCTGGAAGGTGGCCGAGGGGCAAACCGTCTCGGTCAATCAGGTGATCTGTGAGATCGAGACCGCCAAGTCCGTGGTGGAACTGCCTTCGCCGTTCGCCGGAACCGTTCTGAACATCATGGTGACCGAGGGCACCACGGTCGAGGTGGGCACGCCCATCATCACCGTGGGTGACTCCGAGTCCGCACCGTCGGGCACGCCCGATCCCGGGTACACCGGGTCCGCTCCCAAGGACGGGGTGGAGGGTGAGCCCAGGCCCGAACAGCTGGGCCCCAAGGAGGAATCCACGTCCGGAAGCGGGCGCAGCATGGATTCCAGTGAGTCCGGCAAAGCACTCGTGGGTGCGGGCCCCAAGGCTGACCCGGTGCGACGCCGCCAGCGCACCCGCACGGCCATGCGAATCGACGCTGAGCAGCCCCAGGGCCTCGACCAGCAGGGCAAACCCGCTCCCCGGCAGGACCAGGATTCGGCACGGGGAGGTGCGGCACGTGTGGCCGCAGGCTGGGCCGATCGGTTCTCCAAGTCGGGTCTGGGCACCGCGGCCCAGGACCTGGCCGACAAGGCCGGGAAGTTCCGCGACCGTGGGGAGACATGGTTGCGTTCCCTCGACGACACCGCGTCCCAACAGCAAGGTACCGCTCAGGCATCCATCCCGCGCCGCCCCAGCATGGCCAAACCGCCGGTTCGCAAGGCCGCCAAGGAAATGGGTATCGATCTTGCGGACGTAACCGCCACGGGTGAGGGCGGTCAGGTCACCAAACGTGACTTGCTGGCTTACGCCGCCCACCTGCGCGAAGTAGAGGACGGCCCGGACACGTTCTGGACCTCAACCAACGCGTCGGCCCGTTCTCGCGACGAGCGCATCCCGGTCAAGGGGGTGCGCAAGGTAACCGCGCAGAACATGGTGCGTTCGGCCTTCAGCGCTCCCCACGTATCCATTTTCGTGGATGTGGATGCGTCCCGGACCATGGAATTCATCAAGCGACTCAAGACCTCACCGCACTTCGAGGGGGTCAAGGTCACTCCGCTGTTGATCCTGGCCAAGGCCGTGATCTGGGCTGCCGCCCGCAACCCGCAGGTCAATGCCACGTGGACCGATTCCGAGATCATCATCAAGCGCTACATGAATCTGGGTATTGCAGCGGCCACCCCGCGCGGCCTGCTGGTGCCCAACATCAAGGATGCTCAGGACCTCAACCTGCGTGAGCTGGCCATTGCGCTCAATGAGTTGGCGCAGACGGCCCGCCAGGGAAAGACCCAGCCCGGTGATATGCAGGGTGGCACGCTGTCGATCACCAATATCGGAGCCTTGGGCATCGACACGGGTACACCCATCATTAATCCCGGGGAAGTGGCCATCGTGGCCTTCGGCACCATCAAGCAGAAGCCGTGGGTCGTTGATGGAGAGGTGATCCCACGCTGGATCACCACCCTGGGCGGTTCCTTCGACCACCGTGTGGTGGACGGGGATCTGTCCGCACGATTCATGGCGGATGTCGCCAGGATTCTCGAGGAACCCGCCCTGCTGCTCGACTAAGTCCGCTCCGCCTGCGCGCGGAAACAGCCCTGGACGTGTCCGGGGGCCAGGGCCGTGCGCTGCAACCACCGGTGCGCGGTGACGGGGCCGACGAGCTTGAACCCGTGTTCCCGGAAGAGCCCGGAGAGTTTCCGGGACTCCGGTGTGCTGTCCGCTAGATCCAAGGAACGCAGAGGCGGTGCGGCCAGGGGCGGGACGTGGGCCTCGGCCAATAGCTCCTGCCATTCCGTGAGCGACCAGTCTTCGCATACTTGTGCATTGTGGATTACTGCCTCAATTTTGGCCCTGTTGCGAATGAGCTCCGGGTTGAGGAGCAGGTCCTCCACATCGTCCTGGTCGAGACGTGCCACCCGTGATGGTTCGAGGTCTGCCATGTACAGGTACCACGATGGGTGTCTACCGGACTGCGACCAGCGCGCGAGGCCAGAGTCGAAGAGTTCGATGCTGAGCGCCTGGAAGTACTCCGTGGGCGTGCGCGGTGACACCGCCCATTCGTGATCGTGGTCGACGAGCGTGCCGGGAGTCGCCACGGCCCACGGGCATCGCGATTTTCCGTCCGCGCAGTCTATGGCGGCGAAGGCCGAATACGGGTGATCTTCGGGGTCGGACGGGTCGAAAGGGCCGGTCGAGGTATCCATGAGTATCTCCATGTAGCACACGCTAGGCAGCATCAGCGCCGGCGAACGCCGCCAGCTGGGCGGATCTGGACAACCGGCTGCCCCGTGGCAGAGGTGCGAGTCGGTGCAGTGCGGTCACCGCGGCGGCGTCGGCATTGCGAGCGGGGGAGGGTTGGAACGGGTGCCGTAGGCGGCGCTAGAAGCGCGAGACCTCGCCGGTGACGTCCGCGATCTCGATTGCGATCGGATCCTCGTTCTCGTCGTCATTGTCGTGCACGATGAACACTGCCGTGGGATCGCCTTTGGGGAAGGCCCGAATCGTGACCACGCCGCACTGGGCGTGATTGAGAACCTCGGCGACCTGCTCGGTGGTGGCCTCCATGACCTTGGGCGGCAGAGGTTGCCCTCGCTCATCCAGGATGTCCACCCGCACACCGCGGTCGCGGGCTGTGCGGGTGATTTCCAGGATGTAGGGCGTGGCAATTGAGCGGCCCCGAATGGTGTCCCGCAGCTGCGCCTCGGTGAGCCGGAACTGATCGATGTCGTACTCCGTGACCTCTGATGGGTCATGGGCGATGCGTTCGAGTAGACCACCGGCGAGCCGGCGCACATATTGCACACGCTGATAGGAGGCGTTCTTGGAATCCTGCTCGGCCTCGTCATTGGTGCGTGCAGTGAGGAGCATGCGCCGGATCTCACGTTTTCGCTGCGTGAACCGGATGAACTCCTGATATCCCATCCCCGTGGCCACGAAGACTCCCAGCGCCATTACGGCATAACTTTCCGTGGGTAGCAGACTCCCGTTCACCATGGTCCAGCGCCGCATGGACATGAGCGAGACGACCGCCCATAACAGCACCGCCCACCAGATCCGCTGCCGCAGGCACAGCGCGAAAACCATCACGGTGAAACCCATGGCGAACCAGGGAGTCTGCCCCGCAATGGGAACCACTGTGGTGGCTGCGTATCCTTGCTCGACCGCGAGCATGAAGAACAGCACGGCCAGCATGGTGGACAGCAGGGGCAACTGTTGCGTAGCCCATCGGGGAACCGCGACGATCACGGCGGCGGCTGCGTAGAACACGAGGGACATGATCATGGCGTTGGGGTCCTTGACCGAATCCACCTCGGTCACCCCTATGGCGAAGGGGACCCCGAAGCCCGCGATGGCCAGCGCCGTCAGAGCTTTGGGGCTGATTCCGGAGTTCCTCATGACAGTGCGTCCTTGGGCCACGTCAGAATCACCGCGGTGCCGCGGCCGGAGGAGGAGCGCAGTTCCACATCTCCGCCCACCTTTTCAATGTTCTCCACGATGGAAACCCGGACGCCCAAACGTTGTGTGTCCACATCGTGAAGGGCAAAACCACGGCCTTCGTCCCGAACGGTGAAGCGCAGATAGAAACCCTCGGGATTAATGGGGGTGGGTGGGCACTGCCCGCCATCCATGGAGACGTAGGTGACGTCCGTACCGGAGTGCCGGGCGCTGTTGGACACGGCCTCGGTGATGGCCTGCGTCAGACCCTGAGCCACGAACGTGGGAACGAAAACGCGAGGCTCACCCGCCGGGCGAATATGGGACCGAAGATTGCTGAAGCGCACCCTTGAACGCCAAGGGGAAAGGGACTCCATGAGCTCATCCATGAGTACGTGGACCATAGTGGTGGTCTTGCCGGAGAGCCGGTCGTTCTCGTCATCGAGGACTTCCAACGCTCGGGTGGCCAGTTCACGCGTGCGTTTTGCCAGAGGTCCCTCCGCGCGGGAGGCATCCAGCAGGGCGGCCATCACGTTGTCGTGAATGAGGCGGTCCATGCGTTCCTGGTCCGCGGTTTCGGAGCGGCTTCGGGTGAGGGCGAGTTCCTGCGAGAGTGCTTCGGTGTAGTCCTGGTCCAGGGTGTCAACCGCGCGTTTGGAAATCACGACCACCAGGATCGAGATGAGTCCAAAACAAATGCGGCTGAACGTCACCACACCCAGGGAATCGGCGCGAGAGTCCACGGGAATGAGTTGCACCATGATTAGTCCGTAGGCCAGCTCAATGCACAGCTGGTACAGCAGAGCCGCCCAAGGGCTCCAGGCGAGCGTGATGCTGCTGAGGCTCACAATGATGAAGCCGCTGATCCAGGGATACTGCAGTAGCACGCCGCCGTTCCACGCCAGGGGCAGGGTCAGAACCCCCAATGCCACCACACCGGCCAGAGACAGCAGAATCCACGGTTGCACCGAATGAAGGACCCCGAAGACGACCAGCATCGCCGCGATCACCAGAATCGCCGCCAGGAACGCCGTGTACCAGGGAGCAAAGGCCGTCTGTTGTTGTTGCAGCAGCGGCAGCGTTTCAATGAACAGCGCCACGGTGAGCAGAGAAATGCCGATCATCCACAGCCAGTACGCCCGGTAGGAATTGAGGCCGAGCTCCTGGGGGGATGTGGTGGCTAGGAACTTTTTCCGTCGAAGCCGCGTGGGGACCTTACGGTAGGTACCCAGACGGCTGTTTTTGGGGGCGACGTGTTTGTTCATTCCGCACCATTATTCAGTGGCGCGGAAACGCTACAAGTGTTTTTCAGCGGTGGTGATGTCCGCTTCAGGTTCGACCAACCCGTCTTCAATGGCACGGATGCGGAGGTCGATCTTGGTGGGCGCGGGGCGGCCGATGCGCGCGTACTTCTCGCGGATCCGGTCGATGTTGGTCTTGACGGCGGACTGCTTGATACCCATGCGCCGCGCCACCTGGACCTGAGCGAAGCCGGACGCGTACAAGCGCAATGTTTCTTGCTCTCGCGGGGACAGCGCGGCACGGGAGAACTCCACGTCGCCGTCGATCGCGGCGGCGAGTTCCTTGGTGATCACGGGCTTGCCGTCAGCGATGTTGCGTGCTTCTTCGATGGCGTGTTCGAGCGGTTCCGACTTGCGGACCAGTCCCAACGCGCCGGCGCGCAGGGCTTCACGAATCAGCGCGGCGTTCTCACCGATGCTGAAGATCAACACCTTCATGCCGGCGCTGCGCAACCGTTCCACATTGGTGGCCGGCCGTGAGCGGTCCTCGAGGGAGAGGTCCAACAGCACCACGTCGCACTCGATCCGCTTTGCCCCGCGCGCTGTGAGCGCCGGGTTATCGGGATCGCGACCCAGCTGGTCCAGCAGAGTTGAGACGGAGTCTGAGGAGCCCACGAGTTTAACGTCCGCCTGCGATGTCATGGACACCAGGCGAACTCCTTCGCGAACCACTTCATGATCATCGACAATGGCGACAAGAGTGGACGGCATGGGTTGAGACCTCCAAGTACTCCCCAGGTGATTCCGCCCCCCGGAATCACCTACAGATGTGAGTCTAGGTGTTAATGACGTTCGAATTGGTCCACGCATCGACTTTACGGTGGTACCGCATGCCCCACGTGCCACCCAGGATGGCGGCGATGAGATCCAGGATCACCACGGCGGCCAGTGCTACCAAGCCCCAGCCGAGAACCGGGCCGATCACGGACTGCGCGGCCAAGCTGTGGGGCGCTAATCCCACACTGTCAGCCCAGACCAGAGCGGCCACGGATGCGATCGCACGTGCCAACAGGGACCACAGCCAAACGCTGACACCCTGGGCCACGCCGGAGAACCGTGCCATGCGCCCCGCAACGTACCCGCCGGCGAGCAGCGCCAAGAATTCGACCACGGCAAAGACGGCCAGCGCCAACCACCCCGTGGTGTCCTGCGGGTTGAGGAGCCCGTGGTCGAGCGCGCGGCCGATCCCGTGGGCGGTTTCGATGCCCCATTGTGGGCCGAACAAACCGGACGCCAGCAGGAGCACACCGCTCACGGAGAGGGCAGCGAGCCAACCGAAGAGCCCGGGAAGTAACTGCATTCCACCGAACCGCTTCTTCTGAGCGCCGCGGACGTCCTCCGTGGTCAGTCTTCTCGCCCCGTTGCCGGGAGCCGGTACCGCCGGGCGCACGCTGTCCCACTCGGCGGTGGCCGTGACCCGTTCGTCCTGCGGGGTCAAATGCTCATTGCGGATGGGCTCGGTTACGCCGGTGTCCGGATCGCGGCGATGCAACCGCCCGGAGGCGACCCCTGAGCGGGAAGAACCAGCGTTGTCCGCTTGTGGAAGCGGCCTGGTGGTTTGGGCGTCAGTGGAGTCCAAGGGCGTGGCGTGCTGCTCGGTCCAGGGCGCATTGCCGTTGCCCAGCGGGTCACGTGAAGCGGAAGAGGGTGTCATGGGGGCTCGATTCATCCATGTGAGCGGTGATTCAACTGATCGGAGTCTATCGACTCGGGACCCGCTCGCGCGCGGACCCGGGCGGACCCAGTGCGGTCGCCGTCTGTGAGGGGGCCCACGGGAACGGGTAACCTCGACACCATGGCTAGCGAGACCTCCCGAGATTTTTTGGCAACCCGTCCGTGGACCCGGAGCTACAGCCCCGATGTCCCGCGAGACCTCAACCTCCCCGATACTTCCCTGATCCATATGCTCGAGAAGTCCGTGGCTCGCCACGGCGGTAAGACCGCGCTCGAATTCTTCGGCGCCGGCGTCAGCTACGCGGAACTGGGCGACCAGGTCCAGCGCGCGGCCGAAGGCCTGCGCCTGATGGGCGTGGAGGCTGGTGATCGCGTGGCCATCGTGCTGCCCAATTGCCCGCAGCACATCGTGGCGTACTACGCAGCCATGCGCCTGGGTGCGATCGTGGTTGAACACAATCCGCTGTACACCGCGCCCGAACTCCGGCACCAGTTCGAGGACCACGGTGCCCGTGTGGCGATCGTGTGGGACAAGATCGCCTCTCGTATTACCTCCATGCCCAAAGACCTCAATATTGAGCACATCGTGTCCGTGGACATTACGGCAGCCATGCCCAAGGTCATGCGGATCGCCTTGCAGTTGCCCATCAAGAAGCTCAAGCAGCAGCGGGCGGAGCTCACCGAATCCGCTCCGGGCACCGTTCCGTGGCGGAAACTGATCAGCGCAGACCCCATTCGCTCGGATCACAGGCGCCCTTCGGCCACTGACGTAGCGCTGTTGCAGTACACTTCGGGCACCACGGGCGCCCCCAAGGGTGCCATGCTCACGCATCGGAACCTGGAGTCCAACGCGGTCATGGGCCAGCACTGGCTGGGTACCACCTCGGATGAGGTGGTGTATGGGGTGCTCCCGCTCTTCCACGCGTTCGGACTGACTCTGGGAATGACGTTCGCGATGTCCCTGGGTGCCAAGCTCGTGCTGTTTCCCACGGTGCGAGCGGACCTGATCCTCAAGGCTATGAAGAAGTCCATGCCCACCGTTCTGCCCGCCGTTCCGCCGGTGTACCAGAAGGTCTTGGACGCGGCATCGGAGCAAGGAAAAGACCTGTCCGGAATTCGTGTGGCGGTCTCCGGTGCCATGACCCTGCCCGTCCCGCTGGTCAAGACGTGGGAAGATGCCACGGGCGGCATGCTTATCGAGGGCTACGGGCTCACCGAATGTTCACCGCTGGTCTCATGCAATCCGCTCAGTGATCACCGCGAAGCCGGCTCCATCGGCATCCCCTTCCCGAGCACCGATATCCGCCTGGTCGACCCGGAAACCTGTGAGGACGTGGCCCTGGGCGAGGAAGGGGAGCTCTGGGTCAAGGGTCCCCAGGTCGCTCAGGGTTATTGGAAGCGTCCTGAGGAGACCGCCAAGCTGATCACCGAGGACGGCTGGCTGCGCACCGGTGACATCGTCACCGTCGATGAAAAAGGGTTCCTGCGCGTGGTGGACCGCATCAAGGAAGTCATCATCACGGGTGGCTTCAACGTGGCACCCACCGAGGTGGAGACCGCTCTCAAACTCCACGACTCCATCGAGGACGCCGCCGTGGTCGGCATTGCCAACGACAAGGGCAACGAGTCCGTGGTGGCCGCGGTGGTCCTCGCCCCCGGCATGACTCTCAACGAGGACGAGCTGCGCGAGCATTGCTACGACAAGGTCACCCGTTACAAGGTCCCCCGTCGCATCGTGGCCATGGACGAGCTGCCGCGCACCATGCTGGGTAAGACACTGCGCCGCGCGGTCAAGGAACAGATCGTCCAGGAGAAGTTGCTGGACCGCTGAATCCGGTGGGGGCGGTTTCGGTGACGGTCCTGTCCTGCGCTAGCCCTGAACCACCACGATTGACGACGTCGCTGCGAGACTCTCGCGGCGGCGTCGTCAATTTTTGTTCGGACCAGACGCGGCCTCTGCGCAGCGGCGGGTCCTGTGGCGCGTTAGGCGGGATTCTTGATGCTGTCGTACGGGATGCGACGGATCGAGCGGATGTGGCCGAGACCTGCCCACTCGTCGTGGCCCAGGCGGGCGATGGGGTCGAGCCTGCGTGCGTCTGGGCCGCGCTCGCCGAGAGCTTCCGGGGCCACGGCTACGTGCTGGACCTCGCCGAAGACCACGTAACCGTTGCCCACCTTTAAGGGCTCGCCGTGCACGGTGCATTCCATGCTGGCCGGCGACTCTGCCACTCGAGGGGCAGAGACGGTACGGGATGGCTCCCGGGTGAGACCCACCTCGTCGAACTCGCTCACGTTCCGCGGGTAGTCGGTGCCCGTGGCGTTGATCTTCTCGAAGAGCTCTACGGGGGTGTGGTTGACCACGAATTCGCGGGTCTCCAGAACGTTGCGCAGCGTGTCCTTCACGCCGGTCGAGACGAACTGAATGATGACCGGATCGGAAGAGGCCATGGTGAAGTACGAGTGCGGTGAGAGATTGTCCACTCCGGCGGCCGAGCGCGATGAGACCCAGGCGATGGGGCGGGGAATCACCAGCGACTTCACGATGCTCGCCCACGAGCCATGGGCATCCGGGGTGAGTTCCTCTTTGGGCATGTCCGTCATGGGTTCCATTGCATCACGTGATCGCCGGATTCGGGGTCGGTGAAAATGTGTGCGATCAATAACTATTGACATTCACAACGATTGACGATTCCATGGTCTGCACGTGACGTCCGTCGCAGTGCTGCGCTCCCTCGGGAGCTGAGGAGGAAAACCGTGAACCTTGGAATCGGCACGTGGCCCGCTCGCCGCGTCATGGTCCGTCCGGATGCGACCGCCCTGGTGTTCGAGGGGCAGTCCGTGACCTATCGGGAATTCGAGGTGCGGGTCCGCAGGCTGGCAAACGCCCTGCGTGACTCCGGGGTGCGGCACGGTGATCGGATTGCCTACATGGGGTTCAACCACCCGTCGATCTTGGAAACTTTCTTTGCGGCCGGCCTACTCGATGCAGCCGCGGTGCTGATCAACCCCCGTTTGCGCCGGGCCGAGGTCGAGTACATTCTGCGCGACTGCGGTGCCAGCACGGTTGCCTTCGGGCAAGACCAGCGCGAGAACGCCACGGCGTTGGAGCCGGAGCTGACGGATGTGAGCACGTGGTTGAGCGTGGACGGGGGAGGTCCGGGGCAGGATTTCGAGACGTTCCTGCAGTCCGGAGGGGAGCGCGAGATCGACGAAGAGCTCGACCTCGATGAGCTGGCACTGATCATGTACACCTCGGGAACCACGGGCAAACCCAAGGGCGCCATGCTGACCCACAACAACCTGTTCTACCAGTACGTCAATGCGCTCATCGGTCAGGACCTACGCCAGGACGAGGTGCGCCTGGCCGTGGCACCGCTGTTTCATATAGCCGGTCTCAACATGATGGCTCTGCCCACGTTCATGCTGGGCGGCACGATCATCATTCAGCGCCAGTTCCGGGCCCCGGATGTGCTGCGTGAGATTCAAGAGTCCCGGATAACGTCCTCCTTCATGGTCTCGGCCATGCTGGACTCCCTGTCCCACGCGGAAGGTTTTGACGGCGCGGACTTCTCCTCCGTTCGAGCCTTCATGGTGGGCGGCTCGCCCCTGCCCGAGCGCATGCTGTGCACGTGGGCCGAACTGGATGTGGCCGTGATGCAGGGCTTCGGCATGACCGAAACGGCTCCCGGGGTGCGCATGCTCGAACCGCGCGACGGCGTGAGCAAACTCGGATCCGCCGGTCGACAGCACTTCTTCACGGAATCACGGCTCGTGGACCCGCTGGGCGATCCCGTGGATCCCGGGCAGCCGGGTGAAGTGATCGTGCGCGGCCCCAACGTGATGAGTGGGTACTGGAACAAGCCGGAGGAAACCGCCAAGGCTCTGGATGGCGGGTGGTATCACTCGGGTGATATCGCCGTGGAGGATGAGGATGGCTACCTGTTCATCAAGGACCGCATCAAGGACATGTACATCTCCGGAGGCGAGAACGTGTACCCGGCGGAAGTGGAGAACGCGCTGTTGGATGTCCCCGCCGTTCAGGAAGCAGCGGTCATCGGGGTTCCGGACGAGAAGTGGGACGAAACGGGCCGGGCCTTTGTGGTGCTCTTCCCGGAGGCAGCGGCTGTCACGGGGTCGGAAATCAGGGATCAGCTCAAGGGTCGGTTGGCCAGTTACAAGCTAGCGGCTTCGGTGGATGTGGTCGATGAACTGCCGCGCACGACCACCGGAAAGATCCAGAAACACATGCTGCGCGAACGGGCCTGAGACGGCGCATGGCGATGGAGGCTCCGTCGCCGCGTAAAACCATCGATTTTATCGAAACATGTTCCTAATTCGCCCGACTGTAGATACAATTCTAATGAAACAATGTCGGGAAGAAGCGGGACCTCATGGAGCTTCGACAACTGAACTACTTCATCGCCGTGGCCGAAGAACGTCACTTCGGGCGTGCGGCCAAGCGACTGCACATGGCCCAGCCGCCTCTGTCGCAACAGATCCGTCAGCTGGAAGAACAGCTGGGCGTGAAATTACTGGATCGCACCACGCGCCGCGTTGACCTCACCGCAGCGGGCCAGGAGCTTTTGGACCGCGGGCGCAAGATCGTCAACGAGGTGGAGACGCTCAAGGCGGATGTGTACCAGGTGGGCAACGGTGCCACCGGTGTACTGCGCGTGGGTTTCTCCGGCTCAGCGACATACGGGGTCATGCCCAAGATCGTGCGCCATGTGAAGCAGGCTCTGCCCGGGTTGTCCATGACGCTGCAGGGCGAAATGCTGACACCCGCCATGGAAGCGGGCTTGCGGGATCACACGTTGGACGCCGCTGTGCTGCGTCCCCCGGTGGCCTCCTCCGAAATTGAGTACAAGGTGGTGGCCCGCGAGAAGCTCGTGGTGGCGCTGCCTTCCCACAGCCCCCTGGCCACCGGGCGGCCCGTGGCCATCAACGAACTTCAGGAACAGCCCTTCATTACCTACCCACCGGAATCGGTGATGTACCGGATGGTCTCCGAGCTGTGCCGGCAGGGCGGATTCCAGGCCCGGATCGGCCAAGTGGCCAAGGAAACCTCCACCATGCTGTCGTTCGTGGCGGCCGGCGGGGGAGTGGCTGTGGTCCCGGAGGCCGTGCGTTCCTTCCAACTGGAGGGTGTGGTCTATGCGGCACTCGAAGATTCCCCCGACAGTGACCTCGCCGTGGCGTGGCGCAGAGAAGATCGCTCCACGCTGCTGCACAACTTTGTGAACCTCGTGATGGACGTCAGCGAGACAAACCCTGGCACGAAAGGCCAAGTATGAAAATCACCCGCATTGAGGCGGTCCCGTACTCGATTCCTTACGTACACCCCCTGCACTTCGCATCGGGCTCGGTGGACGAGGCTGATCACGTGCTGGTGCGCGTACACACGGACGAGGGAATTGTGGGCGTGGCCGACACCCCGCCCCGTCCGTACACCTACGGCGAGACACAGAAGTCCATCGTGGCGGTGGTCGAGGACATCTTCTCCCCTCAGCTGGCGGGGCTGGACATCTTCGCTCGTGACCGCATGCAAACCATCATGGACCGCACGGTGCACAACCAGACCGCCAAGGGCGCGGTGGACATCGCCGTGTGGGATGTCATTGGCAAGTACCTGAACCAGCCGGTGTCATCGCTGCTGGGCGGTTTCACGGATCACATGACGGTCTCGCACATGCTCGGTTTCAAGCCGGCCCAGGAACTCTTGCAGATTGCTCTGGAGTTCCGGGAGAAGCACGGCATCAACACCTTCAAGCTCAAGACGGGGCGTCGCCCCATCTCGCTGGACGTCGAAGCCGCCCGAGTACTGCGCGAGGGCCTCGGCCCCGAAGCGCACCTTTACATGGATGCCAATCGCGGTTGGTCGGCCAATGAATCTGCCGAGGTGCTACGCCAGACCGCGGACCTGGGCATGGAGTTCCTTGAGGAGCCCGACGACGCCCGCGAAGTTCTCGGACGACGCCGCCTGGTCACCAACTCACCCATCCCGATCGCCGCGGATGAGTCCGCGCCGGACCTCGGTAGCGCTGCCCGTGAGATCTTGACGGGAGGCGCAAACTTCCTGGCCATCAAGACCGCGCGCTCCGGTTTCACCGAAGCTACCAAGATCCTGGGTATGGCCCAGGGCATGGGCATTGACGTGTACGTGGGCAACCAGATCGACACCCAGGTGGGCACGATCGCCTCGGTGACTTTCGGAGCGGCGTTCGCACACACCTCCAAGCGAGCGGGTGAGCTGTCCAACTACCTGGACATGGCCGATGATCTGCTGGCCGAGCCGCTGAGCATCGAGGACGGCAAGATCTTTGTCCGGGACGTCCCGGGTGTGGGGACCGCCATTGATGAGGACAAGCTCGCGCACTACCGCAGCAACTGAGTTTCTGCCGGGCCTCGAACGGGGCCCGGCGATCATCCGCCCGCGCGTCAGCCGGAGCATCGACACGTCGGTCTCTCAGCGCTGCGGTGGGCACAGAAGTACAACCCAACACGTGAGGAGAACACCGTGAAGTACCTGGTTCACATGGAGATCAATATTCCCACCGATATGCCGGCCGACGAGGTCGCCGAGATCAAGGCCACCGAGAAGGCCTACTCGCAGGAGCTGCAGCGCGCGGGTAAGTGGCCCGAGATTTGGCGCGTGGTGGGCGAATACGCCAACTACTCCGTGTTCGACGTGGAATCCAACGACGAACTGCACGACACCCTGCAGAACCTGCCTCTGTTCCCGTACATGAACATCACCGTGGTGCCGCTGGCTAAGCACCCCTCCGACGTCAAGTAAAGACGCCCCGCGGAGATCCCCGTCGTGCCCACCGCGTTGGTGGAGCACGTCGGGGATTATTCGTTGTCGCGGTACCGTGCCGCCAGCTCACTGCGTGAGCGTATGCCGAACTTCGTATAGATCCGGGTCAGGTGGTACTGAACGGTTTTCTCCGCAATGAACAAGTGGCTCGCGACCTCTTTGTTGGTGGAACCCCCGGCCACGAGCTCGGCCACGGCAGTTTCCTGCGGGGTGAGCTGGACCCGTTCGCGTTGCACCGCCGCTAGTACGGGATCTGCGGGATCCGGAGCGGTTCCCTGGTCCACGCCGGTGGCCTTGAGTTCACGATCGCAGCGCTGCACGTAAGTGGTCGCCCCCAGCATCTCGTAGAGATCTCGAGCTGCGCGTAATACGGACGAGGCCAACCTCCGTTTACCGGCGCGGCGCATCGACTGCCCGAAGGCAAAGCTGATGCGAGCGTGCAGGTACGGGCGGTTCAGCGTGCGCAGCTCGTGCAACGCGTCTTCGAAGTAATCACGGGCTGTATCGGGGTCGCCCTGAGCCGCCAACAACCGGCCGCGGGCCCACTTGACCCGTGCCTGGTCGGTGGGAATGTGGTCGGGACGGTGCACGGTCTCGAACTCGTCCAGGAACTTCTGGGCGCGATCCAAGTTGTTAGTCATGACCAGCGCATTGACGTAGGTGTCCTGCCAGGACCAGAAGGAGACACGGGTGTTGGTCCAAGGGTCCAGCTCCGCTACCCGTGTCATGCATTCCAGGGAGCCCTCGTAATCGCCGCGAGCCTCGTGGAAACGCGCTTTCGCCAGGAGAGAGGGCACAGACATGCACAGGAAGCTGTCCGCAGGAACAGCCGCCAATGACACGTAGTGACGAGCCAACTGCCAATCACCGCGCATCGAGTACAGCTCCGCGGCTGTCCAGTACAGCAGGGGCCGCAGCATATCCATCTGCGCGGTCTCCAGTTGCGGTGCGGCGCGAGAGATGGTGGCCGCGGCGGCGTCCCAGTGGCCGAGCACCAATTGGGTCCGTGCCAACCAGGCTTCCGACCACAGGGAGATTCGCAAAGAGCCCCCGCGGAACTTGGTGGGCCCGGCGGATTCGAACTGGGCCTGTGCGGATTCCACCTCGTCCGTGCGCAGTGCGAGCCACCCCGAACCCATTTCCATGCGTTGCTTCTGAGCGTTCTCCTCACATCGTTCGAAGGCTTTCGCGTAGGCCTTGCGGGCCTCCTTGAGCTGCCCGGTGGCAAACAACCCCAAGCCATAGATGGCTTCGGTCTCGATGTAGGCGGGGGTGGTCTGATCGGTCAGGGACATGGCCTTCTCGGCCCAGGAGATCATTGCGGGACCGTCCCACTGGGCCACCCCGCGCAGTACCAACCGCTGGGCGATTTGTGCGGCCGTCCCCGGCTCCTGCTTGATGTTCACGCTGCGCCACGCGGCCCCGAGCTGGTTCTCAGCGCTGCGATTCTGACCGGTCACCACGGAAAGATAACCCAGCACCGACGAACGCAGGGCGGATGGCTGCATATCGTCCACGGCTGCGGCCCAAGCTTTGGCCTCGGCAATGTTGCCCGAACCGATGATCGCGTCCACGGCGCGCAGAAGAAGATTATTGCGCAGCCTCGCGTCGCTGGTCAGTCGGGATGCGGATAACAACGCGTTGGCGGCGTCGTGCCAGGCGCCCTGGGCAGCTTGTTCCGTGGCGAAGGTCTCCAGCCGAGTGGCGAGCTCGGGATTCGCCGACGGCGCCGAACTGACCAGGTGCCCCAACCTCCTGGATTCGTCGGAGACTGCCCGACTCGCACGATGGTGCAATTCCACTCTGCGGCTGGGAAGCATGCGTTCGTAGATGGCTCCGGCGGCGGAAGGTTCGAAGAACTTCACTTGGCTACTGGCCTGGTTCAGCTCCAAGGTCAGGAGATCGGCTCGGTGTCCCTCGTCCAAGGCAGCAAGCATGCGGGTCTGATCGGTGACACCGCACACCTCGGCGATCTCGGTCAGGGACGAATCATCTCCCAGCAGGGCCACTGCCTCTGCGACATTGGTGAGATCCTCCGAAGCAGCAGCCATAATGCTGCCCACACGAGCGCGCACCCGGCTGCTGGCAGGGAGGGCCGGAAACCAGGAATGCCACGTGTCCGGCGGCATTTCACGCAGCAGCTCGTTGATTTGCTGAGGGTTGCCTTGCGTGTGACGAACCAGCTCGTAACTGGCGGCCGAGGACAAGTCGATGTTGAAGCGGCGTCGCGCGAGTTCTTGGGTGCCGCGCGGATCCAGCGGTTCCAACGTGATCTGCTGAACCTCATGGCCAGTGAGCTGATCCAGCACCGTGGCCGGCATCCCCTGGGCTTGTTTGCGATCCAGGGCCAGGATGAACATGACCTTCTTGGCATGTAACCGGCGCAGCACAAAGGACAAAATGCGCAGACTTGCCTCATCGATCCAGTGGGCGTCATCGATGACCACCAAAACGGGGGAGCGTTCCTGAAGAGATTCCAAGTGGGTGCCCAGCGTGGCGGCGTGGTTCATGAGCCGGTCCGGGCTCAGGGTCTGCGAACCCACGGGGGTCTGGGCAATGTCCACGTCGTAGCCTTTACCCGACCGGACGGGCGAGGTCATGATCAGTTGGCTGTAGCCCGCCAACTGCAGTTGCGCCTCCCACTGGTCCCCCTGCGCGCGAAGAATTCTCGGGGGGCGAGCACCACCCCTCACCTGGGTAGTGAACTCAGAGATCAGCGAGGTCTTCCCCATGCCCGATTCGCCATTGATGACCACTGTGTTCACGCGGCCCCTGCGGGATTCCCTGAGCAGGTCACCCAGCCGCTCCAGCGCTGGATCCAGTCCGATCAACACACGGTGCATGGTGCCGTGAGTCGGCACTATGGGTTGCGGGGACTGGCTCACAATCACTCCTGAGGGTCATGGGCAGCTGTAGCCACCTGCGGATACTGTACGCGCCGGGTAAGTCTGTTCGACTCACCCGGCGCGTAGCCAGTGTGGGCTGTCAGCCCATATCACCACCGCTGACCTGGATCACCGACCCGGTCATGTAGGAGGCCTCGTCCGAGGCCAGGAACACGATGGGTGCGGCTTGTTCGTCCAGGGTGCCGTAGCGCTTGAAGAACGTGGATTCGGTGACCTGCTCCACCACGTCCTTGACCCACCCCTGCTCCTGCTCACTCTCGGGGCCGGGGCCGCGCTGAACCTTGCGCGGGGGAGCCTCGGTACCGCCCGGGGCAGTGGCCATTACGCGGATACCGCGGCCGGCGGTCTCCATGGCCAGCGCCTGGGTGATGCCGTTGACGCCACCCTTGGCCGCCGAATACGGCACGCGGTTGATGCCGCGCGTGGCATTCGAGGACACATTCACGATGGTTCCGGAACCCGCCTCCAACATGGTGGGCAGTACCGCGCGGCACATCCACAACGTGGGGAACAGGGACCGGTTGATTTCCTTCTGGATCTGTTCGGCATCGAAGTGCTCGAACGGACGCATCAGGATGGCACCGCCCACGTTGTTGATCAGGATGTCCACGCGACCGTGACGTTCCAGGGTTGCGGACACAGCTTGCTCAGCACCCGCGAACGTCTCGAGATCGACACCGGTTACTGAGCTGGCCGAGCCCTCTGAACCGTTCTTCGCGGCGTACTCATTGATGCCGTCTGCTACCTGCTCCGCCAACTCGGAACGGTCCACCAGCACCACGGTGCCGCCTTCGGCGCCGACGCGTTCTGCAACCCGCTGGCCGATGCCCTGGGCAGCGCCAGTCACCAGCACCACCTTGCCGTTGAAACGGCCAGGGCTCAGTGCGCTGAACGGTTCGGGCAACTGGGTCACTCGGACTCCTTCTTGTCAATGGCGCCTTCCATGGTCTCCTTGGCGTCACGTGCGTGGGCCATGATGACCTCGCGGGCGCGCTCGATGTCCTTCTTCTCGAACGCCTCGACGAAGTCCTCGTGGTCCTGGATGACACGATCGAAGATCACGGTTCCGGACTCGAACGTGGCCTGCATCTGGTCGGTCAGGTCCAGGCGACGGTAGGACTCCAGCAGCGAGGGGTTGTTGGAGACCGTGAAGAGGTACTCGTGGAACTCCTCGTTGTAACGCACGAAATCCTCGGGCTTCTTGACCTCGGAGCCGCTCACGCAGTCCGCCGTGGCCTCGGCCAAGCGACGCAGATTCTTGACCTGTTCGTCAGTGATCTTGGGCATCATGAGCTCGGTGATAGCCAATTCAAGACCCATGCGGGCGTCCAGCTGTGCGAAAGAATCTTCCTTGGCGAAGGAGAGACGACCGGTTTCCATGGAGGAAACGGCCTCGGACTGGGACATCGAGTCGCCGGACTCTGCAACATCCTCGGAGCTGGCGGGTGCGCCGGTCTCGGCGTCGCCTCCGGTCTTCTCCTTGGGCGCGAAGCGCTCGAAGTAGAAGTTGGCGGGCTCGATGCCCTCGGTCTCGAGCCACTTGGCCACGGCGTTGACCATGGGCGGGGGGCCGCACAGGTAGATGTCCACGTCGCCGTCATTGAGGTGACCCGGTTCGATGATCTGGGTGACGTAACCGGTGTGCGGTGCGGAGGTGCCCTCTTCGGAGGCGATGTAGTCCCACGTGAAGTTGGGCAGCTTGGCCTTGTACTCCTCGATCCAGTCCAAGCCCACGATGTCTTCCTCGCGGGTCACACCGTATATCAGGTGCACGGCGTGCTCCGGCGGATTCTCCGCGAGCTTCTCCAGGATCGACAGCAACGGCGCCAAACCGGTGCCGCCGGCCAACAGCAGCAGCGGACGCTTGGGGTCGCGGAGGAAGAAGGAACCGAACGGGCCGGACAAGGTGATCTCATCGCCCACCTCGGCGCGGTCACGCAAGTACTCGGACATCGCGCCCTTGGGGGCGGTACGCACCATGAAGGACGCAGCCTCGGTGTTCGGGCCGCTCGAGAAGGAGTACGAACGCTCGACATCGGCACCGGGGATCTTGAGGTTCACGTACTGGCCGGGCAGGTAAGCCAGCTCGGAGCGCTTGTCGATTTCCAGCGTGAAGGACGTGGTGGTCTCCGAGTGACGGTCCAGCTGCGTGATCCGCGAGGTGTACGAGGAGGCCGAGGTCTTGGCCGACTCAGAGGTCGCGGGGATGTTCACGGCCATGTCCGATTCCGGCATGGTCTGGCAAGTCAGGATGTAACCCTTCTCGAACTCTTCGTCGGTCAGGGCGTCCTCGATGAAGTCTCCGGGGTCGAACTCGCCGGACTCGCAGAAGGACTTACATGTACCGCACGCGCCGTCGCGGCAGTCGGAAGGAATGTTGATGCGTGCCTTGTAGGACGCGTCCATGATGGTCTCGTAGTCATCGACCTTGATGACCTTGGTGACGCCATCTTCGAAAGTTAGTGCAACCTGGTTCGACATGGGTGATCTTCTCCTACTAGCGGTGAGCCGTGGTCATGGGACGGGTGCGTTCACCGCAATAGCTGTGATGTGTAAATGGGCCAATCGGTACGGACAGCACCGGTGCCCGGACCCCTGAGGCGGGGGCCGGGCACCGGACCGTCCGTCACAGCGAGTGGACTCAGATCATGTAGATGTCGACTACGTGGTGAATGTAGTCGTTCTTCAGGACAACCTTCTTGTCCATGATCTTGGGCTGCTCGCCGGCCATGTTGATCGTGTACAGGCTGTAACCGAAGTAGGTCTCGGTCACGTTGTAACGGAAGTAAAGGTTGAACCAGTTGAACCGGACCTTCACCTCGTCACCGTTCTGCTCCAGAATCTCGACATCCGTGATGTTGTGACCGGTGCGCGGTTCCGGCAGGGACGTGGCCGAGGAACGGTCCGTCTTGATGCGGAACACGCGGTCCTCGATGCCACCGCGGTTGTCGTAGTAGATCAGGGAGATCTCGCGCTGCGGATCCTCGGTGAGCTCGCCGGTGTCATCCCAGGCGGGCATCCAGTAGGAGGCGCTCGGGTCGTAGCACTCGATCCAGGCATCGAAGTCGCGGTCGTCCAGCAGACGAGCCTCGCGGTACAGGAAGGCCCGCACCTTTTCGATGGTGGACGTGCGTTCTTCGGTCAACGTTTCAGTCATGGTCTCGCAATCTTTCGTCGTGTCAGGGAATGGCCGGGCGTGGATCAGGCAGAAGCCGGATCGTTGTCCTGCTCTTCCGCAGCCTTTTCCATGACCTGCTTCCAGTAACCGTGCTGCACGGGGTACAGGCCCTCGTCCTCGGTGCGAACACCGGAGGCGATCACGCTGTCCATGCCCAGTGCCGAAGCCTGCTCGTCCGGACCGGAGATCTCGTGGGCAACGCCGCGAGTCATGTCGTTCCAGGGAGCGGCCGAGGCCAGGTAGGTCTTCTGGCAGGAGCGGAACTCCTCGAGGTCATCCGGAGTGGCCATGCCGGTCGCGTTGAAGAAGTCTTCGTACTGGCGGATGCGGTGCGCGCGGGCCTTGTCCGACTCACCCTTGGGGGCGATGCAGTAGATGGTGACCTCGGTCTTGTCCACGCTGATGGGACGCACGTGGCGGATCTGCGAGGAGAACTGGTCCATCAGGTACACGTTCGGGTACAGGCACAGGTTGCGGGAGATGTTGATCATGAAGTTGGCCATCTCTTCGCCGTACTTCTCAACGAGCTCGTCGCGGCGGTCCCACAACGGGCGGTCCTGCGGGTTGCCCCACTCTTGCCAGAGCAGCAGGTGGCCGTGCTCGAAGGAGTAGAAGCCGCCCTTGGCCTTGCCCCACTTGCCGGCGTCCATGGCCTTGGTGGTGTTGGTGGAGTCACCGGCGGTACGACGCGAGGTGGTTGCGGCGTAGTTCCAGTGGGTGGCGGTGACGTGGTAGCCGTCAGCGCCGTTCTCCATCTGGACCTTCCAGTTGCCGTCGTAGGTGTACGTGGACGAACCGCGCAGCACCTCCAGGCCCTCGGGGGACTGGTCGACGATGGAGTCGATCACCTTGGTGGCGTCACCCAGGTGCTCCTCCAGCGGCAGGACGTCGGGGTTGAGCGAACCGAACAGGAAGCCCTTGTAGTTCTCGAAGCGAGCAACCTTGGTGAGGTCGTGGGAGCCTTCCTTGTTGAAGTTCTCCGGGTAGCCCGCGTTGCGCGAGTCCTTGACCTTGAGCAGTTCGCCGGTGTTACGGAAGGTCCAGCCGTGGAACGGGCAGGTGAAGGTGGTGCGGTTGTCGGTCTTGCGACGGCACAGCATGGCACCGCGGTGTGCACATGCGTTGATGAGAGCGTTGAGCTTCTCTTCCTTGTCGCGAGTAATCACGATGGGCTGGCGACCGATGTAGGTCGTGAAGTAATCGCCCACGTTGGGGATCTGGGACTCGTGAGCGAGGTACACCCAGTTGCCTTCGAAGATGTGCTTGATCTCGAGTTCGAAGATCTCCGGGTCGGTGAAGATCTCACGGTTGGCCCGGATGATGCCCTGTTCGCGGTCGTCGACGAGCGCGTTTTCGAGTACCTGGTGAAGGTGGCTGAGGGTTTCGGTCATGACGTAACTCCTTGGACTTCGGTGCACCGGGTGGACCCGGCGCATCTTGTGGTGCGGGCGGTACTGCTTAAAACCCGCAGGTGAACCACAGGTTGCGTATGTCTCATTCTTCCCTCTAGTGACACCACTCACATCAGGGTAAACCCTAGGGTGAGGTCAGGGGGTATCTGATCGCCTTACATAATCAATAAGGCCTGATTACATATTTGTAAGATATGGATTCCGTTCGTAAGCTTGAGACAAGCGTCACGGTGTGTCACTCACCACAGGTTCGCGCACTTTTGCTACCGGTGGGTTCGCACATCACCCCCGGGGCGTACAGCTTTTCAATGATGAGAAAGTGGAGGTCACCATGACTGAAACCCGCAAGGAAAACGAAGGCACCGCAGTCGAGGCTGGCTCGCTCGCCACTGAGCGTTTCACTCAGTCCGGCAAGCTGGCCAAGCTCGATGTTCCCAAGGAGCGTGTCTCCCAGCTCGCAGGTGAGCTGATCCAGGCCGCCAACGACATCGTGGTCAAGCACGAGGTCACCTACGAGGAGTACAACGCTCTCAAGGCGTGGCTGATCAAGGTCGGCACCGACGGCGAGTGGCCTCTGTTCCTCGATGTGTGGCTCGAGCACACCGTGGAGGACGTCAACTCCAAGGAACGCCCCGGCACTGTCGGCACCATTGAGGGCCCCTACTACGTCCCCAACGCTCCCGAGATGTCCACTCCGGCAACTCTGGAAATGCGCGAAGGTGAAGAGGGTACCCCGCTGCTCTTCCACGGCAACTTCACCGACACCGAGGGCAACCCCATCAATGACGCACAGGTTGAGATCTGGCACGCAGACGCTGCCGGTTTCTACTCCCAGTACGCTCCTGGCCTGCCCGAGTGGCTCTTCCGCGGCACCGTCAAGGCAGACGAAAACGGCCACTTCGAGATCAACACCATGCAGCCAGCGCCCTACCAGATCCCGACCGACGGCGCTTGCGGCCAGTTGATCGGCGCAGCCGGTTGGCACGCATGGCGTCCGGCCCACATCCACATAAAGGTCTCCGCTCCCGGTTACCAGCTGGTTACCCAGCAGCTCTACTTCCCGGGCGACCCGCACAACGAGGATGACATTGCTTCGGCAGTGAAGCCCGAGCTGATGCTGGACGTGAAGGAGCGCCAGGACGGTCAGGGCAACCAGGTCGAGTACAACTATGTGCTGGCCAAGGAAAATGAGAGCAAGTAAGTAGCTCTCGGCCTGTAGCGATCATGCGTGATCGCTGAGTCTTCAAAAGCACCCCGATTCTCTGGAATCGGGGTGCTTTTCTCTGTTCCTACCGCGGTGTGTCGTGGGCGGGTTGAGACCTGGGATCAGCCAACACGGCGAGTCGCCCACGATTACTGCAACAATTGGGACTTCGTGTCAGGATTTCCTACTATTGAGTAGTCATAATTCATTATGTGAAGTCATGAGAATCACCGTGCTTGTTACTTGCATCTGGATGTAATTGATGCGTACAGTGACGATGTCAGTCGAAGAGGCCCGGGTGTATCCCCCCAAGTGCGCCCGGAAGTTCCCCCGATTGGCCGGCGTCCCGTATTTCCCCCGATCGGGATGTCCGACGGGTCCTGTCGATTCCCCCAAGCGACAGGACCCGTCCCCTGTTTAAGGGTGTATTCGCCCCACTCCTCGAGCGCCCATCGGAATGTTCGCGGGTTGCTGTCAGGGCTGTTAGACGAGGTTCATTTTCTCTAGCTGCGGGATTACTCGGCCCGCCACAGACACCAGAGTCTTCAGTTCGTCGCTGCTTAGCTGATCCATGAAAGCCTCGCGCACCATGGCCAGGTGCCAGGGGGCCGCTGCATTGATGACTTGGCGGCCGTGGTCGGTGATTTCCACGATGAGTCCGCGGGCGTCCTGAGTGCTCGGCTTGCGGCAGACCATGCCGCGCTTCTCCATACGGGACAGCATGTGTGACAGGCGGGAGCGTTCCCAGTCCAGGTGTCGCAGCAATTCGCGGGACGCCATGCTGCCGTCCTTCGACTCGGAGAGGGGGACCAGTACGTGGTACTCGGAACTGGACAGTTCGCTGTCGCGTTGGAGCTGCCGGTCGATGGCGCGCTCCATGCCTCGCGACAGCGCCAGGAAACTGCGCCAAGCGGCGTCCTCGTGCTCTGAGAGCCAGGGCACGGAATTCGCGGAGGAGGGCGTCTGCATGATGTGGAGAACTTTCTGTTCTGGGAGTTCTTGCCGGTTCCGGTGCGTGTGAAAAAGTAGCGCTTCTCAGTCGCGGGGGCCGCGTCTGATCCAATCCGAATCGTAGTAGCTGGGGCGGTCGTTACGGTCGCGCTGGCGTGCCCGCTCCGCATAATCGGTGGGCCGCAGGGGTGAGTCGTCGTCATCGTGGCGGGTCAACATTGCCATGGCCACCAGGCCGAATCCGAGCGCTGAACCCACCACCATGGTCATGCCGGCCACGATGAAGGCCAGGATGTAGTCGTCCACGAGATCCTCGGGTATCGAGCTACCCATGACGGGCTCCACCAGGAATGATCCGCCGATACCCAGCAGCCCGATGAGCAGTAGGGAGCCTGGAATCAACCACAGTTTGGATCGCCGGCGGATCGCCACGGCGTCCGGGTCGCGGAACAGGGGGATGATCTGGAACTGGACCATCACGTATCCCAGCACGCCCAGCAGGGCGAGGGTGGCTCCTACGATCCAGCCCTCGGAAAAACCGATGGCCATCAGTCCAAGGCCCACTAGCGCCCCCAGCAGGATGACGGTGAAGGATAGGCCGCGTCCCATGCGGCGCGCGGCCTTGGGGGATACGCCCGCCTGCTGGTCCGGTACGGCGGATGGTGCCGTGGGCGGTGCGGATGCGGTCGGGCTGTGCGATTCCGACCGGGGCACCCGCACGCCGTACTGCGGACGCTCCGTATTGTTCTCCCGGGAGTTCTCGGGCGGATTGTTCGTTGAGTTCATGAGGTTCACTCCGACAAATGAAGCGGCCGTTCGCCGCGTTCCACGCGGTATGTATGCAGCCACTGTAGTCCCGCTGGGCGCTGCCGATTACGGTGGTCTGAGTCATAGCAAGCTCGCATAATGATGACGTATCATCAAAATAAACCATTGATGTGAGGAGCGCACCGTGAGCGACGCAAAAAACCAGGAGAAGGATCAGTACTCGACTGCCGGGGCCTACGTCCATGCCGGCGAGGAATACACCCGCGACACCACCTACATCGAGGATCGGGTTGTCGCGGACCCGGAGACAGTGGAGCTCAGCGAGAGGGCCCAGGCGTGGCCCGTTGAAGCCGGCCGTTACCGCCTGGTGGCCGCGCGCGCATGTCCGTGGGCCAACCGGACCCTGATCGTGCGCCGACTGCTGGGCCTTGAGGACGCCATCTCCTTGGGACTGCCCGGGCCCACTCACGACGTTCGCTCGTGGAAGTTCGACCTGGACCCCGAGGGCAAGGACCCGGTGCTGGGCACTGAGCGTCTGCAGGAGAACTACTTCAAGCGCTTCCCCGACTACCCCCGGGGCATCACAGTGCCGGCCATCGTGGACATCCCCACCGGTGAGATCGTGACCAACAACTTCCCGCAGATCACCGAGGACTTCGCCAAGGAGTGGACCGAGTTCCACCGCGAGGGCGCCCCGGACCTGTGGCCCGCCGAGCTGGAGGACGAGATGCGCGAGGTCATGAAGCGCGTCTACACCGAGGTCAACAACGGTGTGTACCGTTGTGGATTCGCGGGCTCCCAGGAGGCGTACGAGAAGGCCTACGATCGACTCTGGGTGGCCATGGACTGGCTCGAGGAACGCCTGGCCGACAAGCGTTACCTGATGGGTGACCACATCACCGAGGCGGACGTCCGACTGTTCACCACCCTGGTCCGTTTCGACCCCGTGTACTACTCGCACTTCAAGTGCTCCCGTCAGAAACTGACCGAGCTGCCCAACCTGTGGGGCTATGCTCGCGATTTGTTCCAGACCCCGGGCTTCGGCGACACCGTGGACTTCCAGCAGATCAAGGAGCACTACTTCATCGTGCACGAGGACATCAACCCGTCCCAGATCGTTCCCGTGGGTCCGGATCTGAGCAATTGGATGTCGGAGCACGGTCGTGAAAAAATGGGTGGTTCCCCGTTCGCGGATGGTGCTACTGCGCCGGGTCCGGTGCGTTCCGGTGAAGAGGTTGATCCCGCGCACACGCCCCTGAGCTAGTCCCTGTCCATCAGAATTTCTTGAAGTAAAGGGAGAGTAGTGACTCCGTATCGTAATCAGCGCGCCGCAGACCTGCCCGCTCGGTTGTCGCGTTCATGGCTGTTGACCTCCGCGGCGGACACGTCGTTGTTCGCCCCGGCGTTGGCCTCGGAAGCGGATTCGGTGATCTTCGACATCGAAGATGCCGTGCCCGAAGAGGATAAGGACACGGCCCGCGCGAACATGATCCAGGCCATGCAGGATGGCGCGAGCGCGTGGGTGCGCGTCAACGACATCACCAGCCCACACTGGGAGAAGGATTTGGCTGCGCTGAGCGAGGTCAAGAACCTCCGCGGCATCGTGCTGGCTAAGACCGAGCACCCCGACCACATCACCAAGACGGCCATGATGAGTCGCGCGGGCACTCCCGTGGTGGCATTGATCGAATCCGCCGTGGGCCTCATGAACGCTTATGACATCGCCCGGGCTCCTGGCGTGTTCCGCTTGGCGTTCGGTGTGGGTGACTTCCGCAAGGACACGGGCGCTTCGGGTGATCCCATGGCACTCGCGTTCGCACGGTCTACGCTGGTCACCGCGTCTCGCGTGGGCGAGCTGCCCGGTCCGATCGACGGCCCCAGTAATGGCGCCACCGGTGATGAGCTCGAGGCCGCGTGCAAGGTCACGCAGTCCATGGGTATGACCGGCAAGCTCTCCCTGGATCCCGATCAGGCGGACTCCATCAACCACCTGCTGGCCCCCAGCGAGCAGGAGATCCGGTGGGCCCGCGAAATGATCGAGAAGGCCAACTCCGGTTACGCAGGTGCGGACGGTTCCTACCTCCCCCGATTGGCTCGCGCCAAGAAGGTTTCCGAACTGGCCGAGACCTACGGTCTCTGGAACAGCTAAGAGGTTCCGCCGATAGGCGTGGAACGGCTGTGGCATGAGACAGGCACGAGGCCTGGTAGACACGGATTTGTCGAGAATCATCATGTCTGTCAGGAGCACTCGTGCCTGCTGTTCCATCGTGCATCATCGAGCCCATCTGGGACCAGTTCCAGGTGTTGATCCCTGCTGTGGCGGACG
>NZ_BAAAQA010000021.1:0-11809 GCF_039531425.1 Kocuria atrinae
CGAGGACCTCGACGTCTATCCCCAGCTACCCCGCACCACCGGCGCGCCCACACTCAACTCTGAAGAGCCCGATAGTCCCAGTACCGCGGCAAGGACAACGATCCACCACTGCTGTTTCAAGCAGCGCATGTACTGATTGAGATTCACTCATCTCCCCCTTATATAAATGCAAACGCTCACGACCCGCGCGAAAGCGGTTCGGGTCGTTCCCCAAAGTGTTTACTCATAAAACTGTAACGACACCGCACGGCTTCTGGCTCGGTGTGGTCGCAGATTTCACCGATTCGTGCCCCTATGTGTGGACGAATTCCCGGACGTGTTCACACGCGTTCTCTTCCTAGACTGGATATCAGGCACGCGGGGGAGAGCGTGCCCACGAACTCAGGGGGAATCAACGTGGACGACAACACAGGAATGAAGCTCGAGCATCCGCTCATCAGCGTGGTGATCGCGGTGTACAACGGTCAGGATCTGGTGGGTCAGGCCATCAGCAGTGTGCTGCGGCAGACCCATCCGAACATCGAACTGTTCATCGTGGATGACGGTTCCACGGATCACACCTCACGGGTGCTCGAGGGCTACGAGGCTTTGAGCCGCCCGGGGCGTGAAGTGCGCGTGCTCCGGCAGGACAATGCTGGGTGTGGTGCAGCGCGTAACCGGGCATTGGAGTTGGTCACCGGTGACTTCATCACGTTCCTCGATGCGGATGACACCATGTTGCCGCACCACTTGAGCACGCTCCTGGAGCGCTACGAGGAGCTGGACACCAACGAGAGTGGCTCGCGAACTGTGGTGTACGCCAACGCTTTTCAATGCACGACCGGAGGCATTAACGCCGGTCGCCTGCAGTACCGCGAGAAGATGCCGAATCCCGCAGATCAGCGGTCGGTGATTCTCGAGTACAACATCGGCAGTCTTTACGGATTGTTCCCCCGGTGTTTTTTTATGGAGGTGGGCGTTTTCGACCCGGAGCAGGTCTTCGTGGAGGACTGGGAATTGTGGCTGCGCGCTATCTACTTCGGCTGGCGCTTCGACCGCGTGGACGAGGTCACCAACATTATTTCCTGGACGGGCGGGTCCATGCAGTCCCAGCGCGACCGGATGGCCGCGGGCGAGGAAATGGCCCTGCAGAAAACTCTGCGTCGCTTCGACGGGAAGTTGAGTGCGGAGGAACGCACCAAGCTGATGCGGCGACTCAACTACGGATCCCCGCTCGCGGCGGCGTCGGAAGCGGAACAGGCGCTGCGTGACGGCCGCGGTGAGGACGCCAAGGAGCACCTCAAGCGAGCCGCCGAAATGATGCCCACGCAACGCCGCGTACGGTTCAAGTCCGCGATCGCCAACCTGCCGGGAGGTACGCGTTGGCTGGTCAACCGGCAACGGGCCGTGGATCGCAGCGTGGGCTACAACGAGCAGATGCGCCGCTGACACACGCTGATCCGTCACGAGGAGTAACGCTGGCGGTAGAGGAACGCGTGGCCTGCGGAATCAGGAGCCTGCACCGATAGCATCGAGTGCGGACCGCCCCGGACACCCGGGGTTCAGCTTCAATTCCCGGGAGAGTTCATGCACGCCCACGTCGACCTCAGCTCCGTTACGGTCGCCCTCCTGGGGCCGCGGCGACTGACGACGCCGCTGCGAGCCACCTACCAGCGCGCCGCCGCCGGAATCGTGGACATCGAACGCCCGGAAAACTTGTCAGCGCAGGCCTTGAGCGGGGCGGGTTTCGTGGTCATTGCCCTGCCCGCTGTCAGCGATTCCGCGGTAAAAACCGGGGCCGCCGCATGGCGCCGTGCGCTCGCGGCCGCCGGTGTCGCACTACCGGTGAGCGTGGAACGGGTGCCGGAACGAACCGGAGGCAGCATCACGCTGGTGGGCGGTGGCCCCGGTGACCCGGGGTTGATCACCGCCGCCGGATTGCACGCGTTGGCGCACGCGGACGTGATCTTCGCTGACCGCCTCGCCCCGGCCGTCACAGCCGAGTTGGCACCCGGAGTGCGGGTGGTGCCGGTGGGCAAGCGGCCCGGGCACCACCCGATTCCGCAGTCCGAGATCCAGACCCTGATGATCGATGCGGCATTGGCGGGGGAGACGGTGGTCCGCTTTAAGGGCGGTGACCCGTTCGTGTTCGGGCGCGGTGGCGAGGAACTCGTGGCCTGTCGCGCAGCCGGAGTGGACGTTCACGTGATCCCCGGGATCACCTCCGCCGTGGCCGTTCCGGAGAACGCGGGGATCCCGGTGACGTTCCGTGAACTGAGCCGGTCCTTCACCGTGGTCTCCGGCCACGACCCCCTGGACGAGGACGAACTGGAACACTTGGCGGGGCTGGCCCGATCCGGGGCCACCATCGTGTTGCTCATGGGCGTGGCCACCCTGCCGCAAACCGTCAGCGGACTGACGCGCCACGGGCTGGCCGCAGACACCCCGCTGGCCGTTCTGGAAAAGGGCTTCAGCTCCGCTGAGCGCAGCACGTTCAGCACCCTCGCCACCGCAGTTGTGGACACCGCCGCCGCAGGCTGCGCGTCCCCGGCGGTCACAGTGATCGGAGCGGTAGTCCACGCGCTCGCCGACGGCGCTCGGCCGGGCTCGGGTCTGCCGGCTTCGCAGGTGCCCGCATCGTCTGATGACGCAGCGCCGGAAACGTTGGCGGCGCAACCCGTTCTGCTGGCCTGCTCCCACGGCACGGGAAACGCCTCCGGGCAGGCCGCCGTCGCGCAGCTCGTTGCGGCCGTCCGCAATGAGCTGGAATCCGTTCCCGTGATCGACACATGGGTCGATGTCCAGGAACCCAACCTGATGGAGCGGACGCGAGCTCTTGGGGAGGCGCCCTCCGTGATCGTGCCACTCCTGCTGTCGGCCGGATATCACGTGTATGTGGATATGGCGCAAGCGATTGAGGGAAACCCGGATCATCGAGTGGCCGCAGCCCTCGGCCCCGATCCGCGCTTGGCCACGGTTATGGCCCGCCGCTTGCGCGAGGCCATGCAAGATGTCAACGCTGAGCCGATGAGCGAGTCCGACACCGTGATCATGGCCGCCGCCGGATCGTCACAACCGGACGCCGTGCGCGATTGCCGAGTCACCGCCGATCAGCTGTCTCACGAGCTGGGCGTGCCGGTCCGCGTGGCCTTCCTCTCGGCCGCAGAACCCACGGTTCATGACGCAGTCGCTGAGGCCCGGGAATCACCGAGGTCCGCGGGGAGTTCCTCGGACGCGAACCGAGGGGGCACAAGCGGTCGCGTTCTGGTGGCCACCTACCTCTTGGCCCCGGGATTCTTCCATAACAAGACAGTCAAGGCCGGCGCGGACATCACCGCGGCCCCGCTGTTGTCGCCCGATGCGCCCACGCCGCCCGAGCTCATCGAACTCGTGATCGAACACTATGAGCAGGCCGTTCACGGTTAAGGGGGACAAGGGGGCCCTCGGCACAGGAGTAAGACTCACGAGCGTTCAGCTCAGTGGGCCCGCCCTACGAGCCCTCGGGGAGACTCTCCGACCGGGCATGCTCGGACACCGCGCGGACCATGGCTCCCAGCCGGAACCGTTCGGGGACCACGGCGAGCACATCCGCTTCTTCCAGCGGCTGAACGCACACGGGTCCGATGGCTACCGCGGTACAACGGCCACCCCTCAGCGCGCCTAAGAGCGATTCGTAAGTTCCCGCAGTCCGAGCGGCATCGAATAATGCGTCCACGGCTGGTGCGGCGGTGAACGTTACGTAGTCCACCTCACCGGCGGCAATCGAGCGGGTCAGATCGGCCAGTCGGGAACCCTCGTCCGCGGAAGCCCACTCGTACGGGGCCACGGTCAGGACCCGGAAACCCGCTTGGGACAAGCGTGAGAGTTGTTGATCGTCGGTAATGCCGTGCACCTGGACGGCGACCGTGCCGCGTGCATCCCGCGCCAGCAACGTGTCGACGAGTTCGCTGGTGCGCCCGGACTGGCCCGTGTACTCGCATGGGATTTCGAGCGACTGCAGTTGCCCCTTGGCCTTGGCCCCGCGGGCATACACGGTGGTCTCGCGCAGCAGTTCCACCAGGTCATCGCGCAGCCCCGCGGTTTCGGCCACGGTCACCCACCGCTTGAGCCCGTACCCCGTGGTGATGACCACCGTCTCCGGGCGCGAGGCGAGAATGTCGCGGGTGGCGCTCAGAACGGCGTCGTCCTGGTCGCTGGGCACCAGCTTGAGCGCGGGAGCGTGCAGCACGCGGGCGCCCTGCCGTTCAAAGGCACCCGCTTGTTCTTCGGCGCGGCGGTGCGCGGTGATGGCCACGGTGCGGCCGGTCAACGGTGCGTTGGCGGAAGCGTTCATGCCTCCAGCGTACGAGCTGAGGGTGTCTGCGACGGCGAGTAGGCTTGGGCGCGTCCCCGATACTCTGAGGGGATTTTGCCGCCCACACCAGGAGTCACCCGCACATGTCCCTGACCGGTTTGCACACCGCGCTCACCGAGGACCGCACGTTCGCCAATATCTTTGCGCAGGCCTCGCGTCCGCCGGCCGAACGATCGAGCGAAACGATCATCAGCGCCCCGGACGGATTGCGCGCACCCATCCTGGCGCAAATCGTGGCGGGTCTCCATGACGACGCCGCCGGCTCACCAACCGGTGCCGCTCCCGTGACATTCGTGGTCACCGCGACCGGCCGTGAGGCAGAGGATCTAGAGGCGGCACTGGCTTCTTACCTGCCGGCTGAGCAGGTTATGAACTTCCCCTCGTGGGAAACGTTGCCCCACGAGCGGCTCTCACCGCGTTCTGACACCGTGGGCCAGCGTCTAAGTGTGCTCCGTAAACTCGCGCACCCGGAAGCCACTGACGCACCGCTGCGCGTGATCGTGGCGCCGGTGCGTTCTGTTTTGCAACCCGTGGTCGCCGGCCTCGGTGACATGCAGCCCGTCACTCTGGTGGCCGGCCAAGAGTATGCGTTCGACCAGCTCATCAAGGACCTGGCCAACGCGGCCTATTCACGCGTGGACATGGTCACCAAACGCGGTGAGTTCGCCGTGCGCGGTGGCATCATCGACGTCTTCCCGCCCACGGAGGACCACCCGGTGCGCTTGGAGTTCTTCGGCGACGAACTGGACGAAATGCGCTGGTTCGCCGTGGCCGACCAGCGCACCGTGGTCGGCACGGAACACCCCGCCCGGGTCGTGGCCTCACCGTGTCGCGAATTGCTGATCACCCCCACGGTCATGTCCCGGGCCGCCAAGCTCAAGGACCAGTTGCCCGGCGGCCGAGAGATCCTCGAACGCATTGCGGGCGGCCAGTACGTGGAGGGTATGGAATCGCTTGCTCCGCTGCTTGCGGACGACATGGTCCCCATGCTGTCCCTGGTGCCCGAGGGATCCATGACCGTGGTGATCGAACCCGAGAAAGTGCGCGCTCGCGCACACGATCTGGTGGCGACCAACCAGGAATTCCTCATGGCCGCGTGGGAATCGGCCTCCGGCGGCAGCGATGCCCCGCTGGACCTCAATACGGCGGTGGACTCCGAGGACGGCCAGGAGCGAAGCCTAGCGGCCGGGTCGTTCCACGAGATTGCCGAAACCCGGCAGTTGGCACTGGACCGTTCGGTGGGCTGGTGGTCGATCACCGGGCTCAACGTGAATGCCGTGAGCGTGGGCGATATCGATGCAGATTCCACGGAGGAGGAAGTCCGCCTGGCGGACACGGATGCTGACACCCTCACGGTGGCCGCTCGTGAGCCAACACGTTTCTCCGGAGACGTGGATGCCATGTTGGAGTTCCTGGCCGGCCGGGTGTCCGAAGGCTGGCGAGTGGTGCTCGTGACCGACGGCCCCGGGCCCCTTAACCGACTCAGCGAGCTCCTGCACGGTGCTCAAATTCCGGCCGCCCGGTTCGATACGATTGACGAGACACTCGAGGCGGGGCTGGTGGAGCTCACGACCGCGCGCGCCGGCCACGGATTCGTTTTCGAGGGTCCGCGCATCGCTCTGCTGACCGAAGCGGACGTACTCGGTCGTTCCACCGCGTACACCACCCGGGACATGCGTAAGCTGCCGCAACGGCGCAAGCGCAACCAGGTGGATCCGCTCACCCTGCAGAAGGGTGACTACGTGGTCCACGAGCAGCACGGTATCGGCCAGTTCATCGAACTCGTGCAGCGCCCGATTGCTGGTGCCATGATCACTCCGGGCCAGCCCAAGCCCATGCGCGAGTACCTGGTGCTCGAGTACGCGCCGTCCAAGCGCAACGGACCGCGCGACCGGTTGTTCGTGCCCACGGACCAGCTCGACCAGGTGAGCTCCTACGTGGGCGGGGAAGCGCCGTCGTTGTCCAAGATGGGCGGCTCGGACTGGAACAAGACCAAGCGCAGTGCCAAGAAGGCCGTCAAGGAGATCGCGAACGAGCTGATCCGGCTGTATTCGGCGCGCATGGCGTCCAAGGGCCATGCGTTCGGCCCGGACACCCCGTGGCAGCGTGAGCTGGAACAGGCGTTCCCGTACATCGAGACCCCGGACCAGCTGACCACGATCGACGAGGTCAAGGCGGACATGGAGCGGCCCATTCCCATGGACCGGTTGATTTCCGGTGACGTTGGGTACGGCAAGACCGAAGTGGCCGTGCGGGCGGCGTTCAAGACTGTGCAGGACGGCAAGCAGGTGGCCGTTCTGGTGCCCACTACGCTGTTGGCCCAGCAGCACACCGAGACGTTCGCGGAGCGGTTCTCCGGTTTCCCCGTGCGCCTGGCCACGCTGTCCCGGTTCCAGACGGCCAAGGAGTCCAAGGCGACACTGGAGGGCTTGCGCTCCGGCGCCGTGGACGTGGTGATCGGTACGCATCGACTGCTCAGCAAGGAAATGCAGTTCAAGAACCTGGGTCTGGTCATCATCGACGAGGAACAGCGCTTCGGCGTGGAGCACAAGGAAAAGCTCAAGGCCATGCGCACGGATGTGGACGTACTGGCGATGTCCGCCACTCCCATTCCGCGCACCCTGGAGATGTCCATGACGGGCATCCGTGAGACATCCACACTGGCCACCCCGCCCGAGGAACGCCACCCCGTGCTCACGTACGTGGGTCCGTACACCCAGAAGCAGGTTTCGGCGGCCATCCGGCGTGAGCTGATGCGCGAGGGGCAGGTGTTTTTCATCCACAACCGGGTGTCGTCCATCGAGGCCCAGGCCAAGGCGCTCGCCGAATTGGTTCCCGAGGCGCGCATCGCCGTGGCCCACGGTCAAATGACCGAATCTCGGCTGGAACAAATCATCGTGGACTTCTGGGAGAAGAAGTTCGACGTGCTGGTGTGCACCACGATCGTGGAAACCGGCCTGGACATTGCCAATGCCAACACGCTGATCGTGGACGGCGCGAACCGCTATGGGCTGTCCCAGCTGCATCAGCTGCGCGGTCGCGTGGGGCGCGGCCGGGAACGCGCTTACGCGTACTTCTTGTACCCGGCGGAGAAGCCCCTGAGCGAGACCGCGCTGGAGCGACTCAAGGCCGTAGCTGCGCACAACGAACTCGGTTCGGGTATGCAACTGGCCATGAAGGACCTTGAGATCCGAGGCGCGGGCAATCTGTTGGGCGGCGAACAGTCCGGTCACATCGCAGGAGTCGGTTTCGACATGTACCTGCGACTCGTGGGCGAGGCTGTGGCCGAGTACCGCGGCGATCAGGATCAGGCGCCGTCGGAAATGAAGATCGAACTGCCCGTCAACGCCCACCTGCCCCACGACTACGTGCCGGGGGAGCGGCTGCGCCTGGAGGCCTACCGCAACATTGCCAACGCGGCCACGGAAGAGGCCGTTGTGGAAGCCGGTGAGGAGCTTCAAGACCGCTACGGGCCCCTGCCCACCCCGGTCAAGAACCTGCTGGACGTTGCGCGATTGCGCATCCTGGCGCGGGCTTCAGGGCTCACGGATGTGGCCACTCAGGGCAACATGATCAGGTTCGCACCGGCCGAATTGCCGGAGTCGCGCGAGATGCGGCTCAAGCGCATGTACCAGGGTTCACAGATCAAGGCGATCCCGGGAACGGACCGGCACATGGTACTCATTCCCAAGCCCAAGACGGATCGGATCGGGGGCAAGGACCTCGTGGACGAGGCGATCTTGGCGTGGGCACGCGAGGTTCTCGACGCGATCTTCCCTGTTGCGCAATCTCAGCCGGACGAAGCAGCGCGGTAGCCGTCAGGCGCGCCCGGGTTTGTGTGGCGGGTAGTAATTGTCGGAGATGCTGTGCTGCGCATGCGCCGTGGTGGCCACCTGGGGGCGTGCGTTGCTGACGTAGTTGAGCACTAACGCACCCAGTGCCACCAGGATCAGCAGTGTGAGCATGGTCGTGAGTATCGTGACCGCTCGTGAACCGTGCGAGCCGTGCCCTGGCCTGTTTCTCTGGATCGTATTCTCGCTCAACTGGATCTGCCCCATAACGTGATCTCCCCGGACGGTCCCCTCACCGACCTCACCACTCACTATGCGCCCGGTCGTGTGGGGCGGGCCAGCGGGAATCGCGGAATTGGGGATAAATCCGCGCAAGTGTGGACAGCACAAACACACATTTGTCCACCGTTCGGCGGCCCATTGGGTGAACAGTCTCTAAATTCTTCTCGATCTTGCTACCGTGGTAACAGCACTCTGCGCGGTGGGGACCGCGCGGCGTTGATCATTAGGGGGGAAACATGGCGGCTGAGCGCAACACCACTTCTTTATCCGGGGAGCACAACCAACACGGGCACAGTGGATTAGGACTTTCTGCTGCGGAACTGCGGGGACTGTCCGAGGGGAGTGTGGTGGGTTATGCGGCCGGGGCATTCGATCTCTTTCACGTGGGTCACCTCAACATCCTTCGCCAGGCCAAACGTCATTGCGACTACCTGATCGCGGGAGTCGTCAGCGATGAAATGCTGGAATTGACCAAGGGCCGGGCCCCGGTGGTGCCCGCTGCCGAGCGTGCAGAGATCGTGTCCCACGTGAAATTCGTGGACGAGGTGCACATCGAATCGGTCAAGGACAAGTTGGATACCTGGGCTCACGTGCGCTTCGACCGGTTCTTCAAGGGCGACGATTGGAAAGGTACCCCGCGCGGTCGTGACCTGGAGGCTCGCTTCTCGGAAGTTGGTGTGGAGGTCGTGTATTTTCCGTACACGGTGCACACCTCGTCCACGCGACTTCGCACGGCGCTGGATCTGCTGAGCGCACCTGCTGGCGGGAACAACTCGCAGACACTCGGGAGCAGTGCCCAGATCCGTTCCTGAAACGCCCCTAGCATTAGCCATTATGGGAAATCTTCTTGTCACCGGGGGCGCGGGTTTCATCGGATCCAATTTTGTCCGTCACGTGCTCGAACACACGGATTATTCCGTGACGGTATTGGACAAGCTGACCTACGCAGGAAATCGTGCAAGTCTGCACGGTGTGGACCCGCAACGGTGCGAATTGGTCGTGGGGGATATCGCGGATCCCGAACTCGTGGATTCTCTGGTCCGCGACTCGGATGCCGTGGTGCATTTCGCGGCAGAATCCCACAACGACAATTCTTTGCGTGATCCGTGGCCTTTTGTGCACACGAATCTGATCGGCACGTACACGCTTCTGGAAGCAGTGCGCCGGCACGAGACACGATTCCATCATGTGTCCACGGACGAGGTGTTCGGGGATCTGGAACTGGACGATCCGGCAAAGTTCACGGAGGAGACCCCTACAACCCTTCCAGCCCGTATTCATCGACCAAGGCGGGTTCCGATCTATTGGTCCGCGCATGGGTTCGCTCGTTCGGGGTGGAGGCCACGCTGTCCAACTGCTCCAACAACTACGGGCCGTACCAGCACGTGGAGAAGTTCATTCCGCGCCAGATCACCAACGTGCTCAGCGGCATCAGGCCCAAGCTCTACGGTGCCGGGCAGAACGTGCGCGACTGGATCCACGCCGATGACCACTCCGCCGCCGTATTGCGGGTCTTGGAAGCCGGAGAGATCGGCCGCACCTATTTGATCGGCGCGGACGGTGAAGCGGACAACCTCACAGTGCTGCGCACCATTCTGCGTTTGATGGGCCGCCCCGAGGACGAATTCGACCACGTGACCGACCGTGCCGGACATGACCCCCGCTACGCGATCGACGGCGATCGCACCCATCGGGAACTGGGCTGGGAGCCGCAGTTCACGGACTTCGAATCCGGTGTGCGGAACACCATTGACTGGCATACGGAACACCGCGATTGGTGGGAACCCGTCAAGGAAGCCACCGAAGCAAAGTACCGGGAGGCCGGACAATGAGCGCGGCTCGGGTGGAGGTCCATGAGACGGCCATCGACGGTCTGCTGATCGTCGATCTACCCCGCCCCGGTGACAACCGAGGGTGGTTCAAGGAGAACTGGCAGCGCGCCAAAGCCACGGCAGCGGGGCTGCCGGATTTCGTGCCGGTGCAGAACAACATCTCGTTCAATGGCACCCGGGGCACCACGCGCGGCATCCACGCTGAACCGTGGGCCAAATACGTTTCCGTGGCCACGGGGTCGATCTTTGGTGCCTGGGTGGACCTACGACGGGGGCCCGGATTCGGGACAGTGGTCACTCATGAGATCACCCCGTCCACCGCGGTGTTCGTCCCGCGCGGGGTGGGCAACGCATTCCAAACCCTTGAGGATGCCACCGCCTACACGTACTTGGTGACCGACCACTGGTCCGCGGACGCGCAATCGGCCTACAGCTTTGTGAACCTCGCGGACCCCGAGCTGGCCATCGAGTGGCCCATCGACCTGGCGCATGCGGAGCTGTCCGAGAAGGACCGCAACCACCCGCTGCTCGCGGACGTCGAGCCGCTGCCGCCAGCCCCGATTCTGGTGATCGGGGCCGGTGGACAACTGGGTTCGGCCCTGACCCGTGAACTGACGGAGCGGAATCTACCGTTCACCGCTCACACGCGTTCCGAACTGGATCTCGCACGCCCGTGCGGCTGGCCGGAGGGCATTCGCTCGGGCGAGGGGCTGCGCCGCTACCGTGCCGTGATCAACGCGGCCGCTCACACGGCCGTGGATGCCGCCGAAACCCCGGAGGGGCGCACCGAGGCCTGGGCCGCCAACGCCACTGGTGTGAGCGCGCTAACCGCAGCCTGCCAGCGGGCGGGGATTCCACTGGCCCACGTGTCCACGGACTACGTCTTTGACGGGCAACTGCCACTGGGGGAGTACTACAAGCCCGACGCCGCTCCGGCCCCTGTCTCGGTCTACGGCCAGTCCAAGGCCGCGGGTGAATGCGCGGTGACCACGTGGTCCAAGCATTACCTGGTGCGGACCAGCTGGGTCATCGGCACGGGCCACAACTTTGTGGCAACCATGGCCAAGCTCGCAGACAACGGGGTGGACCCATCCGTGGTTTCCGACCAGCACGGGCGGCTGACATCGGCCGCGGATTTGGCGGCGGGTCTGATTCACCTGATCGACAACGAGGCCGAGTTCGGGACTTATCACCTCACCGGTTCAGGGGAACCGACCACCTGGGCGGAGATTGCGCGGCTGACCTTCGAGGAACTGGGCCACGATCCCCAGCGAGTGACCCCGGTAAGCACCGAAGAGTACACGGCGGGGAAGACCGGCATTGCTCCGCGCCCGTCCAACAGCTGTCTGGACATTTCGGCACTTGAAGCCACCGGGTTCACCCCGCGGGACAGTGCGGCCGTAGTGCGCGAGGCTCTTGAGCGCCGCGCGCAAGACTGAACCGAACGGCGGCATCCCCGGGTAGGGAGAGCGAGCCGGCCGACAGGGCCGAGCATTGAAAGAACCCCGTCACCGGTGATTGAACTGCTCCCCGGAAGTTGGACTGAGAAATCAGTTCCTTCTTCCGGGGAG
>NZ_BAAAQA010000022.1:0-67680 GCF_039531425.1 Kocuria atrinae
GAGGCCTGGACCCGCCACCGTTGGGACACTCGACCGGCCCGACGACCCTGACCTACCGGCGGAACCTCTTACCCCCAAACCGGTGTAGCTGATCGTGGCCGTGTGCCGGCTAGGCAATTCCGCGTCATGCCGGAATCGTGCCGAGTCCCAAGTTGTGCGCCACTCCTGACCCGGGACGAGAACAGGCATGACCTCGGGGAGTTGCAGGTCCTTGAGCTCATCCCCACCATTCCAGGGAGCGCGTTGCGGTGCTGGGTCGATGCTGACTTCGACGTCATGGGCTGCGGTCTCTCCCACGTTCCGGAACGCAAGCTCCAGCATTTCGGGCATGTGGGGGTTGGACTCCATCACGGCCACTACATACGGTTGCGACTTCTCGTCCTGGAGGCGTCTTGCCTGAATAATTGCTACTACTGCTATTGCGGCAGCGATGATCGCTCCCATCCCGGCAACGACGGTCGCTACGTTCGCCCAGTCCTCGAGAGTCATGACAGCGTCTGTCCCTCATCGCCTTCGACACGCTCAAGGGCGCTGAGCAGGTAAGTGCGTATCTCGCCCGTATCTTGATCGGCGAGGGAGACCACGCTGACGTTGAGCTCTTCGGCGATGGTTCGGTACTCGGCGGGGTGGCCCATGTGGCCGTGGCGGGCAACGGCGTCCATAACCTGGCCAGTAGCCCTAACCCGAAATTTGAACGGCCCCTCATTGGGGCCGTCGTTGATGACTCGAAGGTGGGGGGACATGGGGGTGTCCTTTCGTGGGGGACTCCCATCGTCCTCCGGGGTGGGGGTACTGGGAAGTCCTCCACAACGGGGACGGCCTCGGTCCGACCGTCCTGGTCCCTGGGCGACATGGCTGCCTCGCAAGGCATGGGATGCAAGACGTCTCGTCCGGAAAATTTGCACTCGCATGATTGCGCGGTTCGGCCTGTCTCGCATCCTTGTGCTTTATCTGTGCCCCTAGAATCGGATACTCAACGTTAGTTGCGAGACAAGTGAGGTGGACATGGGGAAGCTGATCGGGTATGCGAGAGTGTCGACGCGGCAGCAGGATGCAGACCGCCAAGTGTCTGACCTCCTGAACGCCGGCGTGCGGCGTGATGACCTCTATGTCGACAGTGGAGTGTCTGGAGGCCGTGCCTTGCGTCCGAAGTTCGACAAGGCGGTGTCTGCACTGGAGGAGGGCGACACGTTGGTCATCACCACGCTGGATCGGCTGGGGCGGTCGACGCAGAACATGCTGGTTTTCGCCGAAGCGCTGCGAGGGAGAGGTGCTGGGCTACGGGTACTCAACCTCGGTGGGGGAGACGTGGACACAGCCACCCCTATGGGCTCGATGGTTTTCACGGTCATGGCCGCCCTGGCGCAGATGGAGCTGGAGATCAAGCGGGAGCGGATCACCGACTCGGTGGCCAAACGCCGGGCCGCCGGCAAAGACCTCGGCGGGCGCCGCCAGACCTTCACCGACTCTCAGATCCGCAACGCTCTCCGGTTGATCGAGGGCGGGGAGCCAGCCACTCAGGTTGCCCGCGACCTCGGCATGTCCAGGGCCACTCTCTACCGGCGGATCCGGGAGCTGCCGCAGGCGACGACCATCTAAGGCCGTCGTTGCCTGGGGACGGTGTGATGCACATGCCGCGCCACCGCTACTACCAGCAGACGAAACATGACGCTCTAAACAAGTGCGATAGCAAAAACTGCTACGTTCGGGTCTGATGGTGCGGAGCCGGAACGTATCGAGAGGAATCTTCGAAGGTGACCTCACGACACGTTGCGGCTGAGGCCCAACGACGCCCCGGCTACCATTCGCCCCACTCTGCGGCCACAGCACGTGCGTATCGTTCGGATCTGCGCGATGTGTGTGACTTTTGGGAGGGTCTCGGTGTCACCGGCGGCCTCGAAGAGCTAGATGAACGGCACGTGTTCGCTTACCTTGTAGGCCTGGTCAAGGCAGGACGTTCGCCGTCCACCATCCGGCGTCGGTTGACAGCTCTCCGAGCTCGGGTGGCCGACCAAGGGCATCCGGTCATCACAGTGGACGGTCTTCACGGGATCGAGGATCGGCTCCTTCGTGCTGCAACGAGTCGAACCGCAGTGATGGTCGCATCCGACGACGCGATCGTTCGGGAGGGTCTGGCCGCTATCCTCTCGCAGCAGGGAATCCTCACGTGGGCGGGCCACACCCGTGAAGCCCTCCTAGGGTCCATGGCTGTTTGGGATTACGTCCTCGTCTGGTTGCCTTCGCGGCAGGGCGTCGACCCATATTCCAGTGTCAACTGGATCGCCGAGGCCGCCGCTTCGGGAGTTGTGGTCGTAGCTCTCTACCCCAGTCGAGTCACTGATCTATTTCGCCTACGCCTGGCCGAGGCCGGGGCTCGATATGCACTGCCTCAGTGGTGGCTCTCGGACCGGGTTGAGGATCTTCCGCAGATGATTGCTACTGCCACTCTTCCCACTCGTTTCCATCTCGAGACGCCGCTTGCCCTACGACAGGAGCTCGGACTTCAACTCTCTGGGCAACTAGCCCCTCTGTTGGCCGCTGCGATGGAGGTGCCGGACCGGATTTGGCGATCGTCTGGCGCGGATGAAGATTCGGCGCTGACTCGATCCGAGATCCAAAGATTTCGGAAGATTGCCGGGTTTGAGGCCGGCATTCCACCCTCAGCTGATCGCTACTCGACTGGCCTGCGAAACGCGCCCAGAGTCCCCGACTGGCGCGAGGTGCGCAGGGTTGTTCGCCAGTCCTTCAACATCCAGCCCTAGATCGCTAGTACCACAGGTGGGTGAGCGGCACCAGGTGTAGTAATGCGTCACTGTCCCGGGAAAAATCTGGACCGTAGTCACACTGTGGTGTCCCTTCACATGAGGAGCGTTGGAATGTCGAAGCAGGAAGAAAGCTGGTACTCGACCAGCCTCGATCTTGGCCAGATCAAGCAGGTTCTCGGGTCGGTGCTGGCACGGGCTGAGATCAGTCAGTTGCAGGGCGGACCCTTGAACGACATGCCCGAGTTCGCGATCCTCGCCGAACAACCGGGGGGGCTTTTCAAGAAGCCCAACTTCGGCAAGGGCTTAGCTGCAACTCAGATTCTCGTTCATGACAACGGCGACCACCGTCGTATCCAAATGATCGCTTTGGGAACGAGCGCTGGTGCCACGCTGAGCATGGCGTGGCAGGTCCGCAACGAGGGCATCATGGACAGGCAGGCGGCGGGGGCCTCTCAGCCCGTTCTTAGGTCCAGCCAGAACATGGTTGCAGCAGTGGTCGAGGGCTTGAACGCAGTTGACCCGCAGGTTCAGCGCGTCGGCTGACCGGGGCCGCAGACATGGCAAAGGCGATCGGCATCGATCTCGGCACGACCTATTCAGCGGTCGCGGTGTTGCAAGACTCGGGGGAACCCAAGATTTTGTCCAACCGCGACGGTGAGGACATCACGCCCTCGGTCGTTCTCTTTCAGGCCTTCGGTGCAGGTGACGAACCGCTGGTGGGAACGATGGCGAAGCACTCGGCTGCCAGCGCGCCGGATGACGTCGTCCAGTTCGTCAAACGCCACATGGGCGACTCGTCGTGGAGATTCGACTCCACTGCTGGTTCCTCTTACACCGCTGAAGAGGTGTCGGCCATCATTTTGAAGCGCCTCAAGGAAGACGCCGAACTGGCACTGGGTGAGCCGGTCGTTGACGCCGTAATCACCGTACCCGCCTACTTCGATGACGCCCGCCGGACGGCAACCAAGCACGCTGGAAAGATCGCAGGACTCAACGTGCTTCGTGTGCTGAACGAGCCGACGGCAGCGGCACTGTCCTTCGGTCTCGACACCGCGGCCGAAGGGACAGTACTTGTTTATGATCTCGGCGGTGGAACGTTCGACGTCACGCTTATGAAGGTTCACGCCGGCGAGTTCGAGGTGCTCGGGACCGACGGTGACCGGAACCTGGGGGGGTTCGATTTCGACAATCGGCTCATCGAGTACATCGCCGAGAAGATCGAGGACGATGGCGGCCCCGATCTTCTGAGTGACCGGGCCCAGGTCCCGGTCCTCCGGGAGAAGGCCGAGATGGCCAAGCGAAGTCTGACGACCGTCGCGACCACCATGGTCCACGTCTCAGCCAATGGGCAGCACTTTCGTGTGCAGGTCGAGCGCAGTGAGTTCGAGCGCATCACCGCTGACTTGTTGCGCCGTACGGAGGACCTCACCGAGCTCGTTCTGGAGGAAGCCGGGGTTTCGTGGCCGGACGTTGACCATGTCGTGCTGGTGGGGGGATCCACCCGTATGCCGATGGTGCGAGCCCTTGTCGAGGGATTGGCCGAAAAGCCTGCGGACCGTTCGGTCCATCCGGATGAAGCGGTGGCACTCGGCGCGGCAATCCAGGCCGCGGTGGAGCAGTCGTCGTCTGTGGTGGGTGATTTGGCCATCTTCGAGGGCAAGCCGCTTGTAGTGGAAGACGTGACATCGCAGTCCCTGGGGGTGATCACTGTAGGGGACGACCTGCGGACGAAGATCAACACGATCGTGATTCCGCGCAATACAAAGATCCCCGCAAAACTGAGTCAAGACCTGCAGACGATTCGTGACAACCAACCGGCACTTGATGTCGAAGTCACTCAAGGCGATGACACGAACCCGGATTATGTCGTCGTCGTCGGGACAAAGACTTTGCCCATCCCGCCCTATCCAGCAGGTGCTCCTGTTCGTGTCACCTACGCCTACGACATCGATCAGACAATTTTTGTGGAATTGACTGACCTCACGACGAACCAGTCCCTCGGCACCGTTGAGATCGACCGCCTGGCTAACCTCAACGACGAGCAGTTGAACGCAGCCGTGGCCAAAGTCTCCGGCTTGCCCGTTTTGTAGCACCAATCACTGAATTATCTAGAGGGAAAACACCGTGGCTTTCGTCAACTATTACGAGCTTCTGGACATTCCGCATGGCGCGGATAGTGAGTCTGTCAGGCAAGCTGTGCGCAAGCATCGTCGTGAATGGCGCAACCGTTCTGCGCATCCGAAGGCCGAAACCCGGGCGCTTGCCGAGAAGATGACTCAGCACATTTCCGACGCCGAAGGAGTGTTGGTCGATCCTGCGCGTCGCGCCGACTACGACCGGCAACTGGCTGCGCAACTGGCCGCCCCGGAGCGCCAAGACACGGGGCCGGTCCCGGCATCGGGTGGCCGCGACTGGGCGTCCATCATTCGCCAGTATCTAGCCGCCGGCGACCCGTCCCGGGCGAACTACGCGGCGCGTGAAGCAACCATCCAAGAGCCGGACAACGCTGAAGTGTGGTATCTGCGTGGTGCTTCGTCTGCGCTGCTCCAGAACCAGGACGAGGCGAAGTTCGAGCTGGGTGAGGCACTACGTCTGGATCCGAGCAACGCCGCATATCACGCGGAGTTGGGGGACCTGTACGCATCAGCGGAGCAGTGGGGTCGCGCTCAGGAGCACTATCAAAGGGCGAGCGAGTTGGAGCCGCAGAATAAGTACTACCAGGTCGGTGTGGCGTCGATGTACAGCGCCCAAGGCAGGCCGGACCTCGCATTGCCGACCCTTGAGGCGGCTGTCGAGGAGAGCCCCGATACCGAGTTCTTCCGTTATCACCTGGCTGTCGCGCTGACGGACCATGTGACCGACCAGTGGTCGAAGTTCGGCGACGGTTCCCGGACCATCCTTACCGAGGCTCAACTTCAAGCGAGCAAGAAGGCGTTGGCTCGTGTCGAGGCGTTGCACGTCGATGACCCGCAACTACGCGTAGAACTCTTCGATATCCGTCGGCTTGTTGAAGATGCTGAAGAAGTCAGATGGCGGTGGGAATCCAACTCCTGGATTGCTTACCTAGTAGGACTGTGGATTTCGTTCGCGCTTACGTTTGCTATCGTCGAGTCCTTTCTTGTTGGTTTAGTCGGTCTCGCGGCGGGCGCGGCAGTCGTTTACTTCGCCATCCAGCGGCATCGAGGGCCAGGCTGGCAATGGAACCGCCGTGGAGCGTCCGACTTCGTCCGATCCACTGGGCTTCAGTGATGACGGCACCTGATTCACCTGCCAGCCAGGACACGGCACTCGAGGACATTCGAACTGAGCTAGCCAACCTCACCGATCTGTTCCGACGGCGCCTCATGGACGACAAGGCACGGAACTCGCTGTACGAGTCCCTTCAGGAGCAGGTGCGCGTGTCGCAGGACCTGCTGAGGTATCGCGCCTTCGAATCCCTTTTTCGAGAGACCCTGCTGGCGATCGACAGGCTCCAGTCCGAGCCCACAACCCGGGAGCTGGTCGAGTCGGCCGTGGAGGAGCTGCTGGAAGTCTTCGCACGTCGCACTCTCCTGCCGATCGATGACGCTGAGGACTTCGATCCACGCCTGCACGAAGCGGTCGGAACGATCCCCGCGACTGAACGAGCGCCGGCTGGTTCGATCGTCGCCGTGCATCGAACGGGCTACACCCTCGACGGCCGGCTGTTGCGGCCAACGCAAGTGACAGTGGCGGCAGCGGGCAACGTAGCTGACGTCAGTGTCTCCCAGGAGCCTGATGACAACGAGGGTTGAACTAGCCGCCGAACAGTTGAAGCGGGCCCACGCCAGCGCACTCGGTGCACTGGACGCTGCCTCTGCTCTTGTAGCCGGCGCACGGGCAGAAGCAGAACGCGCTGCGAAGACCGCGTATGAGAGACAAGTTGCGATTGCTCGAACGCGTGCCGCCCAGCAGGTCGCCCAACACAGCAGTGCAGCACGCGATCTGGGGATCGAGTTGATCGGCAATGCCGGCAATCTTCTGGCCGTGGCGGATTACGTGACAGCTGGCACTTTGTGTCTTCCCGGGGCTGACAGCGGCGTCAACCGGGACATCGTGGCGCCATGCATATTGCCCCTGATCGGCCGGGGCAACGTTGTGCTCGACCTCGCCGGGGAGACAGGCACCCACCTCATCCGGCACTTGATCTGGGGGGCTTACTCGGGAACTGCACCAGGGCAAGTGGACGTCATCGGGTACGACCCTTCCCTCACCGGTTTGCTGTCGCCGTTCGCGGGAATCAAGGCCGGGTCCGAGTCCGCTTTCACGGTTCTGAACCGCCCACAAGAGCTCTCACAGGTCGTGGATCGACTTGTCGGAGATGTTCAACGGGTGAACGACCTCCTTCGCGGAACGGGTGACACGCTGCTCGACCTCCGCGCCCGCACGGGGCACCCCGTAGAGCGCTGGCAGGTCCTTGTCCTGCTGGATTCCCCCGAGGGGATCGATGAGCAGGCTTACCGGCAGTTACTGTCGCTGGGCAAGGTGGGACCATCAGCCGGTATCTCTCTCGTGTGGCTCACAAATCCGGAGGCGGACAAGCCTGACTGGTGGAACCAGGGAAGCGTGGAAAAGTCCGCCCACGTTCTCGAGGCAAACGACGGGGAAGTCCGGTGGCGTGCGCATCCCCAGTTCACCCTGAAGATCGCCCAGCCCGCAGCCTCCGACCTGGTGAGCAAAACCGACTCCCTCGTTGCCGACATCACCTCGGCCTCAGCGCTGAGTGTCCCCTTCGAGCGCGTCCAACAAACCGAAACGCGCTGGACCGAATCTTCTGCCGACGGTCTGACCTTCGCTGTCGGCATGTCAGGACCGCGGGTCGTTGAGATCACACTGGGCGACGAACGCCAGCAGCGCCACAACGTCCTCGTCACCGGTGCGGTCGGTCAAGGCAAGTCCAACCTGCTCAAAGTCATCGTCCATAGCCTGTGTCAGCGCTACGCGCCGGGGGAGCTTCAGCTGTACATGCTGGACTTCAAGGCAGGGGTCACGTTGTTCCCCTTCGCCTCCACGCCAGGCGCCGTTGACTATCTGCCGCACGCGCGAGTACTCGGGCTGGAAAGCGACAGAGACTTCGGGCTCGCGGTACTGAAGCACCTGGATGACGAGCTCGGGAGACGATCAAGGCTTTTCCGGCCCTATGGCGACAACATCTCGAAATACCGGGCCGCAGTTCCTGAGCCGCCCCTGCCTCGCATCGTGTTGATCATCGACGAGTTCCACATGATGTTCGAGCCGACAGACAAAAACGCCGAGGACGCGGCGCAACTGCTCGAAGGGCTGGCGCGGCGAGGCCGGGCCTGCGGGATACACACCATCTTGGCCTCTCAAACGATCTCAGGGATCACTGCCCTCATGACACGTGAGAACGGTATATTCGCTCAGTTTCCCATCCGCGTTGCCTTGAAGAATGCCTTGGCTGAGTCCTTCGCCACGCTCAGCCAAGGCAACGACGCGGCGGCTCGGCTCCGCGTGCGCGGCGAAGCGGTTCTCAACCAGGACTACGGAGTCGACTCTGCCAATCAACAGGCTGTCATCGCTGTGGCTGACGACTCCGTGCTGGCTGATCTGCAGCGAGCATGGTGGGAAGCTGCCCGCCAGTCCATCACGGCGCCGTTGGTGTTCGACGGCGCTCATCTCATCCGCCCGAGCGAAGCAGTCCCCGCGATCCAGGCTCTGCGGCGCCGCGTGGTGAACGAGGGCACGGCCCCGGCAGCACTGGTGGGCTACCCAATCGACGTCTCAGGGGCTCCGCTGGCAATCTCGTTGCCTGACGATCCCGGCAGGCACCTGGCGGTGCTGGGTGCCGGAGAAAGAGGCGGTGGCATGGAAGGAGGCGAGGACGCCGCCAACAACGCCGTCGGAATCCTGCAAACGGCCAGCGTCAGCCTGGCGCTGCAACACCCCGACGGGGACGCGAACTTCGTGTGCTTCGACCTCCTCGATCCTGTCACCGCCCGACGCAACAACCACTCTGAGTGGCTGCATCTGATGGAGCGTCTGGGTTACCCGGTACAACGTGTGGAGAAGGCCGATGTTGGTACCTATCTCCAGAGACTCGCAGGCGAACTGCTTGAGGGAGCCGCAGTACAGCGGACATATCTCGTCGCGTTCGGTTTAGATCGGGCACCCAACCTGGAAGTGCCCGACAGTTTTGCTCACAGGCCGGTGGAGGACCTTCAGACGATTCTGCGGGATGGGCCGGTTCGGGGCGTCCACCTTCTCGGGTGGTGGTCCAACGCCGCAACCCTCAAGAACCACCTGGGCTTCGGTGGTGAGGGCTTCATCGAGAGCATGATCATGCTGAGACTTGATCAAGCAGCCGTGCAGGAGTTTCTTGGCCCGTTCGTGACGTGGTCTGTGAGAGACAACCGCGGCCTCGTGGCAGACCGGACGCAGCTGTCTGAACCGACCACTGTGGTCCCGTTCGCGCCGCTACTCCCTCGGGACTCCAAGACCTTGCTCAAAACGGCCTGGGAGAGCTGAGATGGATACTCCAGCACCCATGGACGGGAACGAATTCTTCGCCAGGTATGAGGCCGCGCTGGCCGGGCTTCTTCAGGTGTCTGATCGGCTGGAAAGCGAGTTGTCTTCAGCACGGGATTCGCGTGAGGCAGCGCTGTCCTCCGCGGCCGCTTCAGTGGACAGCGAGGACGAACGTCTCGCCAAGCTCCGCCGGACGATGCTGACGAGATACCGCGCCTCAGCCGAGGCTCTCCAGGCAACCAACGTACTGATACCGGTGCACGTTCGACCAGCGGCAGGACAAAGCGGCGACGCCAACTCACTGTCCACGGCGATCAAAGCGCAGCAGAAGGCGGAGGAAGCCGTCGCACTGGAACTCCAGGCCGTCGCCAACGCGCTAAAGCAGCAGGCAACCGATGACCAGGCTCGCGCAACAGCCGGCCATGAAGCGACAGAGGCTCTCAAGAAACGACAAGAGCAGCTGCGGAAAATACGACAGGAGGCTGAGCGCAGACGTGGCGAAGAAGAGCGCGCAAAGCGTTCCCGTCAATTGCTCATCGGCGGAGGCAGCGCAGTGCTCGTCCTTCTCGTTGTCGTTGTACTCCTACTCAATCCGTAAGCATTCCCACCCCCGGAAGAAAGAAGATCGACAATGTCTCAGCTCTCTCAGGTGAAGCAACAGCTCACCTCCATCGGCAGCGACGCCAAGACCACAGCCGCTGGCCTTCAGGGATTCAAAAGCAAATTCTCGCAGGCCATCAACCAGGTCCAGGCAACCATCGGTGGAAGCGCTCAAGGCGTGGACAAGGACATGATCCAAACCCTGCAGGCCGCCGAGAAGCAGGTCGACGCCGCCGTCGCAGCCCTCCAGCAAGCATCACAGGCCGCGACTCGATTTGCCTCGTCCATATAACGACGCCCCACCCACTCTCGTGACTCCAATTACGCCTCCTCTCTCCGAGGCCTTCGGCCACCGAAAATATCCACGGACATGCGGAGCGGGGTTGTTCACCACACCGTTTCCTTCTACTGCAGGGCTGCCCATGGCGACAGCGCACTATCACCACTCCCCGGAGGGTGTGTAGTGAGTGATCTCCTGCAACTGTGCCAGACGCTGGAAACTATGAATCAGGACGCGGACCGACTTGCGGCCGAACTGAGTCAGCGCGCTCAACGCCTGAGTCAGGCCGCAAGCCAAGCGGCAAGTGTCGGTAACGGAGCAAAGCGAGTGGAAAGCGCGCAGACAGCTCAAGCCCTCCATGCTGCCTCCAAAGCCACTCGCCAGGCCGCACAGATGCTCCACCAAGTCGCGGTCGCAGGCAGGGGCTTCGTGTCCCGCTATGCGGGCGCGGGAACCGGAAGCCCACAAAGTCACACGCAGGGTGACGTCGGTTCCACGCCTGGTCTCGGAGGGAACTCGCGCTATGTTCCCCCGACCCCCGAAATTGAGTCGACATATCAGCAACTCGTAGAAGAATTTGGTCCTGACAATCCCGAAAGGTGGATCGCTGCCGGAAACCCTCACTACGCGACGGGGCTCAAAATGTGGACCAATAACTGCGGGCCGTGCTCACGATCTTTCGCAGACACATTCCATGGCAAGAGCGCCAGGCCGGCACTGGGAGACTCAGAAATACCTCCCGGTGAGTACCAAGAAATGTGGGATGCCGTCGGCGTACAACCAACATCCAAAATGACGAACCGGGGGTTGGATTCAGCCGGCTTCACCACAAATGCCTACGCTGCTCTCGAAGCCAATCTCAGGCGGGAGGGGCCAGGTGCCGTTGCCATCATCGGGGTCGACTGGGACATTAGCGGGGTTTCACGTAAAGATAGCGGGGGACACTGGTTCAATGCCTATGTCGACCGCGAGGGTAACGTGCGGTGGGCAGACGAGCAGAGCGGCGAAACCACAGGGTGGCCACCTGGTTACGAGACCGCCATCTGGCAGATCGAGGCAGTGGTAAGGCCATCGGCTGACTCAAATTGGAAGGAAATTATGCTGTGAATGATCGATTTCAGGCTTTAGCAGTTCTCAACGTTTGGCTCTCTGACCAAGGAAACGACACTTCCGCATCTACGGAAGAATCATGGAACATCTCCGAGTATCGCGATGCCTATCTGTTCAGTCCATCAGGGGGGCGCCGCTCCAATGTCCTCTACCTCGTCCTTGGAGACTCCGTGGCGTGGTTCTCACCAGCACGCACCACCATCGAGAAGACGTACTCGGCGCTCTCCAAAGCCCCTGACACGAACGGTTAACTGGAGCTGACTATTTTTTCGGCCATTGACACCCAAGTGTTCGCGGACCATGGCCCCATGCCGCAGAACATGGCGCGCCTATACCGGGACACCGTGGGACGTGGCAGATTCGGCAGGCGATTCCCCGGCATTGCTCCGTGTTTTTCGCTAGCATGAGTTTCGGACGACCGCATCCAAACGTGAGGAATCTGATATGGCATACACCGACAAGGTTCAACGATTCATCGACGATCCGCTGTGCGGATTCACCGCGGAGCAGCTCCAGGAGCGAGTCTCCGGCGAGCTGGCGAAGGTAGCCTTGGCGCACGAGCCTGAGGACTTCCTGATCGAAAAGTTCTGTCAGGATTACGGTCATAGCGAGGCCGACGCCCGTAGCCTTTTCGAGGACGTCAAGAAGTTCCTCTTCCTCGGCAGCATCGTCGCCGCTTCTCCTGCACCCAGCTACTGGATCGACCAGATGTGGCACGCTTTCATCCTCTTCACAAAAGACTACGCGGACTTTTGCAACAAGGTCGGCGGATTCATCCACCACCGCCCGCTGCCCCAGACGAGCGAGGCTCAACCGCCGCTTGATCCCACACTCACTCTCATGACGGCGGCGTACGGACCGCTCTCCGAGCAGCACTGGCCTGCGCCGATGGGCGCGTTTGGAATCATGGACTGCAAGGCCGGGGTCTAACCCAACGTTTCCCAGGGTGTCCGGGCAGCCATGCGCATCGGCTGCCCGGACACCTGCGGTTTCTGGAGAGATTAACGTGGAACCTAGATTGGCCCCGCCCGAGTGGAAGCTGGTTCATTGCGCGCCCTACATCGACTGGGACGAAGCGCAGCTCATAGGTTTGTCACCTGAGGCGCCTCGCGCGTCTGGTTCTCCTCGTATTCTCCTCGTTGGGTTGAGTCACGATCTTGAGCTGGCGAACCTCGCTCGAAGGCTCTCACACACGGCGGCAGTCGTCCGTGTCCTCTTGCTCGACAAGCTCCCTACTCTGCCCACTTGGCGGTCGTCCGCCGGTCCCCTAGAGGAGTTCGACATCGGCTACAGCCGGGCGTACCGGTCCGACCGCCCGGTGAATTATCACTTCGATCAGACCCTCCGGCAGAGTGAGTCATGGGGCTTAGTGGACGTCCATATTCGCCGCTATGCGGCCGAGCAGGTCGACACCTTGTTCTGGGCGCTGATGGCCAGGTATCGAGTGGCACGTTGGGTGAACTCACCGTGGAGCGTTCGCGCGGCGGAGAATAAGCTCTCGCAGGTCGACGCGGCCGCGAGCTGCGGCTTCGCAGTGCCCCAGACGCTCGTGTCGTCCCGTCGTGACGAGGTGCTCTCCTTCATGAGCGGGCATCGTAACGGTGTCGTCTCTAAGTCCCTCGACTCGCCCATCACGAACCCCGGAGAGGAAGTGACCCGCTTCCAATACACGTCCCCTGTGGATTCTGCTTCGGTCCAAGACACGCGCTTTCCTCGGCTCTATCAGGAAAAGGTTGCTCACCAAGAAGAGTTTCGAGTTACTGTCGTGGGCCGTCAAATTTTCGCCGCCAAGGTGGATGCGAGTGGGGACGCCGGCTCGGCTGACTGGCGGATATTAGCTGACAACCATGCTGCATTCGAAGCAACCCTCCTGTCCGACGCGGTGCGCGCGCAGATCTTTGACCTGATGGATCGCCTTGACCTTCAGGTCGGCGGCATAGATTTGCTACACGCAGGCGACGGCATCTACTTCCTGGAGGTCAACCCCTCGTGCGCCTTTCTTTGGCTCGAACGTTCGCTAGAGATCGAAATTTCCAGCGCCGTAATCCGACTCCTCCTATCATCTTAGCGACGACTCATCTGCAACATGCTAAAAACTCTGTAGTCTACCCAGCAAATACGATTGACGTAAGAATTTCGGTGATGGGTCTGTTTGGCAGCAAGGCGGCAAAGAGGCCGAAGGAAAACATTTTTCCGAACTGGTCGACCGTCTCAATTATTGGCGTTCAGTGAGGTTGCCCGTATCCATCGGTCAGCGACCTCAGCTCCGTCTCTGTCAGCTTCAACCTTGCCGCCTCTTCGAAGGCATGTAGTTGCTGGGGCGACGTGACGGACGCGACGGGCGTCGCCACAAAATCATGACTTGCCACCCATGCGAGCGAAACGGCGGCCATCTGGACCCCATGATGCTCCGCAATCTTCTGAACTCGATCTAAGATCATGTGAGACCGAGGGTCTGCATACCGTCCGGTCGCGTACTTCTGTCTGTGACCTACGCGACCTATCACTCCCCTGAACTTGCCGGTCAGGAATCCCTGCGCTAAGGCCCCTGTAGCCATAAGGCTGAGCCCGAACTCCTCTGCGACATCGTGCAGCGCACTCCCTCGGAAAGCTCGCGCCATCAAGCTGAACTCTTCTTGGATTACACCCAGCGGCTCCAGTGATTGCGCCAGCGCAGCGTCCGCGACATCTCTAGCACGCAGGTGGCCGAAGTTGGACATACCGATCTGTCGAGCCTCTTGACGGCCTGCGACCGCGGAAAGGGCCACTGCGATTTCACCTGCACCGACCTCGGGATCGTCTGCATGTGCAAGCACCGCTTCGAGTTGGGTCACCCCAAGTCGTTCTATCGACCGCTGTACCGCCTCACGGACTAGGGCAGGTCGAAGCCCAGGAGCGTCAGTACTTAGACCCACTTTTGTGCAAATCTTGACCTGCCCAGCTACCCCCGCTCCGCGCACCCAGTCTCCGATGATGGTCTCAGAATCGAGGCGAGCCTCGCGTTGTGAACTTGAGTACGCGTCGGAGGTGTCGATGAATCTGCCACCGATCTCAAAGAACCGGTCGAGGACTGCCCAAGACTCTGGCTTGGAGATCAACCAACCGAACACGCTTCCGCCGAGGCAGATCCGTGGGCCTTCCGTGCCCGTTCCGCATCCGCTAGTCATAGGCGGACCTAATGTGACGCCGATACTGAGCCGCCAACGCGCGCGAGTCCTCAACGGCACCGATATGCTTAGATTCGGACAGCATTGGCACTACCTGGTCAACGAAGCGGGGAAATCCAGTGGGAAGGACCGCCGGCATGGTAATCCAGCGGTCCGCCTCCGCGACCGTGAAATTCCTACTATTCCGACTGGCGAAGGTATTCATCTAGGATGTGTAACTTTCTTAGGGTGATGCTCATGCGCGGATCCGTGGGATTTTCTTCTTTGGGTACCGAATGCTCGTGGGTTGCCTGAACTCCAAGATCCATCACGACAACGGAGCCTTCCTCCATCGTGAATGTTTGTGCATCTTTCGGATATTCATAGGAGCGGATAGATAAGCGACGTGGCGCCCCGAAACTCACGATGGCAATCTTGGAGCCATCCAAATGAAGCGCCGCTTTGTCGGAATGCCATCCCGTGTAGTCGTCCCCGTTGCGGTATAAATTCGCAAGCGCATAGTTGAAATTCAATGAGAAGACAGAAGCCACGAGGTCTCGAAGTTCTGCGAGTTCGGGAGTCCAGGTCCGACTGCTCTCCATGCCCTCCAGGCCCAGCACTGTGTCCGAAAAGGACGACACGAGGCGCGGCGCGGGGTGGCGGACACCCTCGATGAGGATGTCCGCGCCCGAGTGAGCGTTGGCGTCCATGAGCGCGGTCTTGACCCGCTCACACAAGCTGTCATCGACAACTGCCGGGTAATAGCTGACGCCGTTGATGGGTTCAAATGCGGTGGACACAATCACAATCTATCGTGATGCGGTGGCCTTCGACCAAGGAACCTGGATGCTCCCGTCGCACACGTCGTGGCGTACGCGCCGCCTATGTCTGTCTGTCCGCTCAGAATGTCCTCGGCGACAGGTGATTCCATGGTGAGCCATAGTCGGATCAGGTGTCGCCTGAGGGCAGGGTCGTCGTAGTCCTCATACGCGTCGCGTGCGTGCAAAACTGTCGTGTTGTTCAGGAACTGAACATCACCTGGGCCGAAGTCCATGACCACCTGCAGTTCCGGAGAACTCATTACGTACTCCATGAGATCCAGCGCCGCCAGTTGCTCAGAGCTCAGACGCGGAGCTGTGGGATGAGCCTGAGACTGGCGGATGAACCACGGAATGATCGAGACACGGGGCGTTCCACGCACAAACGCGATGGGCGCGAGCTCGAAATAGGGCGATTCACCGGGCCGCTGCTCGGTGTGTCTACTCCATGGAAACGGCTCAAAAAGCAACCCAGTCAGGTATGGATCGTGTTGGAGCATTTCGTTGTACACCGCATGCGTGCTGATGATTCTGGACGAACCGCCAGACTTTGCAGGATGCAGACACAGCAGCCCCACGATGTCGGAGGCGTCGCTGTGGAAATTCTGACTCTGGTTGGTCTGGTATTTCCGTACGCCAGGCCCTGCCGGGAGGCGCTCGTCCCTGATATGAGTCGTCAGGCTTCCTTTACGGTCCTGCCCCACGAGCGTGCCGACCAATCTTCCGAGCGCTAGGTAGGCAACCTCAGTTTGTTCAGGCGTGAGTTCGTGGACCGGGAAACCACGAAGGAGTAGGAACCCGGGGCCGGCAACCAACACGTCGAGCCATCGTGACGCCACGTCCTCCAGGGCGCCTCGAAGGTCGAGGTCTGAGGGATTTTGGCCGTAGTCAGTGATGACTCGTTGCTCGGGCGGCGATAATTCGAAGGTCCATGATGCGCGGTCTATGAAGTCTGCCGATGCCCACACGGTCGGGGCGTCGGTCGCTACCGGCGCCAGGTCTTTTCGTGAGCCTTGCATGTGGGAAGCCTAGCGGTGTTTACGAGGTTGGGCGCCCACGCGGTTTTGCGCGGCTACTGGGGGATCGCAACGACCTCGAGCATCGCCGTCATTGCTCGGTCGGTGGCATCCAGGTATGGATTGAATCCGATATGGACCTCGACATCGGCACTGGCCGCGAAGAACGCGGACTTCACATCTTCAACTGTTGGCTTCCCTGTTGCAAGGGTTGCCAAGCTTTGCACAAACACTCCACCATAAGCTGGGAACGCGCCCGCCAAGTCCCTGAGCAGGGTCGGTGCGGCGACGAGTACGGAGGAAGCGACGCGACCCCCTGGGAGAGCCACCGCGCACAGTTGGCGAGCGGACATCGCCAACGTGTTCGGTCTCTGGAGGGGTGGTAGGCCGTTCGCAACTACTACGTCGAAATATCGCTCAGCGAATGGCAGTTTCGATACGCTTCCAATGGCCAGCAGGGCCGAGGGGCACGCGGTCGCGGCAAACTCCAAAAGGTCTGGCCGAGTGTCAATGCCCACTACAGTTGATGTGCCGCCTGAAAGGTAAAACGCCACTCCCAAATCGGTGCCCGCCCCACATCCAACGTCCAGAAACCGAATGGGCCCCAATTCATCAATACCCCGCCAGACGTTACCGAGTCCAAGGAAACGTTGCGTTACCTGGAGTGGGAGGCTTTCCACCGCGCCTAGCGGATAGCCATGAGAACGTAACGCCTCAAGGCCGCCGACGAACGACTTCTCTCCCGCATGCCCGCTGCGGGCACTCACATAAAAATTGTCCACGATCGCTGGGGTGTATCGCCGAGGTCTCAGCAGTTCGTCGGCGAGATTCGCAATCGACTGGAAAACAGCCTGGTCCGCAGTCAATCGCAGATCAGATGGGGTATCCAAGACGCGGCAGACTTCGCCGAGGGGGAGTGAAAGCCGCGCTGCGGCAACTGCGAGAAATTCGTGCGCTTGAGAAGGGGTAATTTTGTCTCCCGTTATGACAGTCATCTTTGCCATCGTAGGGGAGGGACTGCCGCGCCGATAGGTCAGTTCAGGGTGTCACCTATTCGTGCGGCAGTCCCGGGTGGTTTCTGAAATCCCGAAGTCGCGGGCGATCTGGGACAGCGGGTCCTCGTGCTTGCTGGTCACCGCCGCCACGTCTGGGCGGAACTCCTCGGGGTAGGGCTTGGGCACGGTTTCATCCTCGCTGTGAGGAAGGATCCTCACAAGGAGCCAAGGAAACCCGGGGCAGCCCCAGTGTCATTTATTAGTGCTTATAGTTGCGGCAACTGGCCGTACTGTTTGGTGCATTCGTTGCAGGTTTCTAGGCCAACATGGTCTGCCGTAGGAACAAACCAATATCCGCAAAGACTGAGAACGGAAGATCCCTCTACTTGAGCATCCACAAGACCGTGCTCTTTCGCGTAGTGTGCGCGAACTCCGAGGCGGAGACTACCGGGGGCTGAGTCTGAAGGAAGAGTTCCTGACCGCTCAAGTTCACGTGCGTGTTGCCGAGCGGAAGGATCGATAAAAGCGGAAAACGCGAAGGAGTTTTCCGTGTATATTGTTGAGTGCCATTCCTCCGCATTATTTTTTAGTGCAGCCCGGGCAATCTGTGCAGCTACATCAACAGCTTGAACTTTGCTACGGTCGAGGATTGTGGCTGTTAGAAATGCTTCGGTTAATTTGGTGCCGTCAACGTCTACATAATCAACGCTAAGAGATATTTCTCCAACGGCCGGTGTGTCGGTGCCCCGGGAGGGGGCAGGGAAACGCACAGTCACAGTTTCCCCAGGATTTTTCTCGGCTTCAAGTAAAAGTGCCAAGGTGCAACAGTGGATCTGTAGCTTCCAGGCATCAAGAGCGGAAACTTTTTCATCGATTTTGACAAGCACGCGGTCCTCAGCGGCCGGTAGCCATGGACCCGATCCTTCGCGCTTCACGTCTCTCATGAATGCTGTGTAAAAATCGTTGCTGTCACCTTTCCTGCGGATTCCCGCGGCGCACAGCCAAACTTCATTGTTCCCCACCATGGTGTGGTCGGTGGCCGCACCGCGCCATTGCATGGTTTTCTGCTTCCACCAGTGGGGCCCTGTAAGTCCAGAGATGCTTTCGCGCGAAGTTCGATCTTCCTCGCCTCTGAACGATTCGTTGAATTGCTGGATCAGAGGGTGTTCGAGGACATTAACTCGAGGAATAGCCTTCAGGTGTTTAGCGACATCAGCATCCTGCGCCTCATTGGCCAGACGTTTGCCTATCACGGCCCGTAGCTGTTTTACGCAACGGTAGTGATCCGCGTTGTTCCATCCAGCAGTCAGGTCGTCGACCAAGCACCGCAACGTGACTCTTCTGTCCAACACCATCCCCTCAGACTAACTAAGGGTCATGAAAATGGAGGTCTACTCCATCGAGTTGAGCAGCTCATCCTCAAGCTGTTGACGCTTGGCGATCGACTGAGCATCCGCGGCACGGAATCTCATCGAACGCTCCAGATAGTCGCGCAGATCCGCCATCAAGATCCGACGGTCGCGTTCGCCGACGACATGGAACCGCAAGGCTCCGGCATCGAGAACCTTGTACAGGTGCGTGCGGCTGATACCCAGAATCGCAGCAGCGCGAGCCGGTGTCAGCTGATCATCGTCGCGTGCCACCGTCACGCCGACACCATGGCGTAACCCGTCGCTCATCGCACCCAGAACCCTGCCCAACTCCGACCCCTCCGGAAGCGATGCCCGGAAGTCACTCAGAGCGTCGATCTGAGTCGCGGGCACGGTAGAGGAAGTCAAGGTGGTAGCCATGAGAGGTCGCCTTCAGTCGGGGAACGCGGGAGCGCTGGTGCTTTGGAAGCTCGGTTCCTAGGTGTCACAAGTGTCACGCCGGAGGTTGCGTGTGTCAAGCCCTTGGCCAATGACCTGTTGCGTGTCTTCACGGAGGCGTGGATTGCGCTGTATGGCTAGGGGCGAGAAAAGCTGTGGTCCTCATGCTGTGCCGTAGCGCTGTTGGGCGCCCTGCTTGCTGATTTCCAGAGCCTCGCCCACCGTGGACCACGACAGGCCTGCGTCACGGGCGTCCTGTACAACCCATCCGCGGGCTCTCTCTGCTCCCCTCACGAGCGCGTCAGCGCCCAAGAGTGCTAGATGCGCCCTGCGTTGGGCCTCCCCGGCCTGTGCCTCGGCAAAGCCTCGTGTGATGGCTTTCGCGACGTCGGCGAAGCCTCCCGAACTGGCCAGCATTCGCCCGAGCTCTTCCGCCTGCATGATGATTTGCTCGTCTCCGCTCATGGGTCAATGCTGGTTGACGCCAGAGCACATCGTCAATCGGGGTTGACGTTGATAACCCATCCGGGCGGGCTCACTCACAGTGAGTGGTGAAGCCAGGCAATGCCGATATGTTGACATATCAACATAATGGGTGTTGGCTGGTGCGTGTTCTCGAAGATGGTCTTGGAGTGGCTGGGTAGCGTGTGAGGGAGATTCCCGATCGCAATCAGGAGATCCCCCATGGCCCGAGCCCGCAAGAGGATGCAAGTCGAGGGGCAGCTGAGCATTGATGCCTTTCTCTTCCCGGAACCCGAGGAGGTTCGTGATGAACACGTACGGCAAGTTCGCGCAGGAAGCGTGGAGGACGACCGCGCCGGCGGAGTACGCCCTGATCCCGGACCCGGATCAGTGGTTCGAGGCGCTGGGGGAGGAGGCCTCGATCAGGGTGGAGGACCTGACGAGGGAACTGGCCGGCCCGGACCCGGTGGGGGAGAGTTTCCTGGAGAAGTGGGGGCGGTTGAACGCGGCGAAGCTGCAGGCCGAGGAAATCGTGCGCGCGGAGATGCTGACCCCGGATCCGTCCGTGCAGGAGGAACCGGAAGAGGAGGACGAGGAGGAGTCCGGGGTGGCGCGGATGCTCCAGGCGATCCAGGAGTCGAACCGGGAGGACCGGGAGTACTGGGAAGAGGTGAACCGGCTGGACGCGGAACAGGCGTAACGCCTGACGCTGTTGGGCCTGCGGGTCCGGGGCGCTTCGTCCCCCGTGCCCAGGACGATTTGGCTCCGTCTGGGGCGCAGGCGAGGTTCCGGGCCAATCTGGCAGCGCTGCGCGTGCTTCGCACCCTGCAGGCCGAGGAGCGGGCCGCCACCGAGGCCGAGCGGACCACGCTGGCCCGGTGGGGGTCCTGGGGTGCCAGTGGGGTTGCGGAGGTCTTCGACGAATCCCGCACCGAGTACGAGGCCGAACGGGCCGAGCTGCACGAGCTGCTGAACGAGACCGAGTACGCCGCGGCACGGCGCACGGTCATCAACGCCCACTACACCGACCCGGCGATCGCCACCGAGGTCTGGGGCGCCCTGACCGGGCTGGGCTTTGCGGGTGGACGGGTGCTGGAGCCCGGCTCCGGTGCCGGCACCTTCATCGGGTTGGCCCCGGAAGGTGCCCAGATGACTGGGGTGGAGCTGGACCCGGTGACCGCGGCGATCTCCCAGGCCATCTACCCGGAGGCCACCATGCGCACCGAGTCGTTCGCGGAAACCCGGATGCCCGGTGGCGTCTTCGACGCCGCGGTGGGCAACGTCCCGTTCTCCCGCAACTCCCTGCACGACCCGCGGCACAACGCGGGCGGGCACTCGATGCACAACCACTTCATCCTCAAATCCCTGGCCCTGACCCGCCCCGGTGGGGTGGTCGGGGTGATCTCCTCGGCCTTCACCCTGGACGCGCAGAACCCCGCGGCCCGCCGGGAGATGGCCGAGACCGCCGACCTGCTCGGTGCGGTGCGCCTACCCACCGGCGCCCACCGTCGGGCTGCCGGCACGGACGCGTTGACCGACGTGCTGATCTTCCGGCGCCGCCTGCCCGGGGAAGAGCCACTGAACCGGACCTGGGTGGAGACCGCTCCGATGGAGCTGGATGGCCAGCAGGGGCGGATGAACACCTACTTCTTGGAGCACCCTGAGCGGGTGCTCGGTGAGCCGGTGATCGGCAACGGCATGTACGGCTCCGCCACCCTCACCGTCCGGTCGGAGGACCTGGCGGCCACCGGGGCCCGGCTGCACGAGCAACTGGCGGACATCACCGAGCAGGCCCTGACAGCCGGATACGGAATGGCCGAGCGCACGGGTGAGCAGGAGCTCGAGGCGGCGGCCCTGGTGCCGGCCACCGACCAGGAACAGGTCGGACACATCACGGCGCGAGGGGACGGGACGTTCACTCAGGTCACCCTCGAGGGTGTGCACGCACCGTTGCCGGTGCCGACCACCCAGCAGGCCGAACTCCGGGCCCTGCTGGGGCTGCGTGACCAAGGACGGGCCGTGCTCACCTTGGAGGCCGCCAATGTCAAGGACACTCCGGAGCTCGACGCCATGCGCGAGCAGCTGCGCACCACCTACCTGAGCTACTACGACCGCTACGGGGCGATCAACCGGTTCACCGAACGCCGCACCGGCAAATACGACGAGGCGGGGGAGGACATCCTGGCCCGGGTCACCCCGCCGGCGGTGCGTTTGCTGCGCGGGGATCCCTTTGGGCCGTTGGTGAAAGCGTTGGAGCACTTCGACGAGGGCACCGGCACCGCCGCCCCCGCCGGTCTGCTGTCGCAGCGGCAGGTCCAGCCACGCCGACCCGTGCTCGAGGTCGACACCCCGGATGAGGCCCTGGCCGTCACCCTGGACACGCTGGGGACCGTGGACCTGTTCCACATCGCGGCCCTGCTGGGCACCGACGAGGAGTCCGCGCGCGAGACCTTGGGGGAGCTGGTCTACGAGGTCCCGGGAGAGGACGGGGTCTACGAGACCCGGGCGGAGTACCTGTCCGGAGACGTGCGCGAGAAGCTGGACACGGCCCGGGCCGCGGCGGCCGCCGATGGCCGGTTCCAGACCAACGTGACCGCCCTGGAGGCGGTGTTGCCGGCCCCGTTGGGGGCAGATGAGATCGAAGCCCGGATCGGCGCGGTGTGGGTGTCACCTCAGATCCATGAGCAGTTCCTGCGCCACCTCCTTAAGGACCCCAGTGCGCGGGTGGACCGGATCAGCGGCGCGAACTGGGATGTACGGGCCAGTCGTCACGTCTTCGCGGCCCGCAATGACTGGGGTACGGAGCGGATGGCGGCTGGGGACATCTTCAAGAAGCTGCTGGAGCAGCGCCGGGTGCAGGTCACCGACCCGGACCCGTCGGATCCGGAGGGTAACCGCCGGGTGGTCAATGCCACCGAGACCACCGCTGCCCAGGAGAAGGCGTCCCTGATGCAGGAGCGGTTCGGGGAGTGGGTGTGGGAGGACCCGGGGAGGGCGGCCGGGTTGGTGGATGAGTACAACCGGCGGTTCAACTCCATCGTGCTGCGCGACTACACCGTCGAAGGGGAGCGGCTGAGCTTCCCTGGGCTGGTGAAGAACTTCACCCCGCGCCCGCACCAGCGGGCGGCGGTGGCGCGGATGCTCTCGGAGCCCTCGGTGGGGCTCTTCCACGAGGTGGGGGCGGGCAAGACCGCGGAGATGGTCATCGGTGCGATGGAGCTGCGCCGGTTGGGCATGGCGCGCAAACCGGTGATCGTGGTGCCGAACCACATGCTCGATCAGTTCTCCCGGGAGTGGTTGCAGCTCTACCCCCAGGCGCAGATCCTGGCGGCGTCCTCGGAGGATCTGGCCGGGGACAAGCGGCGGGTGTTCGTGGCCCGGGCCGCGGCCAGTGACTGGGACGGGATCATCATGACCCGCACCGCGTTCGAGCGCATCGAGCTCTCCACGGACTCCCGGATGGCCTACCAGCTGGCGGAGGTCGAGCGTCAGCGTTCCGAGCTGCAAGCGGCCAACGAACGGGCCGCGGCAAGCGGGGCGGACACCATGTCGATCAAGCGCATGGAAGCCCGCCTGCAGGCGAGGGAGGAGAAGCTCAAGGCCAAGTCCGACCGGGCGACGGATCCGGGGATCACTTTCGAGCAGACCGGCATCGACTACCTGCTGGTCGATGAGCTGCACGAGTACAAGAACCTCGACACCGCCTCGAACATCTCTGATGCGGCGATCGATGGGTCCAAGCGCGCCAGCGACCTGCACTCGAAGGTGGAGTACCTGCGCTCGGTGCACGGGGACCGGGTGGTGACCGGGGCCACGGCGACGCCGATCGCGAACTCGGTCACGGAGATGTACGTGATGCAGCGTTACCTGGGCCCGGAGTTGTTGGAGCGGGCTGGGATCCACGACTTCGACTCGTGGGCGGCGACCTTCGGTCAGGTGGTGTCCGAGATGGAACTGTCGGTGGTCGGCGGGGACAGCTTCAAGATGAAGGAGCGCTTCGCGAAGTTCCAGAATGTCCCGGAGCTGTTGAAGATGTTCCATACCTTCGCCGATGTGAAGACCGCCAAGGACTTGCAGCTCCCGACCCCGGATTTGGTGGTTCGGGAGGACGGGAAGCGGCTGCCGCGCATGGTTCCGGTGGAGGCCTCGGCGGAACTCGAAGCGTACATTGCGGAGATCGGGAGGCGGGCCGAGGCGATCCAGGCTCGGTTGGTGCCCCCGACCGAGGACAACATGCTCAAGATCAGCTCCGACGGGCGCAAAGCCGCCCTGGACCTGCGCCTAGTGGATCCGGAGCTGGGCTCGGTCGTGGGGGAGACCAAGATCAGCGCCGCCGTCGATTTGATGGCCCGCGTGTACGAGGAGCACCGCGGGGACGTGTTCACGGATCCCTCCACCGGGGAGGAGCACCCCACCCGGGGTGCGTTGCAGATCGTGTTCTGCGACCTGGGCACCCCCTCGGAGTCCTGGAACGTCTACGACGAGCTGAAGCTGCAATTGGCTGAGCGTGGAGTGCCGACGGAGAAGATCCGGTTCATGCACGAAGCCCGCAACGATGCGGAGAAAGGCCGGCTGTTCTCCGCGGCCCGCACCGGGGAGGTGGCGGTGCTGATCGGCTCCACGCAGAAGATGGGGGTGGGCACTAACATCCAGGCCAGGGCGGTGCACCTGGTGGACCTGGACGCCCCGTGGCGCCCGGCCGATGTCGCCCAGCGCCACGGGCGGATCATCCGGCAGGGCAATCAGAACCCGGAGGTCGCCATCTCCCAGGTGGTGACGAAAGGGTCCTTTGACACCTTTATGTGGCAGACGTTGGAGCGGAAGTCGAAGTTCATCGATCAGATCATGCGCGGCCGATTGGACGTGCGCGAGATCGAGGATGTCGGTGACAACACGTTGTCTTTCGCTGAGGTGAAGGCGATCTCCAGCGGCAACCCGTTGATCTTGGAGAAGTCGAAGGCTGATCAGGAGCTGTCCCGGTTGGAGCGGTTGAACCGGGCCTGGCACCGCAACCAGTCCTCACTGGTGTTCCGCAAAGACGCCTCCCAGGCGCGCGCCGACGCACTGGAGAGACAGCTCCCTACGATCCGTGCTGCGGCCCAGCGCACCACCGATGAGCTCGGCGGTGAGAAGTTCCGGATGACCATCGACGGGGCCGTCTATGACAAGCGCAGCGAGGCGGCGCAGGCGTGGCAGCGGTGGGCTGGGGTGCATGCTTCGGCGCGTCCGCCCCGGGCTGGGGAGGTCGACCTCGGTATCGCCGGGAGCATTGGTGGCCACGACATCCGGGTCGTGCAGCGTCCAGGGAACCTGGCCGATCTCAGCGCGTCGCCGGTGGAGCTGCGCATTGATGATGCTCCCGGTGTGGCTGTGGAAGTCACCCGGGCGACGTCGTTGAACCCGAGCGTGGGGATGATCCAGCGGCTGGAGAACCAGGTGCGGGCACTGCCTGAGGAAGTCACCAAGCGCGAAGCGAGACTGGCTTCCGCTCGGCAGGAAGTCGTCGACGCCCGGGAGGCGCTGGAGGTGCCGTTCAAGCACCAGGAGGCACTGGAAGCCGCCCGGTGGGAGGTCGAACGGATCGGGCGCGCCATGCGCGGAGAGGACACGCCGCAACCAACCCTGGACCCGGAGCTGGAGGCGTTAAAGAAGCGGATGCGGATTAATTTCCCTGATGCTCCCACTGCCGGTCGTAGTAATGGTGACCGTGGTGGGAACACCTCCGGGCGTCCGCCGGAGGTGGCGCGATTGCATGACGAGCAACGTCCCCGCGAGGGGGGACTGGAGATGTAAACGTTCGCTCACCTTGATCTGTTGAGACAAACGGTGCCCGCTCCCCATTGGGGGAGCGGGCACCGTTGTTGCGTGGTGACAATTCGCTGAGGAAGCCGTCCACAGGCGGCGGTTATGGAAGTGTCACGTGCGTGTGTGAGGTGAGCTGCCGGCTGTGGTCGGGTGGTCGGTTGGGGTCCCCGTGTCCATCATGGGTGCGGGAAAAGCCGCGCAGCGATTGGAGCTTTTGCCGTGCACATGTGGGCACGGGGCTAGTGCCTGCACCACGTCCATGTCGAGTCAGTTGATTAGGAGCTGAGCTTCTCGACCAGATCCAGGACGCTGTTAAGCCACGCCGGGAATACGCCGATCAGCGCCACGGCGAGGGCGCCCCAGACTAGCTGGCGCGGAGGCATAGTGTCTTCCCACTCTCGCCCTAACGCAGCGGCTTCGTCCCGAGCTCTGGTAGCCCTATTGTTGGACTCATTGCAGAACTGGATTGCGTCGAAATGGCGCTGTTCCAGCTGAGCCCACTCCGGGTCATCCTTAGACACTCCCGCGCGGTATAAGTCGTTCATGCGGTCAGTGATCACGTACATCCGCTTTCGATCCTCCTGGGACTGCTTGAAAAGCTCGTCGGCGACCTTTTCCAGTCGACGCAGTCGCCGGTGCCTAAGCATCCATCCAATGAACTGATCGGTGTTCACTACCCCCACCGCAGAAACAACGCCTTGAAGAAAGTAATTCGTACCGAGCGTGCGGTCATCATTGGACTACCTGTGGCGAGTTTTCCTCCCGTGCTGGCTCAATCGGTGAAGATTGGGTACCCCGCGTCGTCTTGCGCCGCCGCTGCACACGCTGCAATTTCTCGGGTGTGGTGAGTCCGATCTTGCGCAGCTCTTCGGCGGTCCAGCCACCAGTGGTAACGGCAGCCTGGAACGCTGCGGTGTCGTTCTTCTCGGCCTCTTTGAGTGCTTCGCGTGCCTCATCGAGGACCCCGCGTGCGGTGATCGCCGCCCGCACATAGTCCATTCGGTCGTTGAGCAGCCGCTGCGCGGCTTCTTCTGTCTGTTGGGGGTCAGTGAACTTCACCATACCTCCACCTTAACGGACGCACACGATCCTTTCCAGAAACCACACATGCCCAGCTGCCACTTCGTACCCGTGGTGCTCCAGCGGAGCCAGCTGCCACTTCGTACCCGTGGTGCTCCAGCGGAGCAAAGCTATGTTCTATGTGCCATAGAACGGGTTTCCCGCTGGCCCTGCGGGCTGTGCGGTGGCACACTGGTCGTGTGGGGCCCACAAAGTGGGGGCGCTGCGCTGGGCCGAGAAGGAAGGGAGGTGCTGTGGTGGAGCAGGAGAATCCGCGTCGAGTGTGGACGTCGAGACGGAAGAAGATCGAGGGCAAAGCCCAGTACGTCCGGGTGTCGATGTCGGAGTCGGAGCGTGCTGCGTTGATGGTGTTGGAGCAGCAGACCGGGTTGTCGCCGTCGGCGTTGATGGTGCAGGCGGTGTTCGGGTCCGCGGATCCGGTGGCGGTGCAGTTGCGACGGAGTCAGCTGGCGGAACTGATTCAGATGCGGCATCTGATGGCCACGATCGCCAACAACGTGAACCAGATCGCCCGGCATGCCAACAGCACCGATGAGGTGCTGCCGGAGACGGTCGAGACGTTGCGGGAGGCCCGCCGGTTCGGGATGGATGTGCTGGCGAAAATTGACGAGTTGATCCCGTGATCCCGAACATCACCAAGGGTGACAAGCCGGTGGGGCTGATGAAGTACCTGGCGGGTCCGGGCCGGGCGAACGAGCACACCGACCCGCATCTGATCAATGGTTCGCCGTTGATCATGGCGTGGTACGACGACGTGCAGCTCAACGAGGAAGCCGCGGTGTCGGTCGCTCGTGAGGTCGATCTGAACCGACGTTCCTTCGGTGTGGACGCCGAGACCAAGCACATCTGGCACTGTTCACTGTCGGTTCCGTACCAGGATCGGGAGGTCGCCGATCAGGAGTGGTCGGACATTGCTCAGCGGTTCATGGACGAGATGGACTTCACCGACGCCGGTGCCAAGGCCCCGTGCCAGTGGGTCGCGGTACATCACGGGCGCTCCACCAAGGGCAACGACCACATCCACATCATGGCCTCCACGATCCGTGGGGACGGCACGAAGTGGGCCGATGGCAATGACTTCTCCCGGGCGCAGAAAGTGGTGCGCGGGATCGAGAAGGACTTCAACCTCATCCAGCTGGGCAATCACTCCGAGCGGTGGTTGAAGCAGGGCGAGATGCGGCGGGACAGCACGCGGGAACCGGCACGGTTCACGCTGGAACGCACGGTGCGGGCGTGTGCGGTGGCCGCTGACACCGAGGCGCAGTTCGTCCGGCAGATGCGCCGGGCGAACATGTTGGTGCACCCCCGATTCGCGGCCGGTACGGATTCGGTGGTGACCGGGTACTCGGTGGCGGAGCGTCCACCGAAGGGCATGCGGCCGTTGTGGTTCGGTGGCGGCAAGCTCGCTGCTGACCTCACCCTGCCGTCGTTACGCACCCGGTGGCCGGACATCCCGGACTCGGCCCAGGAGGCGGCGGAGGAGTGGATGGCAGCCAAGCGGCACCGCCGCATTGTTCACCCGGATCCGCCCGGTGCGGCTCTGGATGAGGAGACCGCACGGCGGCTGGCGGATGAATTGAAGGAGGTCCGCCGGCGGTTGGTGAAGATCGCTCCCGATGATCGCCAGTTGTGGGCGCATGCGGCCCGGGAGACTTCCGGGGTGTTCGCCGCTTGGTCGTACGTGACCGAGGACGGGCAGGGGCCGCTGGGAAGGACTGCCCGGGTGCTGGCCCGGTCTGCCCACCGGAACGGGCTGAAGATCACCACCGCGCTGGAGGCGCCGCTGCGCACCAGCGGCACCACCGCGTTCCTGCTGGCGGTCACCCAGGCGCCGTCCCCGATGGCGCAGGCGCTGATCATGAACCAGATGCTGCGGATGACGCAGGCGTTCTACGAGATGCACCAGGCCAACCAGGAGTTGCGCGAGGTGCAGCTGATCAACGACGCCTTCGAGCAGCACCTGGCGGTGGTGGCTGAGCCGCTGCCGGAGGTCGAGCCGGCCACTTCGAAGCGCAATATCTCTCATGCTGGTCCGGTCCGTGAGCGTGGTGCGCTGCGCGAGACTCAAGGCCCCACAGTTACCCCCCGACCTTACGTCGACCACACCACCGGAACCGAGCATGGAATGGAGCTGTAGTGATGAGCACACAACCAGATGGCGTGAATGACCTGATCGGCCGTGACCTCCAGGCGATGATGGCCGTGGCCGGTCGCTGGGGGGAGATGATGGCCCGCCAGCGTGCCGAGCAGGTGCGCCAACGACTGATGGAGCAGCAGCAGCGTCGGCGCGAGCTGGAAGAGCGGTTCGAGGCCGAACGCGCGGTGATGCGCACCGAACTCGCCTCCGTGGACCAAGACCGGTTCTGGGAGAACGCCAAGCCCGAAGATATCGCTGGCCACTACGGGTTGGCTTGGCAGTGGGAGCACCACGACGAGGTGGCCCGCGCGGTGCGTGGGCGCATCGAGACGAAAGTGCACACCCGTCACGGGCTCAGCGTTGAGGACTACCTCGAGCAGCGCACCCCCCAGCAGCAGCGCACCGATACCGTCGTGCAGGACAAGTCCGCCCGCGAAGCAACAGACGCCCAACGTGATCACGCCGAAGCCGCCCGCCACGCCGCTGTCGCCGCGCAGGGCAACCTGGACAACGACACCGATACCCGCCACTCGACCGCCGACGCCGAAGAACTCTGGGACTCCGGAGACCGCCGAGCCCGGCTGACAGAGACGCTCATGGCCGCCCTCGGCGGCACTGAAGAAGGTCGCGATGGTGTGCAGGCCCGTCTGGCCGCCGAACGGGATCAGGGCACACCCCCAATTAATGCGGTGCGCTCCACCAAGCGCGGCCCCAAGGCCCGCAAGAACACCACCGGACGCGGCGCAGGGCGCGAACGAGACATGGGCCTGGGCTGAGGGCAGTTGGATCTGATCTCATAACTGAAGGGGCCATACTCCCGGACGATGACAGTGCCGGGCTGATCCCCGACTATTATCGTTCCCGTCCATAGGGATTGACGGATGCTCGCGCCCGCTCACTCTCAGGCCCCGCTGATCGTGACCACATCGGTGTGGTTAATCACCGCCCTGCGGTAGTCCCGACGGCGCCGTGGTGGACTCGCCTGGCAATGACTGAAATCCACGGGCGTCTTGGAGTTGGGCGCGTGGGTACTTGCTAGGCGATGATGAAGCCATGTCGAACGTTGAGGATGCCAAGCGTAGGGTGAGCCGGTTTCGGGACGAGCTGCGCTCCTATTACAAGGACGACTCAGGGGCCATCAATTTCATTGCTGGTGCACTGAATGAAGAACAACGAGTGTATGTCTCCGATTACCTTATTGATCTGGTGCAGACAATCGATAACACGCTTGGCGACATGCGGAAAACTCTTGTCGAGTATAGTCGGGCGCGGGATAATGAAGAATTTCAAATGAAAAATCGACTGAGAGCTGAAAGTTCGGTCGGAACTCCGCAAGAGCACTCTGAATCAGAGGTGAGATTTAGGTTTCATAGGGAAACCTTCGAAAATTCCTATTTCTTTAAGTTCGGAGGTGTCATTGATCTCTTGGCCGCATGTCTTATCGTCTCTAGCGGTGTAAGTAAGGATGTAAGAACGGTAAGTCACGCCGACCTCACGGCGGGTGGGCGAATCGACCAAATGGCCAAGGGTGCCAGGAACAGCCTTGGCCTCTCCGAAGATCCTGAAGTGAGAGCGTCTCAGCTATCCATTCTTCATTCTATGCGGCCCCTGACATCAGGCGAGGAAAATAGGAACTGGTTTCCCTGGTTGAGCCACTACAGAAACCGTATTGTGCATAGAGCGCAGGGCGTTGAGTTCACCATAGTGCGAAACGGAGCAGTCAAGGGGGCCTATGACATCTTGCGCCTTCCGGGAAAATATCCGGAAGAAGGGATGATTTCTGGCTTTGCCCGCCCGGATGGTATCCGTGCTACGTCAGTGCATGAGGATATGCGGGATGTGATGAACGTCAGCTTTTCCCGCCTATGTGATGTCGTCATAGCGACAATCGACGCATGTTCTCCGTTCTGTGGACGCCGATCCGCAGGGGAGATCAATATCACGCAACAGGCTGGTCAGTGGCCCACCGAGGCCAGCTATGACTATGAATTCAACGGATTCTCTCCGGACGAATCCATCAAGCGGTCCCTTAAAAAGGCGGACACCATCGTTGCTCACGGGAGCCTACTGGAACGTATGGAAGCAGCATCGGCGCTCATCAAGAGAAAGGCATACCCAGACTCCGGGCACGAGCACTAGAGATATCAATCGAAATGTCCGGCTGGCCGTGGTTCCAGTGGAGGCGATGTGCGCTTGGGACTGTGTGCCCTAGGTAAGCACCCGAGGAAGGGGCATATTTCGTCGAAGAGTGCTTGCATGGTGGGGTCGGCGCGCCGCAAGATTTCCCAGGCGCGCCAGAGGCTGGTGAGGCGCCTGACGGCTTCTTCGTGGCGCTACCAATGGGCGCACCAGTTGAAGGTGGTGGCGCGGCCGGCAAGGTCGAGGTCGCCTTGGGATTGGTATGCCAGGTGCTCGGCGACGAACGCGGCCACGCTCACGTGAGCGAGCTTCCCGGAGGTGCTCCTCATGCAGGGAGGAGCATGGCCAAAATGGTTTAATACTCTGTGAGTGATCCGAAGTCCGGTACAGTCTCGTCGGCCGCAGACCACTACGAAATCGCGGCGAAATCGGTCGGACGGGAGTTCCAACAGATGCGAGAACTCCCGTGGGGTAAAGCGCCGATAAGGATGATTATGTAAAGTAGCCCAAAGCGGAGGCTCCCCTCCGGTGCCTTCCACCCGTCGTGAAGTTCCGGGTAACGGCTCCGAGGCTCCCCCGATGTGCTCCTCACCTGGGCCGATTCCGCGTCAGCACCGTAGGGCGCAGGGTCGTGCATGGCGTGGAGGAAGCCTTCGCCCAACTGGTCCATTCGTCTTCTGACGTCGGCATGCGCTGGCGGTGATTGCGTTGCACGCAATCTGTGTGCGAGGACCGCAATCGATTTCCTGAGCCTGAGGACGGCCTCATGGGCCACGACGGCGCGAACGTACGGTTCGTTCCCGTCGGGGCACACACCCCTGCTCCTGAGGTGTTCCTGGCCCGTGCCATGAACGGACGAGCTTCTCAGCAGCCGGTGCAGGCCTTCCCGCTGGCGTCGATCTGGGCCCGGCGCAATGACGTGATGGGTCCCGTGGACTTCTCTTGAAGTGCCCACAGTCCCGACCACCTGCGATCACTGAAAAACCGGATAACGCGTTTCCCCATTATTCAGAAACAGTCTTCTCTCCTTCCTGCGTCTACGGGTCGATCAGCGGCTGTACAACGACACCTCTTGAGCCTTGCGTTGTGACCGCTGCGCGGGACAGCCGGGCCAGGTGTCACTGGAAAGCGCGGCTGGTCCGGCTTCATTCGTAGCCCAATATTGCCCTATGAGTGCTTATAGGGCTGCAGTCGTCACACCTCTAGCTGGCCGCGGCGATAGCGTAGTTCTCGCTCCGTGTGCGTTAGCGGCGAACCTTTGAATGGCAGTGTCTTCAGGTCTGCGGTCGTAGCGGCTCTCAGCGCCAGGGCGTTAGCAGCCAGGGCGGCGCGCTCAGGCAACCCGATCGCCTGGGCAAATGCGGCCCAGTGCCTTGCCCGTATATTTTTCATTTTTCCGTCTACCGGCAGGGCCTGGGTATCGTCGCCATACAACAATGTGCACGGCACGTCGTAGACCGGGGCGATGACGAATCCACCGTGCCGACCGCCCAGGACGGAGACGTTCTTGGCGTGCAGGTCACCGTTGCCGGTGAGCCAGGCAAAGACGAACTGTAGGTACAGATTGCGGACCGCGACCGCCGGGGCCTTGCATACGGTGGTCAGGGCCTTCACCACGTCTTCGGAGCTCACGTTGTACTTGGCGGCCGGGGATAGGCCCATGATCTGGGCAGCATCCTCCATGGGCAGCCGCACCCAGTCTTCTCCGTCGTGGGCCCGGTCGAATCGTTCCACCAGCAGGCCGGGCCGCCCGTGGCGGTCGATAACTACGGTTGCCTTGGCGATTGGGATTTTCAGCTTCTTGGCTGCGGCCAGATGTATGGCCTCGTTTTCGACCAGGTGCGGATGCCGAGGCGGATTCAACTTCAGGATTAGCCGGTTTCCCTGGGTGGCTAAAGGAGCGGTGAGCATAGAGGCGCTGGCTTTGTCCTGCACCCCCGGCAAAGCGTGTAGATCCACCGCTTCGGCTAGTGCAGTGAAGTCCAGCTCCTGCGGCTTCGCGGAGTCGACCAGGGCCTCCGGCTCGACCGGCGCGTCTCCTGTGGGAACGACCTGGACGTCTCCTGGAGCGTCAGCGCCGACAGCCAGCAGTAGCGAGAGTTCGTCGTCCAGGCTGGTCTTGATCGCGTCCTTCAGGACGGTCAAGCGGTGGCCTTCGGGCAGCAACCCCGCAAAAAATGGTGGAACCCCACCCGAGGATGCGGTGACGGGCTCTCCGGTTAGGGGAAGAGTCAAAGCCACCGGAGGGTGACCGGCATTCAGGTAGGCCGGGTCATAGGTGAATGCTGTGCCCGCGTCTTCGGCGCGTTCTAGTCGGCCGGCCAACCGGCCAGCCTTGTAGACGTCGGCCACGTCCACGAACCGCAGTCGGTGTAGGTCGGCCATTACTCGGCCACCAACCGCAGGCCGAGCACGTTGGCCGCGGCGGCCACGGCCGCCAGTGCGGGATTGCCGGTACCGGTTTCGATAGCGCGGACCGTCCGCTCGGAGATGCCGGCCAGATCGGCCAGGTCTCTTTGAGTCAGTCCAGCCTCCTTGCGGGCGGCGCGAATTGCCCTACCCACAGCTTCGACTTCACCCATGACCATCTCCTTCCGGCAGAATCCTGCCGATATCGCCTAGTTCAACGTCATTGTGTCGAAGAAGGGCGTCAATCGGCAACATCTTGCTGGTTCAGTTCTTATTGGGCGCTAGAGGTGCTGCTATCAGGAAGAGCGGCAGGATACTGCCGGTACATGCAGACCGGTCCGATGGACCTAGCAGCGTTCTGTGTCCCTGAGGGAACACAACCAACTGGAGATGGGACCTGGCGTAGACGGGTCAATCAAACAGCCCTTCAGGCGGAGGATCCATCGGCAGCGGTATCCCCTTCGGCTGGTGTGCTCGAGGGGTGCAACCGTGGAAGGGTCCCTTCTCGTCGAAGAGTGTCCGCATGGTGGGGTCGGCGTAGTCGCGCCACCATACTGCCAGCCCGGTGGTGGGGTCGGTGCGCAGGTTCTCCCAGGCGCGCCAAAGGCCGGTGAGGCGGCTGACGGCTTCTTCATGGCGCCACCATTGGGCGCACCAAGTGAAGGTGGTGGCCCGGCCGGCCAGATCGATGTCGCGCCGATACTGGTAGGCCAGGTGCTCGGTGACGAACTCGGCCACGTTCGCGTAGACGAGCTCCCTCTCCCCCTCCTCCGGTTCGGTTTCCTCGAGGGGTTCGCCGTCGATGTCGTCGTGACTGTTGGTGCGGCGGGCACCGATGTCCATGGCCTACTCCTTCACCAGGGCCGCCCACCGGTTGCCCGTGGGCGCGGCCGGGCTCGGCTCCGCGACCTGTGGCGCGGATGCGGACTCTTCTGTAGCAAAGGTGTCGGAGGGTGTGTTGTGTGCGGCTTCGGAGGCCGCGGCCGCGTCGGCGTAGGGGCGGGCGCTGACCGGGACGGTGCGTAGCAGCACGGCCCGTGCCCCGGAGCCGAGCATCACGGCCCTGCCCTTGGGCATCGCGGCGAGGTCGGCGACGGAGAGGATGTCGTCGGTGGCGTCTCGGCGGGAGGTGGACCCGGAGTCCTTTTGTCGCGAGGAGCTATTTGGCGTCTGCGTAACTGGTGACCACGCTGGTTGTTACTGGAACCTCCACCGGCACCCGACCGAACACGGTGCGCACCGCCTGATTCGCGGCGTCCAGGACCACTTGTTTGACCTGCTCGGCTTCTCCTTGCGCGCAGTGCACCATGACCTCGTCATGCAGGAAGAAGACGAGGTGAGCGTCCAGACCTTGCCGATGCAGTCCCTGCCGGATGTGACCGAGCCAGGCCAGAGCCCACTCCGCAGCCGACCCCTGCACCACAAAGTTGCGCGAGAACCGGCCATGGGTCCGTGCCGCCTGGGCCGCACGGCGCTCGCCGGCGGCGGTGTCCGTGGCACGCTGGATCTCGAACCACTCAGGTTCCGGAAGTGGCGACCAGCGCCCGAGATAGGTGCAGACCTGCTCTCCCCGTTCGCCCACGCGGGCGGCGTGTTCCACGTAGCCGACCGCTCTGGGGAACATGCGGGTGAGATGCGGCATGAAACGCCCGGCTGCGCCCTGGGTGGCGCCGTACATGGCTCCCAGCAGGGCGATCTTGGCGTGAGGGCGTTCCTTCAACTCGGAGCCGCGTTCCTGCCCTTGCTGGGCGATGGATTCGTACAGATCTCGGTCCCTGGAGGCCTGGGCCAGGGCATCATCGCGGGCCAGGATGGCCAGTACGCGAGGTTCCAGTTGGGCGGCGTCGGCGACGACCAGGGTGCGGCCGGGATCGGCTCGGACGGCGTCGCGAATGAACTTGGGGATCTGCAGGGCACCGCCGCCGCGTGCGGCCCACCGGCCGGTGACCACCCCGCCCACCACGTATTCGGGATGGAAGCGACCGTTGGTGACCCATGTGTCGAGCCAGTGCCAGCCGGTTGCGGAAAAGATGCGCGAAAGCTTCTTGTATTCGAGCACCGGGGCGAGGATCTGTTGTCGATGGGGATCGGGTTTGCCCGCGACCATCGTCCACTCCTTGAGGACCCAGGCGCGGGTGGAGTCGACATCGACGCCAGCGGTGCGCAGGGCCTTGAGCAGCTCGGGTGGTGAATCGGGGTTGAGCGTGGGGGCGGCCAGGACCCGACGGATCTCTTCGGCCAGTTCCTGCATCCGGACGGGGCGATCGCCCTCTTTCGGGCGGGGGCCCATGGCATCGACGAGGATCTGTTCGTGGACATCTGGGTTCCACGGGATTCCCTGATGGCGCATGGTGGCCGCTACCAGCGCGCCCTGTGATTCGAGCCCCAGCAGCATCTCCAACCGTTTGGGGTTGCGCGCTGTGCTCACCGCGCGGATCTGTTCGGCGAGTTCTGCGACCAGTTTGTCGAGACCCGGACCGCGATCGCTGGCCATGGCGAACAGGGAGGTTTGTGAGTCCTCCACCGGGCGGGGGCGTGGCCCCGGAACATGCCGGGGGTCGGCCGGCTCGATGACCGGTGTGTACTGCATGGGCCGAGCCTCCCCGGAGCCGGGGTCTGGTGCTCCGGAACCGGGGGCGTCAGAAGCGGTGGCGAGGATCGTGGCGCACAGTCCCAAGTCCCGGCATTTGGTGGCCCACACATCCGCCTCACACAACAGTGCGGCGGGCACGGAGGTGTCCATCCAGGTCCAGACGGGAGGTTGCACGCCGGCTTCCAGCGCGGCGGCTTCGCGCGTGGCCACGACGCCCGGGAATTCCTGGTCCGTCACCGTCAGCGGTTGCCCCGCCCGTTGACCGTTGGCCGTGACCACCTGAAGGGTCCAGCCTCCGGCCCCGGTTTCCGCGGGAGCCACCACTATGTGCATGCGCTCATTATCGCGCGGGGCACCGACATGCTCCGGGTGGGGTCAGCGATCCGCAATGAGTTCGATCTCGAAGCCGTCCTTGCCACGTGCACTTTTCACGACGGTGACCCAGACGACTCCGCCGCTTCCAGCAGTTCCGCGACCTTTCGGACCGTGCGTATATTCCGAGCGGTGATGGTCATGCCTGGCAGCTGTTTGCCGAGAGCAGCCGGCAGTTTGGACGCGTGGATTCCTTTGTTACTGCCGTACCAGATGTAGATCTCCGATCCATTGACCACAATGCGTTCGTCCTCGTGGATCGGTAGCGCTGCCAGGTTCAGCTCGGGAACGGGCCGGTCGCAAAAGTGCACTTGATACAGCTTCTCGTCGGTGGCGATGTCGCGCAGCGGATCTGCCGCGAGCACGGCTGACAGATCTTCGCGTGTCCGGTGAACGACCGGGCTGTGGACGCCGAATTCCATGTCGATTACCTGTGACATCGTTTTGGCGAAATCATCGGGGTCCCCCGGAGGAACAGCCACCACATTTCCGCTCTGCAGGTAAGTCTTCACCTGTTGGGCACCGAGCTTTTCCGCGAGGAGGGCGCGCAGCTCCGCCATGGGAACCCTGTTGTTGGCTCCCACATTGATGCCACGCAAGAAGAAAGCCGTTGGGTGGTCCATGGTCAGATCCTACGACCCAGGCGCGCGCCGCTTCTTCTCTCCCACGGGTGATAGAGCACGGTCCAGAACTGACTTCACCGCGCCGTGAACGGGCGGGTAAATCACGCCGAGCGTTTCCGGTTTCAACGGTTTGGAAAGCACGGCGCGCTGGTGGGTAAACGTATCGCGGGACCATTTGCCGTGGTACGTCCCTTGGCCGCTCGCGCCTTTGCCGCCAAAGGGCAAGTAGGGACTACCCACATGGGCCACCGGTATTCCGATACTGACTCCACCGGACGGTACCTCATCCATGATGTAGTTCCGCACGGACTTGTCCGTGGCGAAGACATACAAAGCGAGGGGAGTGTTCCGGGTGAGCATTCGTTGCACGGCTTCTTGTGGACTTCGAACCGGCAGAATAGGCAGAACCGGGCCGAAGATTTCCTCGCTCATCACGGGATCGGATTCGGCCACGGGGTACAAGACAGTGGGTGCGATATAGCGATCCTCGCGATCGACATCGCCGCCACACATAATCTGCTCTGAGCCCTTGGGCGGGATCATGGCACTCACGCGATCCACCGCGCCGGTGTGGATCATGCGCCCAAAGTCTTCCGATTCCTGCGGCCGGGCTCCGAAACTCTCGCGCACAACTCGTGCGAGTTCCTCCGCCAATGACGCCGCAATGTCCTGGTGAGCATAGATATGATCCGGTGCCACACACGTCTGACCGGCATTGACGAATTTGCCCCATGCGATCCGCCGGGCGGCTGCACGAAGATCGACATCGTTGTGCACATAGGTCGGGGACTTTCCGCCCAGTTCGAGTGTCACTGGAACGAGATGGCGCGCGGCGCGCTCGGCCACGGCGGTACCGGTACGGGTGGAACCGGTGAAGAACACGTGATCGGGGTGGGCATCGATGAGGGCAGTGGCGGTGTCGGCCTGGCCTGTGACCACCGCGACAGCTTCCTGGTCCAGGTAACGCGGGGCCAGCTCGGCAACGAGACGCTCGACTGAGGAACTGATCTCACTGGGCTTGATGACCACGCAATTGCCACCGGCGAGTGCGCCCATGAGTGGCGAGAACTGTAGTTGTAGCGGGTAGTTCCACGGCGAGATGATCACCACGACGCCCAGTGGGTCGTACCGCACCCAGGAACGGGCCGGGAAGAACTGAAATGGAGTGCGAACCGGCTGATCCTTGTGCCACTTCTTGAGGTTGCGCCGCGTGTGTTTGAGCTCGGTGATCACGGGATAAATCTCGGTCATCACGGCCTCGAACGGGGATTTTCCCAGATCGTGTTTCAGGGCCAGCTGCCATTGCTCGCGATGGTTCAGCAACATGGCCTCCAACGCGTTCAGCTGGCCCCGGCGCCATTCCAGGGAACGGGTCCGCCCGGTGTGAAAGGTGCTTCGGAGCCTGGTCACAACGTCAGCGTTCATGGATTCAGGTTACGGTCGGCTCCTGACAAGCACAGCAGAACCTGGACTGTGGGGGAGTTCGTTGACCGCGTGGCACAGTAGAAAGATGTCCGAGCAGATTCCCGATGATCACGACATTCCCTGGGCCATGCAGTTGGTGGTCTACAGGGATCGGCAGTCTCCAGCGCGGCAGGTGGACGTGGCCGAGACCGCGGCGCGCGCCGTCGTCGCTCTGCTCGCCGACCCCCGTTGTGCACCGGACGGTCCCTGGTATCCGGCCGTGAAGCACTGGCGGGACGCCCGCATTCGCAAGCTGGTGCGCCGCGCGGACGGCAAGCGCTGGACCGATGTTCAGGCACTCGATGGGGTGACGGTCACCCAGCCGGACGCCGGCGATTACGGCGGCGCCGCAGTCCGTGCCTTCGTGCCCGGCCCGGTCAAGCCTCTGCCCAAGGAACTGAACAAACTCCAGGTTTCGGGAACCACTTTTCCCGACGACGGCGCTTCGCGGACCTCCGGTGCGATGGTCACCGTGGAGGTGCGGCCGGGACTCGAGATGACCAGCGGCAAGCTCGCTGCCCAGTGCGCCCATGCCGCGCAATTGGCGTGGGAGGCCATGTCCGGAGTTGAGCGGGAACAATGGCGGGCGGACGATTTCCGGTTGCGGGTCGACTACCCGAGCCGGGCGGAATGGGTTGCTGCCACGCGGCCTGTTGCCGTGGTGGATGCCGGCCTCACCGAGCTGGACGGCCCCACCGAGACGACCCGGGCGTGGTGGTGACGTAACGCGTTGAACGTGCACTCGCGGTGACGTAACTGCACAGGCCTGATGACTGCCGTGGAGGGTTGTTCCCGACTCCACAATCCGTGTTCCGGCTGATCCCATGAGTTGGTGAACCGACGACTGTAAGGGGCATGACCCCTCCAGCGCACAGGTCCCCGAATACGGCGGTGATTCCGCGGACGCGCAGAGCCCAGCGCACCGCTATTGACCGTGCGTCCGTCGATCGTCGTAGTTCCGGTGAACCGGCAGCTACCTTGACCAAGACGGTCCATCTCTTGAGTACCGAACCTCAGCTCATTGCATCCGTTGAAGCCGTCTGCGTGAGCTGCCGTGTGGAGTTGACGGTCGTGGACAGGGTTGCGAACGCCAAAGACGCGGAGACGCTACTGGTCGACGCGACGTCCAATGTGGAACGCGTTCCCCACGGTGCGATCATCGTCGCTCTGTCTTCTCAGCAGGCGGCTTGGGAACTTGCTGCTCGCAGCGCGGCAAGCGCCGTCGTCGTACTTCCAGAGGCCGCCGAATGGTTGGCGGAGATGCTCTCACGGGCCGATCAGGACGCGGGTGCGATCGAACTCGGACGCATCATCGGTGTGGTGGGTGCTTGCGGAGGCGTGGGCGCGTCGACTTTTGCATGCTGGTTGGCCCAGGAGTTTGCGGACGGCGGTTCGATGACCGCAGTCGTCGATGCCGATCCAATCGCGGCGGGACTGGATCTCGTGTTGGGAACCGAATCCGAAGACGGCCTGCGGTGGCCTGAGCTGCACCAGTTCTCGGGTGCGGTAGCGGCGGATCAGTTGTGGGCGGCCATGCCGAGCACGGGAAAGCTGCGTTACCTCTCGTGGGACCGCCAGGGGACGCACGCCTCGCAAGTCCCAGTGGGCACCGTGGTCCACGCGTTGAGGAGTGCCGCGAGCCACCTGGTGGTTGATCTGAACGCGGACCGTCTTGAGGAGCAAGCCCAGTGGTGCTCCACGGTGCTGGTGCTCACGCCGCGCACCGTCAGGGGAGTGCTGGCTGCGACACTCGCGGCCCAGCGTTGCGGCGAGACGCCCGTGATGACCGTTCTGACCGGACTCAATGTCGCGGATGTGGATGCGGCCATCGTGGAGTCCGCAACCGGAGTCGGTTGTGCAGGTTCCCTCAGTTTTGATTCGCGTCTGCCGCAGGAACTCGACAATGGCGCGGTCCTGCAACGGGGCAAACGCTCCAAGCACGCCAAAGCCGTACGGGGCATTGTCCAGCGGGTGGAGGCGCTGTCATGAGCGTGACGGAGCTCGACACCCAATTCATGGAAGAGGTACGTAGCCGCTTACTGCAGGAAGGCGGGGCCCTCACCGAGGCGCGGATTGCCCGTGCCATCCAGGACACGGGACGCGTACTCGGGGCGGTCGGCTCCATCAGGGCCGTGCAGCACATCAAAGCCGAGCTCACGGGGCTCGGCCCACTCGAATCGCTATTGCCCACCCAAGGACTCAGCGACGTGTACGTCAACGGGCACGAGAACGTGTTCGTGGAGACCCTCGGCGGTGTGAACCGGGTGCCATCGCCCTTTACACAAGAGGCGGACGTCCGGGCGCTCGCGGTCCGCCTCATCACGGCGGCCGGCCGCCGACTGGACGATGCCAACCCCTGTGTGGATGTGCAGACGGCCACGGGACTACGTGTCCACGCGGTGATCCCACCGGTCTCCACGAGCGGCACCCTACTGTCGATCAGATTTCAGGCTCCCCAGCGGTTGTCGCTATCTGATCTGGTGACCACGGGGTCCATTCACCCGCACATGGCAGACGTGCTGTGCTCCGCCATGTCAGCCGGGGCCAACCTCATGATCAGCGGCGCCACGGGATCAGGCAAGACCACTGTCCTGTCCGCGTTGTTGTCCCAATGCCACCCGTCGGAGCGCTTGGTTCTCATTGAGGACGCCGCAGAGCTGAACCCTGAGCATCCTCACGTGGTGGGTATGCAGGCCCGCCACGACAACGTGGAGGGCAGCGGCGCCGTGGACCTGGCGGAGCTGGTGCGGCAAGCGTTGCGCATGCGACCCGACCGCCTGGTGGTCGGGGAATGCCGCGGGGCCGAGGTACGTGAGCTGCTCACGGCGCTGAACACAGGCCACGCCGGTGCCGGAACCGTGCACGCCAATTCAGCTCAGGCCGTTCCGGCTCGCTTGGCGGCTTTGGGATCGCTGGCAGGGATGAATCGCGAGGCCGTGGATCTGCAGGCGGCCAGCGCACTCGATCTGATCGCGCACGTCAGCAGGGGCGCGGACGGGCGACGCTTGGAAACCCTGTGCACGCTTGAGCTCTCAGATGGGCAACTCATCACTCGTCCCGCGATGAGCTGGAACGGCGGGGACCCGGTCAGGGGACCGGGGTGGCCCCGCGTGTCAGAGCTGCTGTCCCGAGCCACGCCCCGGGAGACCGAGCCCCGAGCTGGGCTTCCCGCCCCGGACCATCAGCGAGGTGCATCGTGATCCTCGCCTTGTCCGTGGGAACCATCATCGCCGCAGCCGGGTTGCTCTGGGCCGGCGGTACCGGAAGCCGCGTGCTAGCCACTCACGGCGCGGCCGGCACCGGCCACAACGGAGATCACCCGCGCTCCTCCCGGAATTCCACGTCGTTCATGGCCCGTCACTGGAGGCGGAACCGAGCGGTCGAAGCGGCCCTGTGGGTCACGTTGGTTCGCCGGTTGGCCGCGCTACTCAACGCCGGTCGCACCCCGTCCGCGGTCTTCGGTCAAGCCTCCCGAGCTGTCGGCCAAGGCCCGGCCAATCCCACAGCGGTCTGGATCGATCGGCTGTGCCGGGAGGTTCACGCGGCCTCGGAATTGGGTGTCCCCGTGTCCGTCACCCTGGGTCGGATCGCGCACACCACGCCGGACGTGTCCGATCACGAACTCGCCCGGTGGGCCCGCTCCGTCAGCGTCCAGCTCGCCGCGTGCTGGGAGATCTCAGAACGCTCCGGGGCTTCGCTGTCCAAAACCCTGAACGGCTTGGGGGATTCCGTGGAGTCGCAGATCGACGCTCAGGCTGCTCGGGAAAGTGCCCTGGCCGGCCCTCGGGCCACGGTTCGTGTCCTGGCCTGGTTGCCGGTGCTCGCGCTGGGTCTCGGAATGCTCATGGGAACCGATCCGATAACCACTCTGATCACCACGCCGTGGGGTCGAATTGCGCTGATTGCGGGGGCCGTACTCACGGTGGCCGGTCGGCTGTGGACCCGCCAACTCATGCGGCACGCCGAGGGGGTGGACGGGCCATGATCATCGCCTTGAGCGCTGGACTCCTGGTGGCCGCGGCCTTCTTCATCTGGTCATCGCCTCGCGCGGTCGCCTTGACCGCGACGAATTCCAACGCCGCTTTCTCATCCGCCCCCGACGACGCCGCCAGCTCGGGTTCGCAGTCCAGCTCACCCGGGCTTCCCGCGGTCACACTCGTCGAGCTGACGGCAACTCAATTGGACGCGGGCCTTCCTCTCGCTGAAGCCGTATCGGTGCTTGCTCACAGCGCCGCCGGCGCTGGCCATCCGGAGCTGCAAAGGGTCGCCGCAGCGCTTCGACTGGGTCTGGACTGGGACACCGCGTGGTCCTCGGTCACCGAGTCACCCCGAGCGTTACTGGATTACCGCGATGCGCTCGAATTCACGGCGACGTCCGGGGCGGCGTCGGCGACGGTCTTACGCGGCCAGACGGAACAGGTGCGGCGCGCCCAATTCCGCCGCGCCCAGCGAGCCGCGGAAGCCCTCTCCGTTCGACTGGTGCTGCCGCTCGGACTGTGTTGTCTACCCGCCTTCATGTGCTGGGGCGTGCTGCCCGTGCTCATGAGTTTGCTACCCAAGGTGTTCGGCTCATGACCCGCGACCGAGCGCCGCCCCCGGAACCGCAATACCAACCATCCAACCCAACGCAACACCCATCACACAGGAGAACGTCATGTCCAACACCACCATCACCACCGCCGCGTCAACATCCCAGGCCATTGAGCCCGACGCCGTCTTGGAACCGCACGGCACCGAGCTCGCCTTGAACTCGGACCACCCCGACCTCGGCGCGTCCACCGCGGAATACGCCGTGATCGTTCTAGCAGCCGCCGCGTTCGGCGGGGTCATGGCCGCAGTGCTGTCCTCCGACTCCGTGTCGGGGCTGCTGCTCGGCATCATCCAGAAGGCCCTGTCGGTGTAATCCGATGGGGGAACAACGTTGGGCGCGCATCGAAGGTGAAGCGCGCCCAACGGACCCACCTGAGTTCTCAGAAAGGTACCGACGTGAGAACACATCAATCTTCAACCGGGTCTTCCACCGACAGATCCGGAGCAGGCCGAGATACCAAAGGCCTTCGCGACAGGGGTGCCGTCACCGTGGAAACCGCGGTCGTCATGCCAGCTCTGGTGCTGTTGCTCGCGGTCATGTTGGCTGCAGCGGCAGCTGGGATGACCCTGGTGCGGTTCGAGGAAGCGGCCCGGGCATCTGCGAGGGCCGCCGCTCGAGGCGAAACCGTGGCCGTGGCACAAGAACGCGCGCGTGAGATTGCCGGTGAAGAATCCACGGTAACCGTGGCCTCCGGCTCCGACCGCGTCAACGTGACGGTCAGCGGGCCGGCGCCGGGGATCCTGGGCCAGTGGAGTGATTGGACGCTTCACGCAGAGGCCATGGCCGTGACCGAGGGAGCGAGGAACGCAGATGTGGGCCCGTAGTGTCCCGCCCGCGGACTCTCGTCATGTCGTCAGGTCCGGCCTGTATCGGGATCACCAGACATCCGATGGTGGGAGTCCCACGAGGGGGAACCATCCCGATGAAGGGTCAGGAACCGTCCACGGGATGACCATCGCCGTGGTCATGTGTGTGCTTCTCATGGTGATCCTGCTGCTCGGGCAGGCGGGTATTTCGATGCACCGGGCTGCCAAAGCCGCTGACCTCGCTGCGCTCGCTGCAGCCGACACGGCTCGGGGCTTAGCGAGCGGTGTGCCTTGCGACGTGGCCCGGGCCGTGGCTCAAGAGAACGGCGCGGTCTTGGACCACTGCGACCTGGTCACTCCCGAACAAACCACCGTGGATGTCCGCACGAGCATCGCCCTGTTCGGTCCGTTGGAACCGCTCGGCCCCGCCGTTGGAGTATCGCGGGCAGGACCGCCGCCGGGAGAGTCGTGATGCAGTTCGTTATCGGTGAGGTGAGTTATCCGTACGCTCTTGGAGACTGCTCAGCGCTTACCCCGTTGATGTGGCAGCCGGAGCGAACCGTAGCATTCCGTTCAGCAGCTTGAGTGCGCCGGCTTTATCCAGCGGATTATTGCGGTTGCCGCACTTGGGGGACTGCACACAGGACGGGCAGCCCGTCTCGCATTCGCAGGAGGCAATGGCATCCCGGGTGGCTGTGACCCAACGGTGAAACATGTCGTAACCACGTTCGGCGAAACCCGCGCCACCGGGGTGCCCGTCGTGCACGAAAATGGTGGGCAGCTCGGTGTCCGCGTGCAAAGCGGTGGACAAGCCACCCACGTCCCAGCGGTCACACGATGCCAACAGCGGGAGTAGCCCGATCATGGCGTGCTCGGCCGCGTGTAGCGAACCGGGTATGTCCGGTTCTTCGATCCCCATGGCAGCGAGTTGCGGCTGGTCCACGGTGAACCATGTGGCCGTGGTGGCCAATTGACGCGGCGGCAGCTCCAATGGTTCCTCGCCCACCACCTCGTTGGATGCGGCGAGTTTGCGCTGGAAACTGATCACCTGAGTCGTCACGTCCACACCGCCGCGGTGAATCGTGATGGGACCCCAACGCTGGGTCTCGGCCACGGATCGCACGCGAACCTCGGTCACGTCCCGGGCGACCGTGTAGAAATCGGGGAACGCATGTCGCACGGAGGCCACGTTGAACTCTTCGTCCAAGTCCTCGACCAGGTACGTGCGTCCCTGGTGCACGTACACCGCACCCGGATGGGCTTGATAGTGGGATTGTGGTGCACCCATGGTGCCCAGGACAGCCCCGGTCTCCGAGTCCATGATCTGTACCGGACCACCGTCCCCGGAGCGAATGGACACCATGTCGGCCGGGCGTTCGGAGCGAGTCCAGAACCAGCCGCTCGGGCGGCGTCGTAAGTGGCCGGCGGCTTCCAAGGACTGCACTACGTCGTGGGCGGTGGGACCGAACTGCTCGAGCTCCGTGGTTCGGATGGGGAGTTCGGCTGCCGCGGCGCACAGGTGTGGCGCCAGCACGTACGGATTGGAGGCCTCGAACACCGTGGCTTCCACCGGCACATCGAAAATCGCCTCGGGATGATTCACCAGGTAGGTGTCGAGTGGATCGTCACCGGCAATGAGCGCCGCGAGCGCATGTTGACCGGCTCGTCCCGCGCGGCCGATTTGTTGTGTAAACGAGGCCCGGGTGCCGGGCCACCCGGCGACCAGAACGGCGTCGAGCCCGGCGATATCGATACCCAGCTCGAGCGCGGAAGTGCTCGCGACACCCAACAGTCGACCGTCGCGCAGGGCCTGCTCCAACTCGCGCCGTTCCTCGGGGAGGAAGCCCGCCCGATACGCCGCCACGCGATGCGCCAGCGAGGGATCAACCTCTTCGAGTTGCCGGTGGGCGATTTGAGAAATCGTTTCGGCACCGCGGCGCGATCGAATGAACGCAATCGTGCGGATCTGCTGCAGCACCAGGTCCGTAAGCATGTCTGCGGATTCGGCAGTGACCGTGCGCCGCGACGGTGCATTGTTATCCGAGCCACCCGGCGACTGTTCCGGTTCCCATAGCACCACGGTGCGCGATCCGTGCGGCGAGGTATCGCGTTCCACGGCCGTCACCTCGGCGGGCGAGGCACCGATCAACCGCGCGAAGGATTCCTGTGGGGAGGCACTCGTGGCGGAGGCCCCCACGAAAATCGGGTCCGCCCCGTAATGCGCGGCCACCCGCTTGAGCCGTTTCATCAGCACGGCCACGTGGGATCCGAACACACCCCGGTAGGAATGGGCTTCATCGATGATCACGTACCGCAACCGCCGGAAAAACCGCGACCACCCCGTGTGGTTGGGCACCACCCCGTGATGGAGCATGTCCGGATTGCAGAGGATCACGTCCGCGTGCTCGCGGATCCAGCGGCGCTCGCCGGTATCGGTGTCGCCGTCGTAGGTGGCCGCGCGCACGTCGTCGAAGCCCAGCGATCGAAGGGACATCAACTGATCCGCAGCGAGCGCCTTGGTGGGGGACAAATACAGGGCGGTGGCTTCTTCGGGGTGGTGCAGCAGTCCGGGACGGGAAGCGATCGCCAACTTCCCACGATGAACGGCGTTGAGCACCAGCGACTGATACACCAGCGACTTGCCGGAGGCCGTCCCCGTGGCCACGATCGTGTGCCGAGGGGCCGTCATGGCAGCCACCTGATGGGCGAAAGGCTGGTGGATCCCCAGTCGCTCGTAGGCCCCGCGCACTGTCGGGTGGATCCACTCGGGCCATGGTGCGTACTCGGCCTCGCGGGCCGGAAGCTCCCGGACATGACGAACCTGCTCGGGCTGCGGTCCGCGGCCGAGCAGATTGACCATGTCCTGGGAAAAACTCACGTCCCTATTGTTCCGCACGCCGCAACACTCATTCGCCGTTCGCGCTCACCCGGCTACCGGCCAGGCTGCCTTGCAACAACTCAGTCTGCGGCTATGACGACGCCGCCGCCGTGGCCATCGCCCGTGCCCCACGCTCTCCACAGCGCGCGCCGGGTTCGTCACAAGCCCGTGATCTGCGCTTTTTTGGCTGTGGTCTCCCCGGTAACGCGGCACGCATGGAATTATGGGGCTATGAGCACTCCGGAGCAGGGACACCCCATGAACATTGCCAAGGCGCACGATGAGCAGGACGAGCCCAAGCAGCAGCCCATCCAGGAACTTTCCGAGCAGGAGAGCTGGGATTTGCTCAAGCAGGCGCGATTCGCCCGCTTGGCCACCCGCGACGGCGATGAAATCGACATCACCCCGCTGAATATCGTGACCGACGGCGAGCACATCTACTTCCGCTCGGCCAAGGGCACCAAGGTGCTCAAGTTGCAGCTGAATCCCAACGTGACCATTGAGATCGACCGCGCCACCGGTTCTGAGGCTCACTCCGTAGTGGTGCGCGGTACCGCGCGCATGCTGACGGAGACCGAGGATCTCGAGCACGTGGAATCGCTGGGGCTGCGTCCTTGGCTCGAGACCGAGAAACTCGAGTTCGTGGAGATCACACCCACCCGAATCACCGGCCGCAAGTTCCGCCTGGGTCACTGAGCGTTGACTGACTTACCCGCTGCCGCACCATTCAGCGCGGTGGCTGATTCGCCGCGCTCGCAGGATCCCCAACTCGTTCTGGACCTCCACGGGGATCTGGTGAACAGTAACTTCACGGTGGACGGGGTCACCGACTTGCTCGGTGAGCGTGCCATGGACGCATGGTTGCGGGAACAACCGGTCCCCGCGCGCGTTGCCCTCTATCGGGCGGGTGAGACTCAGCCGCGCCTGGCCACGGTGATCGCGCTCTTCCTCCTGGGTGATGCGGTCCCCGCTGCGGACGTCGACGCCGCCCTGCCCACCGTGGGTGCCGCCGGTCTCGCTCGGCTGGGCCTCCTGGAGGACCGAGCCAGTGCGGCCAGGACATTCAGCGCCGCCAACATCAGCGCTAATAACAACCGGGCGGATGGCCACGGTGCCGTCAACCGCGGCCCCGAAAGCAATGGCGCGGCCAACATGGACTTGGTGCGCGCCTCCGTGGACCTGCGCCCCTACTCCACGGACGTGGCGGGCGAGCTCTACGTGGTCAGTGACCTCGGAGCCTTCCAGCGCCCCGGCGTGCTGCGCCGCGATCACGTGTTGGGGATCGGCGGCGCTTCTCTGACCCTGGTCCGGTCCACTGAACGGCGCGAGGTGAACACCGCGCTGGACGTGGGTACCGGGTGCGGCATTCAGACTTTCCACCTGCTCTCCCACGCTCGCCATGTGACGGCCACCGACCTCTCTGATCGTGCGCTGGCCACCACCCGGTTCAACGTGCTGCTCAACGCCCGGGCACTGGACCTTGATCCATTCGACCTGGAAGCCCGAGTCACCCTTGTGCAGGGCAGCCTGCTCGAACCGGTGGCGGGCCAAGAATTCGACCTGGTTGTTTCCAATCCGCCGTTCGTGATCACGCCTCGCCGCAGCGACGAGACGGACGAGGAACGCTTCACGTACCGCGACGGTGGAATGGCGGGGGACCGGCTCGTCTCCGAGCTGATTACCGCGCTGCCCACGGTGTTGGCCCCGGGCGGTACCGCCCATTTGCTGGCCAACTGGGAAATCCCCGACACGCCGGAGGCCGATCCGGAGAAGACCTGGTCCGAGCGCGTGGCACAGTGGATCGCCCCGGGCACCGGGGCATGGGTCATCCAGCGTGAGATCCAGGACGTGTGCGAGTACGCGGAAACCTGGCTGCGAGACGCTTCGCAGCAGCGAGATCTCGAAGCTTATGAGGCGGCCTACCGCGATTACGTCGCGGATTTCACGTCGCGTCGTGTGGGCTGGGTCGGCTTCGGTATGGTCCGGTTGTCTCGTCCGGAGACGGGCCGGCAAGAGGCAGAGCCGTTGCAGATCTTCGAGCACATAGATCACCCCATTCAGCAACCCATCGCGGCCACCTTGGCCGAGGAATGGCTACGCGGGGAAGTGTTGTATCGCGGGGAGGCCGCGAGCGGCGTGGTTGGTGATGACGCATGGCAGGACAAGCATTACGACGTCGCTCAGGACGTCACCGAGGAACGGCACAGCCGTCCCGGGGCCGAGGACCCGGCTCTGATCCTGTTACGGCAGGGCGGGGGATTGCGGCGAACGGTGGTGCTCAGCAGTGAAGCTGCGGGCTTCGTGGGTGTGTGCGACGGTGAGCTCACCGCGCGGCAAATCCTCACCGCACTGGGCTCATTGCTGGGGTGGGAAGACGGCCCGTCGGAGCAATTATTACGTGAAATCAGGGCGCTCATCACCCACGGCCTGTTGGTGGAAGTGTAAGACTGAAGTCATGAGCACAGGCGAAACCTTCAATCCGATTCAGCCCCTCGACACCGCGGCGGTGTGGGAGCTTCTGGGGGAGCTCCCGTTCGGCCGTCTGGCGGTACAAGCTGCAGACATGGTGGACATTTTCCCAGTCAATTATGTGGCTAAGGACCGTAAGCTGTACTTCCGTACGGCGCAGGGCACCAAGCTTGCGAGTCTCGTGGTCAACAACCACGTGGCCTTCGAGGTGGACCGCGTGGTCGGCGATCATGTGCAGTCCGTCGTGGTGCACGGACGCGCACGGCGTCTGGAAACTCAGGCGGAACGTGAAGTCGCCGAGCAGCTTCCGCTGAAGCCCTGGGCACCCACGTACAAGTACCACTTTGTGGTCATCGATGTTGACTCGGCCACGGGCCGCGAGTTCACCATGACCACCGAACCGGATCACGATCCGGTCTGAGCACCGGAATAAGTGGTAAAACCTCTCTTGTGAGACGGTGAGTAACCACGGGGGTTTCGTGCAGCCCCCATTGGAAGGACCAGACCCGCTCGAATCCACGGGTCATGACGAGGAGTACCGTGCCAACCAAGGCCACCAAGAACGCTGACACCGGCAAGAGCCTGCTGATCGTGGAGTCGCCCTCCAAGGTGAAAACGATCGCGGGTTATCTCGGTGACGCCTACGAGGTCGAATCCTCCATGGGTCATATCCGGGACTTGCCGCAGCCTTCTGAGCTGCCCACGGACATGAAGAAGGGCCCGTACGGCAAGTTCGCGGTGGACGTGGAGCACGGTTTCGACCCGTACTACGTGGTCAATCCGGACAAGAAGAAGAAGGTCACGGAGCTGCGGCGCAAGCTCAAAGAAGCCGACGCCCTCTACCTCGCAACCGATGGCGATCGCGAAGGCGAGGCCATCGCGTGGCACCTCATGCAGGTGCTCAAGCCCAAGGTTCCGGTCTACCGCCTGACCTTCCCCGAAATCACCCGTGAAGCCATCGAGCGTGCCTTCGGCCAGTTGCGCGAGCTCGACAAGGACCTCGTGGATGCCCAGGAGACGCGCCGCATCCTGGATCGCCTCTACGGCTACGAGATCTCCCCGGTGCTGTGGCGCAAGGTCTCCTCGGGCCTGTCCGCCGGCCGTGTGCAGTCGGTGGCCACCCGCCTGGTGGTGCAGCGCGAACGTGAGCGCATGGCGTTCGTCTCCGCCGACTACTGGGATCTCACCGGCACCTTTGCACGTCCCGAGGGCCAGGATGCGGGCCGCGGATTCACCGCTCGCCTGTCCTCCCTGAACTCCCAGCGCGTGGCCACGGGCAAGGATTTCTCCGACCGCGGTGAACTCAAGTCGGCTCGCGACGGCGCCCTGGTCCATCTCGGTGAAGCCTCGGCAACCGCCCTGGCTGCCGGCCTGCAGGACGCCGAGTTCACGGTCCGCTCGCTCGAGACCAAGCCCTACACCCGCCGCCCCGCAGCCCCGTTCACCACCTCCACGCTGCAGCAGGAGGCCGCGCGCAAGCTGCGTTTCACCTCCCGCACGACCATGCGCGTGGCCCAGCGGTTGTACGAGAACGGTTACATCACCTACATGCGTACGGACTCCGTGGCGCTGTCCGATCAGGCAATTAATGCCGCCCGTCGCCAGGCCAAGGAACTGTACGGCGAGGACTTCGTCCCGGGGAAGCCGCGCGTTTACTCCTCCAAGTCCAAGAACGCGCAGGAGGCCCACGAGGCCGTGCGCCCCTCCGGTGACTCTTTCCGCACCCCCACGCAGGTGCGCTCGCAGTTGTCGGTGGATGAGTTCAAGCTCTACGAACTGATCTGGAAGCGCACCGTGGCCTCCCAGATGCAGGACGCCAAGGGTTCCACCGCCACCGTTCGGCTGGGTGCCGCCGCGACTTCGGCCGCGGGTGAGCTTTCCGGGGCCGACGCCGAGTTCTCGGCTTCGGGTACGGTCATCACCTTCCGTGGCTTCTTGGCCGCGTACGAGGAAGGTAAGGACGAGAACCCGGAGACCGCGGGGTCGTCGTCGAAGGCCAAGGACGAGGACAAGCGACTTCCGGTCATGGCCGAGGGCGATGCCCTGGACGCCACCGACGTCACTGCGGACGGCCACACGACCACTCCGCCGGCCCGGTACACCGAGGCCTCCCTGGTCAAGACCCTGGACGAGCTGGGCATTGGCCGCCCGTCGACCTATGCGGCGACCATCTCGACGATCATGGATCGCGGTTACGTGCAGGTGCGTGGTTCCGCGCTGATCCCGTCGTGGCTCGCTTTCTCCGTGGTGCGCCTATTGGAAGACCACTTCACCGACTACGTGGACTACGACTTCACGGCCGAGTTGGAAGACGACCTGGACCGCATTGCCCGCGGTGAGGAAGATCGGGTCAAGTGGCTGACCGGTTTCTACTTCGGCGATGGCCAGACCGAGCACGGCCTCAAGCCCATCGTGGAAGATTTGGGCGAGATCGACGCCCGCGCCGTGAACACCATTCCGATCACGGATGAGATCATGCTGCGCGTGGGCAAGTTCGGTCCCTACCTGGAAGTGGGCGGCACGGTTGACCCGGAGACCGGCGAGATCTCCGATCCGGTGCGCGCCAACGTTCCTCTGGACCTGGCCCCGGATGAGCTGGACGCCGCCAAGGCCCAGGAGCTCATGGAGATCGGTAAGGCCGACGGTCGCGAGCTGGGAACGAACCCGGAGACCGGTCGCATGATCGTGGCCAAGGACGGTCGTTACGGCCCCTACGTCACGGAGATCGTCCCCGAGCCGACCCAGGAAGAGCTCGACGCGATCCCCACCGAGTACTACAAGAACGGCAAGCCCAAGCCCAAGAAGATCGAGAAGCCCAAACCCCGCACCGCGTCCTTGTTCTCGTCCATGAAGCTTCAGGACGTGACCTTGGACGACGCCCTCAAGCTGTTGTCGCTGCCGCGCGAGCTGGGCGAGGACACGGATGGTGAGACCATCACGGTGCAGAACGGTCGGTACGGTCCGTACCTGAAGAAGGGCTCGGATTCCCGGTCGATCGGCTCCGAGGAGCAGATCTTCACGATCACCCTGGACGAGGCCAAGACCATCTACTCCCAGCCCAAGCAGCGCGGACGCCAAGCGGCCAAGCCGCCGCTGGCTGACCTGGGAGCGGATCCGATCACCGAGAAGCACATGGTGATCAAGGACGGCCGCTTCGGCCCGTACATCACGGATGGTGAGACCAACGTGACGGTTCCGCGAGCCGAGAGCATCGAGCAGATGACCAACGCTCGTGCGTCTCAGTTGTTGGCGGAGAAGCGCGCCAAGGGACCCGCTCCCAAGAAGACCACCTCGCGTGCCCGCACCACCAAAACCGCCACCAAGTCGAAGACTGCGAGCAAGGCCAAGTCCGGTACCAAGACCAAGGCCACCACCACGCGCAAGGCCTCGACCACCAAGAAGTAGTCCACAGCGGGTCACGGCCCGCGGCCCAGCGAAGGAAGCACATGCGGCTCTCAGTCTTGGACGTCGGCTCCAACACGGTTCACCTGCTCCTGTTGGATGTGTACCCCGGTTCGAAACCGGAACCGTACGCGTCCCACAAAATGGCGCTGCGTCTGGTGGAGCACCAGGACGAACAAGGCCGCATTACCGATCGCGGGCGCGACCTGCTGACGTCGTTCGTTGTCGAGGCGCGGGACTTCGCGGTCGAGCACGACGCCGAGGATCTCCTCGCCTTCGCCACCTCCGCAATTCGCGAGGCAACTAATGGTGCGGACGTGCTGGACCACGTGCAGTCCCGGTCCGGGGTTACCCTCACGGAGATCTCTGGCGACCAGGAATCGGCCATCACGTTCTATGCGGTGCGCCGCTGGTTCGGGTGGGGCGCCGGTCGCATCATGGATTTCGACATCGGTGGCGGCTCCTTCGAAATGGCCGTAGGCACCAATGCACTGCCCACGGTGGCCACTTCGGTTCCGTTGGGCGCCGGGCGCATGTACCGCACATTCTTGGGCGGCAGCGACGTCGCTTCGCCGGCCGACGTGAAGAAGTTGCGCCGGCACGTGCGCGCCACGTTGAAACCAGCGGTGGAGAAAATTGAGAAGGGCGGCCGCCCTGATCTTGCCGTGGGAACGTCCAAGACGTTCCGGTCGCTGGCGCGCATCTGCGGTGCAGCGCCGTCGGCACAGGGACCCTACGTTCCGCGCATCATGCACGCCGAGGATCTGCGATTGTGGACCCGGCGCATGGAAGCAATGACCGTCTCTGAACGCGCCGAACTACCGGGCGTCTCCGAACACCGCGCGGCCCAGGTGCTCGCGGGCGCTATCGTGGCGGAAACCGCGATGGATATGCTGGATATCGGAACCCTGCGTATCTCGCCGTGGGCACTGCGCGAAGGGCTCATTCTGCGCCGACTGGACCGGTTGACCACCGGGGCAGCGATCCACACCGTCAATCCCAAGAATTTGGTGGCCAAGTAATGTCCCAAGCCGAGGGCCTGTACCGACCGCACGTGGCGCTGTCCACCAGCTCGCTCTACCCCAAGGGCGTGCCCGAGACGTTCGACGCCGCTCAGCGGTTGGGCTACGACAGCGTGGAAGTGCTCGTCACTCACGAACGCATGAGCCAGTTGACGCACCAGCTCCGGGACCACATCCAGGAGTACCAGGTGCCCATTTCCACCATCCACGCGCCCACCTTGCTGTTCACCCAGCAGGTCTGGGGCAAGGCCTGGACCAAGATTCAGATGGCCGCCAAACTCACCGAACAGGTGGGCGCCGAGGTCGTGGTGGTGCACCCTCCGTTCAGATGGCAGAAGAAGTATGCGCGCAACTTCGTGCAGGGTGTCCGTGAGGTCTCCCGCATGACCGGCATCAAGATCTCCGTGGAAAACATGTACCCGTGGCGGGTGGCCGGCCGCAAGGCCGTGGTGTACTCCCCGCACTACAGTCCGCTGGGTCAGGACTACGACTGGGTCACGTGGGACTTCTCCCATGCCGCTACCGCGCACATGGATTCGCTCGAGGCCGTGAAAGAACTCGGATCGCGCCTGGGCCACATTCACCTGACGGATGGATCGGGAACCACCATGGCGGATGAACACCTGCTCCCGGGCCACGGTGTCCAACCGGTGGCTCAAACGCTGGAATACCTGCGCGATACACGCTGGCAGGGCGTGGTGGGCGTTGAGGTATCCACCCGGAAATCCAAAAATGCCGACGAGCGGGACGCCTGGTTGTCCGAATCCTTGGCGTTCGCTCGCCGGCACATGGAGGAAACGAACTAGGGGATCGTTTCCTGTATTCACTCGCACCAATTGAGGTGTGATCAGCATAAGAAGCCAGGCGGGGAACGAACAGGGCAGAGCCTGAAGAACAACTGGTAGTTCTGTTCCGCTGCGCCTCGGGACGTGAGAATTCAGCGGTTTCTTTGCCTCCGCGGGCGCGATACGGTCGAACTAAGCCCAGATTTGCCTACGAAAGGAACTTTCGCATGAGCGAGCTCGTCCTGACTTTCCTCGGTTCGGGATCCATGAACGGATCCATCCTGCGCGGTGTCCTGGCCGGTGGTACGCCCGCCGAGCGAGTGCGCGCGACCACCAAGTCCGCATCCTCCGCTGACAAACTGCGCGAGGACACCGGTGTCACCGTGCTCTCCGGCGAGGAGAACGACAAGGCCAATCTCGAGGCCGTCAAGGACGCGGACGTGGTGCTGCTGGGCGTGAAGCCCTACGCCATCCTGGACCTCGCTCGTGAAATCGCGCCCGCCCTGCAGCCCAAGACCGTGGTTGCCTCCGTGGCCGCGGGCATCACGCTCGATGCCCTCGAAAAGGCACTTCCCGAGGGCCAGCCCGTGGTGCGCACCATGCCCAACACCCCTTCGAGCGTGGGCCGCGGCGTCATCTCTGTGACTCCGGGTACCCACACGACCCAGGACCAGCTGGAAGCGGTCAAGGAGGTGCTGTCCTCAGTCGCCACCGTGGTGGAGGTCGAGGAGCACCTGGTCCGCGCCGTCACCGGCGTGTCCGGTTCCGGCCCGGCCTACGTCTTCTACCTGGCTGAAGCCATGCAGCAGGCGGGCGAAAAGCTCGGTCTCCCGAGCGACGTCGCGCGCGTGCTGGCCAAGGAAACGGTCGCGGGCGCGGGCGTGCTACTCAGCCCGGACGACGCCGATCCCGCGGCCCTGCGTAAGGCTGTCACCAGCCCCGGTGGCACCACGGAGAGGGCCATCAACACGTTTGACGATCGCGGCCTTCGCGACGTGATCGCCGCCGGTGCTACGGCGTCCGCCGAGCGCGGCGACGAGATGGAGAAGGAGTACTGCGGGGACTGACCCGGCAGTTAAGCGGCCCCGGACCACTGCACTGTGGTCCGGGGCCGCTCTGCATGCGGAGTCGAGTCAGGGCCGTGCGGCGAAGCGCTCCAGGAGATCCACGTGACCGGAGACGATCAACGTGTCTCGCGAGGTCACCATGGTTTCTGGACGGGCGTACGTGAAATCCTCCCCGGGGGATTTCACGCCCACCACGGTGACGCCGTACTTGGAACGCACGTTTGATTCGCCCAGTGTGAAGCCCTGCGTCTCGCGGGGTGGGTACATTTTGACGATCGCGAAGTCATCGTCGAACTCGATGTAGTCCAACATCCGCCCGGACACCAAGTGGGCGGTGCGGCGCCCGGCGTCGGCTTCCGGAAAGATCACGTGGTGGGCGCCGATACGCGCCAGGATCTTGCCGTGCGCGGGGGAGATGGCCTTGGCCCAGATACGGTCGATACCCAGGTCCACCAGGTTGGCGGTGATCAGCACGGAGGACTCGATCGACGTGCCCACGCCCACGACCGCCGCGTTGAAGTCTGCGGCACCCACCTGACGTAACGCATCGATGTCCGTTGCATCGGCCTCGACCACGTGGGTGAGCTGGCCGGACATCTTCTGCACCAGGGCGGTGTCACGCTCAACACCCAGGACCTCGCTGCTCTGGCGCACCAATTGCATGGCGGTGGCTGACCCGAAACGGCCCAGGCCGATCACGAGCACCTGTGTGGCATTGGAGGAATTCTTAGCCAATGATGGGCCTTTCTTCCGGGTAGGAGTACAACCTGCGCCGTCCACGCAGCGCGAGCGCCGTGGCCACCGTGGTGGTGCCGATACGGCCGATGAGCATGATGATCGCCAGAACGTACTTTCCTGCATCCGGTGCGTCAGCGGAGACGCCCACACTGAGCCCGCAGGTGGCGTAGGCGGAAATGACTTCGAACAACACCAGGTCCAAGGAATGACCGGTGAGGGTCACCATGATGCCGCAACCGGTCAGCACAACCGTGGCACCCATCATGATGACGGAAATGGCAATGCGCAGCACAGAATCCGGGATGGTGCGGAAGAACGCGATCACGGACCTGTCACCGCGTGCCTCGGCCAGGATAGCTAAGAACACGACCGCGAGTGTGGTCACTTTGATACCGCCGGCGGTGGAGGCTGAACCGCCGCCGGCGAACATGAGCGCGTCCGTGAACAACAGGGTGACCTGAGAGGTGTCCGTCATCTCCACCAGGTTGAAGCCTCCGGAGCGCATCATCACGGACGCGAAGAAGCCGTGGAAAATGCGGTCGCTCACGGGTTTCTCGCCAATGGTGTCAGGGTTGTCCCATTCGGACGCGGAGAACAGGAGCCAACCGATCAGCATCAGGATGCCGGTGGTGACCAACGTGAGTTTGGCGTTGAGGTTCCAGCGCGTGAAGCGGAATCCGGCTTCGCGCAGGACCAGGATCACGGGGAAACCCAGGGATCCGATGAGGACACCGATGCAGAGGGGCAGCAGAATGAGCCATGAATCTAAGCTCGTGTGGTCGTACGGCACCAGCCCGTCACTGTGCGGGGTGAAGCCCGCGTTGTTGAAGCTCGAGATCCCGTAGAACGCTCCGTGCCACAGGGCCGTGTGGAAGGGTTCGCCCGAGACCAGGAAGCCCAGGGTCAGAACTACGGTCAACGCGGCCTCGATGGAAATGGAGGTCACCACAATGATGCGCAGCAGCGAGCCCACCTCGCCCAAACGGCCGATGTTGAGTGCCTCCTGGGTGATCAGCTTGGACTTCAGGCCGAGTTTTCGTCCGATGGCCAGCGCCAACAGCGAGGTCATGGTGAGCGTTCCCAGGCCACCGATCTGGATGGCCACCAGGATGATCACCTGACCGAACAGCGACCACTGATCCGCGGTGGAGACCGTGGTCAACCCGGTCACGGTCACGGCGGATGTTGCAGTGAACACGGCGTCTGCCACGTCAGTGTGTTTTCCCGGAGCGGAGGAAACGGGCAACAACAGGAGGGCGGCGAAGGCCAGGTCCACGATGACGAAGACCATGATGGCCAGCCGTGCGGGTGAGGAATTGGCGATTCCATCGACGAAATCGCGCATACCTCGCGCGACACGCGTGAGGAAAGGATCGGTGGAGGTTTCAGGGTGATCCGGGTGTTCGGGTACCGGATCGGCCTGTTCCAGTTCGCTCACCGCACCTCCTCCAACGTCACAAGCAATGAGTTCATAGTGGCTGCACGCGGGGCAGTCAGGACATTATTGCCCTAATTTCTCCGTCACAGTGCAATGCAAGGCCCAGCGGGGCGTGGTCAATGGTCTAATGGGAGTGTGAGCCCTGCAACAAACGGTAAAGGCGCCGTGTACCCCACCAGTGTTTATTGGGATCCCCAGTTGCTCAAGTACAACTTTGGGGACTACCACCCCATGCGTCCCTCCCGCCTGGACGCCACCATGCGACTGGTGCAGCAACTGGGTCTGGACACGGCGGAGAACGTCCGGGTCGAAGTACCGGAAGTTCCCGATGATGAGGTGCTCCAGCTGGCTCACACCGCGGAGTACGTGAAGTCTGTTCACGCAGTCTCCGAAGATCCCACCATTGAGATTCCCGAGTGCGGGTTGGGCACGGAAGACACTCCCGGCTACGAGGGCATCCACGAATCCAGCGCCCGTCTGGTGGGCGGCTCCTACCAAGGCGCGGTGGATATTTTGGACGGTAAAGCCGTCCACGCCGTGAACTTTGGCGGCGGCATGCACCACGCCGCCCGTGACAAGGCCAGCGGGTTCTGCGTCTACAACGACTGCGCCGTGGCCATTCAGCACTTGCTCGACAACGGCGTGCAGCGCGTGGTCTACATCGACGTGGACGGCCACCACGGGGACGGCACGCAGTCCATCTTCTTCGACGATCCCCGTGTCATGACCATCTCCCTTCACGAGACCGGTCTTTCGCTGTTTCCCGGCACGGGTTTCGCCAACGAGATCGGCGAGGGCCAGTCCGCGGGTACCTCGGTCAACGTGGCCATGCCCACGCGAGCCGATGATTCCCAGTGGTTGCGCGCCTACGACGCCGTGGTCCCGCCTCTCGTGCGGGAGTTCCGTCCCGAGGTGATCGTGTCCCAGCACGGCTGTGACTCTCACTTCCAGGACGAACTCACCCACTTGCGTGTGAGCATTGACGGTCAGCGCCAGATCGCCTTGGGGGTCTCCGAGCTTGCTGATGAGGTCTGCGAGGGGCGTTGGATTGCGACCGGCGGAGGCGGTTACGACTGCCATGACGCCGTGCCGCGTTCCTGGGCGCACCTGGTGGGGATCGCCAGCGGCCGGCCGGTTGCGGCGACCACTCCGATTCCGCAGGAATGGCGGAACTACATGGACGAGAAATACGGCGGTCACGCTCCCGAGATGATGGGTGACAACGTGGATCTGTGGTGGCGTTCGTGGGAGATCGGCTTCGACCCCAACGATGAAACTGACCGATCCATCATGGCTACCCGCAAGGAAGTCTTCCCCCATTGGGGCCTGGACCCCTGGTACGACTGAGTCTGATTGGGGCCTGACCAGGATTCACGTTTAGGGTGATTCCTATGGCCAATGATTCATATTCAGCTCTCTCCGACCCCACCCGTCGGCGGATCCTTTCCGCCCTGCGCGACGGCCCGCGCCCGGTGGGAGAGTTGGTCGAAGAACTGGAAGTCTCCCAGCCCACCGTGTCCAAACACCTCAAGGTACTGCGGGACACCGGCCTGGTGGCAACGCGGGCCGAGGGCCAGAAGCGTTTCTACAGCGTGGAACCGCAACCCCTGCGAGACGTCACTGCATGGATCGAGGATCTGCTGAGCGCAGCCGCTGAGTCTGCGGAGCCCGCCGAGATCAAGGGCACCGCCGAGTCCGCGGAGCCCACCCAGGCCAAGGACGCCACCGAGTCTGCTGCAGAAGTGGAGGCCGCCGAGACATCAGCGTCCGGAGGAGCCCCCGAACCCCCCGAAGCACCCGCCGACGAGCCGGACACTGCCGAGATCGTGTCAGACGCGGCCGATGTCCCCGATCCTGACGAGGCGCCCCCCGCTGCTGAGGAGCCTCGCAACCTTCCGTGGTTCACCTCTGCGCAGGCTGCGGAAGAGCATGAGCAGGATCGAGCGGAGGCAGAGATCAGCGAAACCTCGGAGCCCACGGAATCAGAACCAGAGGTTGCAGAGGCGCCCATTTTCAACGTTATTTCGGACGACGAATCCGAGGTTGGCCAGGAAAATTTGCAGGAACTCCTGGAAGATCCCGAGGTATCCGACATTTCCACACTCCCTGACGCTGTTGCCTTGGACACAGAGGTTGAGGTCACAGGCGCTAGTGTGGGGGCTAACACCGACGTTACTTCCGCTGAGTCCAGCGCGGATTCTGACGAGTCCGATGATTCGAACTCCACGAAACCCGAATTCGGGATTCCCCCTGCGCGCAGCGGAGGCGCACACCGACGTGAGAGCGGTCTGCTGTCCGCTCTCACCGGGTTCCGGCGGCGCGGGCGCAGCACGCGGCGTTGATGGCGCGGTGAGCACCTACAACCGATAGACGGCAGGAGACCCATGCACGAGAATTTGATTCCGGTTCGGCAAGCGGTGATCGCTCGCAACCCCGGCGAGTCCGAGTTCCATCAGGCAGTCGACGAAGTCTTCGAATCGCTGGGCCCCGTGGTGGCACGCCACCCCGAGCTGCTCGAGTCGGCCATTCTGGAGCGCATCTGCGAGCCCGAACGCCAGATCATTTTCCGTGTGCCCTGGACCGACGACAACGGCCGCGTGCACATCAACCGCGGTTTCCGCGTGGAGTTCAACTCCGCACTGGGCCCCTACAAGGGCGGTCTGCGTTTCCACCCCTCGGTCTACCTGGGCATCGTCAAGTTCCTGGGTTTCGAACAGATCTTCAAGAATTCCCTGACCGGCATGCCCATCGGTGGCGGTAAGGGCGGCTCGGACTTCGACCCCTCCGGTCGTTCCGATTCCGAGATCATGCGTTTCTGCCAGTCCTTCATGACCGAGTTGTACCGCCACATCGGTGAGTACACGGATGTGCCCGCCGGCGACATCGGCGTGGGTGGCCGCGAGATCGGTTACCTGTTCGGCCAGTACAAGCGCATCACCAACCGTTACGAGTCAGGCGTGCTCACCGGCAAGGGCCTGGCCTGGGGTGGTTCGCTGGTGCGTACCGAAGCCACCGGCTACGGCACCGTGATGTTCGCCGAGGAAATGCTCAAGACCCGCGGTCAGGACATGGACGGGCGCGAAATGCTCGTATCCGGTTCCGGCAATGTGGCGATCTACGCGATCGACCGTGCACAGTCGCTGGGCGCCAAGGTACTCACGGCCTCCGACTCGAGCGGTTACGTGGTGGATCCGGACGGCATCGACCTGGACCTCCTCAAGGAGGTCAAGGAAGTGGACCGCGCCCGCATCAGCCAGTATGCCGAACGCAAGGGTGGCCGAGCACGGTTCGTTTCCGACGGATCGGTGTGGGACGTTCCGGGTTCCGTGGCCCTACCGTGTGCCACCCAGAACGAGCTCAACGGTCGCCAGGCCAAGAAGTTGCTCTCCAACGGAGTGGAGGTCGTGGCTGAGGGCGCCAACATGCCCACCACCGCGGAGGCGGTCCGCATTTTCCAGGACGCTGACATACTCTTCGCCCCCGGCAAGGCAGCCAATGCCGGCGGTGTGGCAACCTCCGCTCTGGAAATGCAGCAGAATGCTTCTCGCGACTCGTGGACTTTCGACTACACCCAGCAGCGTTTGCAAGAAATCATGCGCGGTATTCACCACCGTTGTGCTGAAACTGCTGATGAATACGGCATGCCCGGCAACTATGTGGCCGGTGCAAATATTGCGGGTTTCATCAAGGTGGCACGGGCAATGTCAGCCCAGGGTCTGATCTAATTTCCCAGTCATACCCAGTAAGCTCGTGAGTTGAAGCATCTGCTGAGGTTGGCACGTGCTCGACTGACGATTGTTTAGGCTGGTGACCATGGCAACTCATCGTGAGGTTCTGCAATGGCTCGAGAACGAGCTGTTCGACGGGAACCTTGTGCTGGGTCAGCAACTGCCCACTGATAAAGACCTCGCGGCAATCTTCAGGGTCTCGCGTAACTCCATGCGGGAGACCCTGAAGGTGCTCGAGTCACAGGGGATCATCAAGCTGTTCGACGGCCCGCACCGTTCCATTCTCCCCATCCTGGTGCGTGAACCGGCTGCCTCGGCAGGGCCCGCGTTGCAGCTGCACATGGCCACCTCCGAGTATCCTCTGCGAGACATTGTTCAGGCCCGCATCGAATTGGAATCCTGGGCCCTGAAGAATGCTTCGGAAAAGCACGTTCCTCTCGCGGAATTGCAAGCCATCATGGCCGAAATGGACCGCGACGATCTGGGTTTGAAGCAGTTCCACAATTTATACGTAAGCTTTCATATTGCCTTGGTCAAGTCGTCCGGCAATACGGCTATGGCGGCGCTGTTCACGGCGCTGCGGGATTCCGTGTATGAATACACCATGGCCCTGGTGGGGCACGTTCCGCTGTGGTCCACGACCTCCAGTAGGATCCGCGCCGAGCACCGCGCGATCTGCAGTGCGTTGGAAGCGGGGGACTACCAGATGGCCTCGCGGTTGACCGTCGAGCACATCACCTATCAGTACGAGGAGGCCGGGGTCGATCCTGATCGCGGACGCCACGGTGAGGTCGAGGACCAGGGTGAGGCAGCGGCGTCGGCGGACAACCCTCCGGTCGGTTTGAAGCGTGCCCGGCAGGCCAGCGCCTGATCCCTTATTTTCAGGGAATCGGCCCACAGGCGGTAAGGTGGATCAATAGTTTGCCGTTCATCGGATTTTGCCGCCTGGTTTGACCGGCGGCGGGGTTGCGTTCACGCGCGGCCCGTACAAACAGCCAACGTCTAGAACAATGCGAGGGATCCTATGGGTTCAGTCATTAAGAAGCGCCGCAAGCGTATGTCCAAGAAGAAGCACCGCAAGCTGCTTCGTAAGACTCGTCACCAGCGTCGCAACAAGAAGTAAGCGACTTCGCGGCAGGCCTCGTTCCATTCGGGACGAGGCCTTTTCCGTACCCGTAGCATGGGCACATGAGCTCGTCGCAGAACGCCAAAAAACCGCTGCTGTCCGCCGGGAACTGGGCGGGCCAGCCCCCGGCCCATCGAGTGACATTGCTCACCAAGGACGGTTGCCATTTGTGCGAGGACGCCCGCCGGGTGGTTACTGTGGCGTGCAAGGACACCGGCAGCGAGTTCTCCGAGGTGGACATCACCACGGATGCCGCGCTGCTGCGTGACTATGCGAATTACATTCCGGTCGTGTTCGTGGACGGTGCCCCGTGGGATCAGCTGCGCATCGATGAGCAGCGGCTGCGCGAGATGCTGAGCTGACCGCGGGCCGTGCGGGGTGTGCCGGGCCGCGCGAGGGGACGGGGTGGTTGCAGTACCGACCGTTCCCTTGGAAGCCCCTGAATTGGGCGGTGGCCGGGGTTTTGAGAGACTGTAACCATGCCTTCTGCGACCGTTCATTTGCTGCGCCATGGCCAGGTTCACAACCCTGACGCCATCGTCTACGGACGCATGCCGGATTTCCATCTGTCCGAGCTGGGAGCGCGCATGGCGGAAGCCGCGGCAGCGGACTTCAGGGAGCGGATGAACCAGGGCGAACGTTACGTCCTGCTGGCATCATCACCGCTCACTCGTGCCCGCGAGACCGCGGCGCCCGTGGCCCGTGAGCTGGACTTGGATGTGGTCACCGAAGAGCGCATCATCGAACCCCGCAATCACTTCCAAGGGCTGCACGTGGACGAAAAGGTGCTGGCCCACCCCAGGCACTGGCCGTACATGCTCAATCCGCTGCGCCCTTCGTGGGGCGAGCCGTACCGGCAACAGGTGGCGCGCATGGCCGAGGCCACGCGCGACCTCGCTCGCCGGGCGGTCGAGATCGGGGGCGACGGCGCTCAGGCCATTGCCGTGTCCCACCAGTTGCCGATCTGGTTGACACGCTTGTCGGTCGAGGGCCGCCCGCTGCCCCACGATCCCCGGCGCCGCCAGTGCAACCTGGCGTCCTCCACCTCCCTGACCTTCGACAACGTGGACGAACCGGCTGTTCCGGCGGTTAGTTACCGGGAGCCGGCAGCGCATTTTTATTCAGGCATCAACCAGCTTCCCGGCTCATAATTGCTCCCTAATCCCACCCCGTACTGTCAGGTGACATCTCCGTGAAATTGGCCCGAGACCGTTCCGCCCACACCGCCCGACCGCGCCGCTCGCGCACTCGCGCTGCGGCGGCGTCGTTGTCCGTATGTGCCGCGCTGGCGCTGACCGCGTGCGGTGGCTCGGGCTCGGACAATCTGGCGGAGCAGGCCAACGAGGGCGGCAACAAGGGCTATGTGGCCGGGGACGGTTCCGTGAGTGAATACGCCCCTGGAGAGCGCGGCGAGCCGGTCGAGTTCGAGGCCAAGATGTTCGACGGTTCTACCGTGTCCGCCGAGGACTTGCGCGGTGAAACGACCGTCCTGAACTTCTGGTACGCGGGCTGCGCCCCGTGCCGCGCCGAGGCCCCCGATCTGGTGAGCTTGGCCGAGGAATACGAGGGGGACGCCCAGTTCATGGGTGTGAACCTACGGGACCAGCAGGCTACCTCGGAGGCATTCGAGCGCACGTTCGAGATCCCTTACGAGTCTGCGTCCGATCTCAACGGTGAGGTGCTGTTGGCGTTGAGCGACTATGTTCCGCCGCAGGCCGTGCCCACCACCCTGGTGCTCGACTCCGAAGGCCGCGTTGCGGCTCGCGTGCTGGGCAAGGCTGATCACTCCACCCTGGACGCCCTCATCAAGGACACGGTGGCCGAGACGGTATGAGCGGCAATCCCTTCGCCGAGGTCATCCTCGACGGCTCACTGATTGCCGCGCTACCCGTGGCGCTTCTCGCGGGACTCGTCTCTTTTGCTTCACCGTGTGTGCTGCCGCTGGTGCCCGGATATCTGGGGTACGTGACCGGCCTGACCGGAGTGGATCTGCAGGACCAGAAGCGCGGCCGCGTGTTCATGGGCGTGCTGTTGTTCGTGCTCGGGTTCTCCGCGGTGTTCGTGCTGATGTCCGTGGTCTTGGCACAGTTGGGTGCGTTCGCGTGGTTCCTGGGCCAGCAGTGGATCATGGTGGTGCTGGGCATCCTGGTGATCCTCATGGGCGTGGTGTTCATGGGTGGTTTCTCGTGGTTCCAGCGGGATCGCAAGATCGAGCGGAGACCACCGCCCGGACTGTGGGGAGCGCCCCTTCTCGGCATGACGTTCGGCTTGGGATGGGCACCATGCATCGGCCCCACCTTCGCTGCCGTGCAGGCGTTGGTCTACGTGGACGGCGCCTCGACCGGTAAGGCCGTGATTCTCACGACCGCCTATTGCCTGGGACTGGGCATCCCGTTCGTGCTGATTGCCCTGGCCCTGCGCCGGGGGATGGGCGCCATGAAATTCTTCCGCCAACACCGTCTCACGCTGCAACGCGTGGGCGGTGCCGTTCTCGTGCTGATCGGTCTGGCCATGGCCACGGGCGTATGGTCCGCTCTGGTCTCCTGGATCCAGGCCGAGTTCGTAACCGATTGGGTGATGCCGATATGACGCAGGTGCGCGACAAGCGTGACCAGAAGGGCAACCGCAACGATTCCGTTGCCGTGCCCGCACTCGGTCCCCTGGGGATGCTCCGGTGGGCGTGGACCCAGCTGACCAAGATGTCCACGGCACTCGTGCTGTTGCTCATGCTGGCCATTGCTGCGGTGCCCGGCTCGATGTTCCCGCAGCGGATTCAGGATCCGGACGCGGTCAACACCTATATCGAGGCCAACCCGACCTCCGGTCCGTGGCTGGACCGGTTCCAGTTGTTCGACGTCTTCTCGTCCTACTGGTTCTCCGCGATTTACCTGCTGCTGTTCATTTCCCTGGTCGGCTGTGTGCTCCCGCGTGCGGCCCAGCACTACAAGGCGTGGCGGGCCAAGCCGCCGCGCACCCCCAAACGGCTCACCCGTTTGCCGCAGTACCGCCGCGTGCTGCTGGGCGGACGCGACGGTGCCGCAGCGCCGTCGCCGTCGGAGGCGATCCAGGACGCGACCAAGGCGCTCAAAAAGCGCGGTTACCGCGCGGAGGCCCGCGATCTCGATGGTGATACACCGTCCGTGGGCGCCGAGCGCGGTATGTGGAAGGAAGTGGGCAACATCCTCTTCCACGTGGCGCTGTTGGGCGTGCTGATTTCCGTGGCCATCGGCTCGCTGTTCGGCTACAAGGGTCAGAAGATCATCATCGAGGACGAGTCCTTCGTGAACACCCTGGTCGCCTACGACTCCTTCACTCCCGGCACCAACTTCAACGCGGACTGGCTCAACCCGTTCTCCGTGCGTCTGGATAACTTCGAGGCCGACTTCCACCGCGACACCACGGACCCCGCGCAGTACGGAGCCCCCACGGACTTTGAGGCGGACGTGACCGTGACCGAAGAGCCCGGTGCGCAGGAACAGAGCGAGAAGCTCAAGGTCAACGAGCCTCTCAACGTGGGCGGCACCAAGCTGTACCTGGTCGGCAACGGCTACGCGCCCGTGATTCGCGTGACGGACGGGGAAGGCGACGTGGCCTACGAAGGCCCCGTGGTGACCATCCCCACCGACACCGTCTACACGTCCTCGCTCGTGCTCAAGGTGCCGGATGCCGCTCCGGACCAGCTTGGCTTTGTGGGCCTGTTGCTGCCCACCGCGGTCATGGATGAGGGCTCCATGCCCCGCTCCGTGGATCCGGGCCTGAGCAACCCCGTGCTGATCATGTCCTCGTACTTCGGTGACTTGGGCCTGGACAACGGCGAATCCCAGAACGTCTACGTGTTGGACGTGGATTCGCTGACCGAAATGAACTCGATGATGTCCGATAACGGCGCCATCACCCTGGACGGCGCCAACCGCTCGGCTGAGCTGCCGGACGGCAAGGGCACTATTGAGTTCGTGGACGTCAAGCGGTATGTGGGATTGGACATCCACAACGACCCCGGACGCATCCCCGCGTTCATCTCGTTCGTGGCCGCTTTTGTGGGACTGATCATGTCCCTGTTCATCGCCCGACGCAGGGCGTGGGTGCGCGCGTATGTGGGCCAGGACCACAATGGTGTGCAGTGTACTGTTCTGGAATACGGACTGTTGGCTCGCGGTGAGGATCACCGCTTGGGAGCGGAAGCCGAGAAGCTGACAGGTTTGTGGACCTCGCTGTGGGAAGACCGCGGTGTGCGCGATTTCCCCCTCAACTCGTCAGATAAGGCGTGAGTGATCTATGGGTAGCAATATCAACGAAACGTTAGGTGTCTGGAGCGAGTGGTTCATGCTCCTGGCGGCCTTCACCTACCTGGTCGCGTTCGTGGCCTTCGTGTGGGACATGGCCTCGCACTCCAAGGCGATCGGCAAGGCCCAGCGCGACGCCGAGCGGCAGGGCGTGACCAGCCGCGAGGGCTCCAAGGAGCTCGTGGGCGCCGGTTCGCGCGGCGGTTCCGTGAGTGCCTCGGCCACCTCAGCTGGCTCCAGGGTGGGTAACGACGCCGCTCGTCACGGTGCCGCTGATGGCGGCGCGTCAGGCCCCGTGGCCGGCGAGTTCCGCACCACGGCGGACGCCCGTTCCAAGGGCGCCGACGAGTTCGAGGCCCTCAACTACAAGGACTCCATCAGCCGGCCGGCTGCTCGTGCCGCCGTGGTCGTCATGGCCATCGCGTTCTTGCTGCACGCCTTTGCCGTGGTGGCCCGTGGCATTGCGGCGGACCGTGTGCCCTGGGCCAATATGTACGAGTTCTGCTCCACGGGTGCGCTCGTGGTGGCTGGCGTTTACTTGATCACGCTGATCTTCAAGGACCTGCGTTTCGTGGGTCCCATGGTCACCGGCCTGGTGCTGCTCATGCTGTGCGCGGCGACCATCGCGTTCCCCACCCCGGTCTCGCCGCTGCCCCCGGCGCTGCAGTCCTACTGGCTGATCATCCACGTGTCCATCGCCGTGGCAGCCTCCGGCCTGTTCACCATTACTTTCGCCATGGCCGTGCTGCAGCTGCTGCAGTCCCGTCGAGAGAAGAACATGGCCATGGGTGAGGAAACCAAGCTGGGCTTCCTGCGCGTGGTTCCCAACTCGACCACCCTGGAGAACTTCGCGTTCCGCCTGAACTCCGTGGGCTTCGTGTTCTGGACCTTCACCCTGGCCGCGGGCGCCATCTGGGCCGACCAGGCCTGGGGCCGCTTCTGGGGCTGGGACACCAAGGAAGTCTGGACCTTCGTCATCTGGACCGTCTACGCCGCCTACATGCACGCCCGCGTGACCCGCGGTTGGAACGGCAACCGCTCCGCGTGGCTGTCGATCGTCGGCTACCTCTGCGTGGTCTTCAACTTCACCGTGGTCAATGTGTACTTCCCGGGTCTGCACTCGTACTCGGGCCTGTAAGCGCGTGGTTTAAGGGCTCTTCAGAGTTGAGTGTGGGGTGAGGCGTCGAGTCCACCGGTGATGAGGAGCATGCGGAGGCGGTA
>NZ_BAAAQA010000023.1:0-68013 GCF_039531425.1 Kocuria atrinae
CCAAAAAATAAAACATTCTTGGTATCAACAAACTAGGCACACTATTGAGTTGACAAACAACAAACCACACAAGAAACCCGAAGGTCTTTTTGTCGGTTGGTCTTGCCGCTAAATTCGGAAGCTCTTCGCTTGCCCTTGCGGCAACCTCTCCAGCTTATCCATCCGTTTTCCTTTTCGCAAACTGACGTTCACGCCAAAGCGAAGCTCAGGAAGTGGTTGGAGGCTGTCGGCGGTGCCGGGAAGGCGATTTCTCGCTTGTCCGTCCTTGCGGCGACTCGGAATACTTTACACAGACTCCGACCACCGCGCAAAGCGGTGGCCGGAGTCTGTGTTATAAGTGGCCTGGGTCACTACGGTGCCCCTGCGCCCCTGGGGATGGCGCCTCTCTGACCAGTGGGCGCACCCGTCTGTGACCGCTACCCCCGCAGAAGGTTCTTTCGCACCTTGCCTGTGGCGGTTCGCGGTAGTTCGTCGCTGAAGGTCACGGTGTCCGGCACCTTGAATCCGCTCAGGCGTCCGCGCACGTGTTCACGCAGCTCATCCTCGGTCACTGAGGAACCGCCCGAACGAACCACGTGCGCTACCGGTCGTTCACCCCACTTCTCGTGAGGGACACCGATCACGGCCACATCGATCACGTCCGGGTGGGAGTACAGCGCCTGTTCGACCTCGATGGACGAGATGTTCTCGCCTCCGGAAATGATGATGTCCTTGGCGCGGTCGCGCAGCTGGATATAGCCGTTGGGGTGCATAACGCCCAGATCACCGGTGTGGAACCAGCCACCGAAGAAGGCCTTTTCCGTGGCCTCCGTGTCCTTGTAGTACCCGATCATCACGTTGTTGCCACGCAGCACTACTTCCCCGAGTGTCTCGCCGTCCGCGGGAACATCGTTCATGTCGGTGTCCACGATGCGCGCCGCTTCCGCCTGCACCATGCCCACACCCTGGCGGGACATCTGCTGAGCGCGTTCCTGCGGGGAAAGATCCTTCCACTCTTCTTGCGGCTCGCAAATAGTGATGGGTCCGAACACCTCGGTCAGCCCGTATACATGCACGATGCCGAACCCCGCATTCTCCAGACGCTCGATGATGCTCGGCGCCGGCGGGGCCCCCGCGGTGGTGATGCGAATGGGGCTCTCGAGTGAGTGCGCCTCCTCCGCGTCCACGATGATCGAGCACACGGCCGGTGCCCCACACAGGTGAGTAATGCCCTGGTTGTCGAACGCATCCCAGATGGCATCGGGGCGCACAGCACGCAAACACACGTGCGTACCACCGGCCGCGGTCACCGCCCACGTGGTGCACCATCCATTGCAGTGGAACATGGGCAGCGTCCACAGGTAGCGGGTCGCGCCGTCGAATCCGTTGTGGAACACCTCGCCCAGACTGTTCAGATACGCCCCGCGGTGCCCGTACAACACTCCCTTGGGACGCCCGGTGGTCCCGGAGGTGTAGTTCAACGTGATGGGTGAGTTTTCATCCGCCACCTTGTAGCTCACGCCTCGTTCGCCCGACGACGCCGCGCCGCCGACTTCCTGGGGCTCCATATCGATGAACTGGTCGAACGTGGGGATCTCGCCATAGGAGTGATCCCGCACGGGTTCGATACCGGCCTGCTCATCGGGCAGCTGGACGAGGGTGATGCCCTCCTTACCATCGATCGCGGAGACCACGGTGTCCAGTACAGAAGTGTCTGCGATGACCACGCTGGCCTCGCTGTGTTCGAGGATGTAGTCGAGCTCGCGCGTGGAGAGCCGCGGGTTCAACGGCACCAATACCGCTCCGGCCGCCGGCACCGCGTAGTGGGCCAGTAGCAGTGCAGGCAGGTTGGGTGCGATCACGGCCACTGTGGGGAGGGACCGCATCAGTTGCTCGGCACCCAGGTACTCCCCGTGCTCAGCCCCACCTCGTGCGGAGTCCTCACTGGAAGCTGCCGCACCGCCCGGTTTCCCGTTACCCGCGACGCCACTGGACGCGGCGGCGTCGTCAGAAGTGGAAACCGCCGGGAGGTGCGGCAGGAGCGCGGTGGCGAAGCGACGTACGTCTCGCTCGAACTCCTCGTAGGTCCACGATTGATCGCCGTAGACAATGGCCTCTCGCCGGGGAAATACTTCCGCGCTGCGCTCGATGAATCGCAGCGGGGACAGGGGCTGTGCGTTCGCGTACATGGTGCTCCTGTAATCGGTGACTTAGTTGTAGGCCGAGAAACCGGTGATGGACCTGCCGATGATGAGCGCCTGGACGGTTTCGGTGCCCTCGTAGGTGTGCAGGGCCTCGACGTCCGCAAAGTGACGCGCAACACGATTTTCCACCAGAATGCCGTTGCCACCCAAAAGATCGCGCGCATTGGCCGCAACACGACGGGCGGTGCGGGTCGCGGTGTACTTGGCCAGCGAGGCCTGGGGCCCGGTCAGGGTGCCTGCCTCTTCCTTGCGCGCCATGGCCATCACGAGCGTTTGCATGGAGGTCAACTCGCTGAGCATGCGGGCCAGCCGCTCCTGCACAATCTGCGACGCCGCCAGCGGTCGGCCGAACTGCTCGCGCTGGGCCGCGTACTGCACAGCGGTCTCATAACAGGCCACAGCCTGGCCCACGGCTGCCCAGGCCACCCCGATGCGCGTCGCGAACAGCACCGCGGAAGTGTCCCGGAACGAACCGGCACCCGGCAGAACGTTCTCGGTGGGCACGAACACATTGTCCATGCGGATGTGGGCCTGGTGGATGGCGCGCAACGCCAGCTTGCCGCGGATGGTCGTACCGGCGTAGCCCTCCGACTCCTGCGGGACCACGAACCCCTGCACCGCGTTGGTGGTGTCATTGCGAGCCCACACCACGGTGATGCCACCCATGGACCCGTTGCCGATCCATTTCTTCTCACCGTTGAGGATGAAACCGCCCTCAACGGGTGTGGCGCGGGTTTCCAAGCCGATCGAGTCGGAGCCGTGAGTGGGTTCGGTGAGCGCGAAGGAGCCCAACAGTTTGCCGGAGGCCATATCGGGCAGCCAGCGCTCACGCTGCTCATCGTTGCCACACATGGCGATCGAGCGCATGGCCAACCCGCCCTGCACGCCGCTCACGGTGGAGATGGAGCCGTCACCGCGCGAGAGTTCCATGGTCACCAGGCCCGCCGCCATTTTGGACATGGGTGCGTAACCGGTTACGTCCACGCCGTCGCGCAGCAGGTCAAGCTCACCCATGCGGTCAACCAGGTCCAGCGGGTACTCGCCGCGATCCCAGTGCTCATGGATCACGCCCAGCAGCTCGTCCTGCACGAACGCACGGGCGCGCATCCAATGGGCACGATCCTCGTCCGTGATGTCCGCGTAAACGCCGGCAGCATCCGTATCGAGCACGTCATTGAGTGAGTATTCGGGTTCGACCGTGCCCTGCGGGAACAGCTCCTGGTCGCCGGTGGGTTGCTGAGTCATGGTGTGATCTCTTTCGTGAATTCTCGGTGGTTCTCAGTGAGGTAAGTCAGTTCTGGGACGCGTCGAAGCGCTGGCCGCGCACGCGCTCGGCGGCGCCGCAACGGTCCAGGTACGGAGTGATGCCACCCAGATGGAACGGGTAGTTGGCGCCCAGAATCATGCACAGATCCACGTCACGGGCGGAGGCCACCACGCCCTCGTCGAGCATGTGCCCGATTTCGTCCGCGAGCGCGTCCTGGACACGCGTGAGCAACTGACCGTTGGCGCCGTCGTCCCCCGCCGACGACGCCGCCCCCTCACCTTGCGTGCGCTCCCGCGCCTGTTCGGCCTGCAGGGTGAGGTAGGTGTCGGATTCTTCGCCGCGCTTGGGCAGCACATTGGTGAGGCCCGCCTCGGCCACGGCGTCCAACCACGGGGACAGGGTGAAGCGCTCCGGGTAGGCATCGTTCATGGTGTGGGTGATGTGCACGAGCACCGCGGGGCCCACGAAGTCCAAGAGTTGCAGCGGCGACATGGGAAGGCCCATGGGCGCCAATGCCTGGTCTACGGTCTTGGGGTCACCGCCGGCGTCGATGGCGCGGCCGATCTCGTCATACATGCGGGTCAGCACCCGGTTGACCACGAAGCTCGGGGCGTCCTTGACGAGCACGGCAATCCGGCGCAGTTTGGCCGCGAGGTCGAAAGCGGTGGCCAGGGTGGAATCATCGGTGGACTCCGCAGCCACGATCTCGAGCAGCGGCGTGACCTCCACCGGGTTGAACACGTGGAATCCCACGAGCCGATCGGGGTGTTTCAGCCCCTCGCCCATGGCAGTCACGGACAGGGATGAAGTATTGGTCGCCAGGATCGCATCATCACGCAGTACCGGCTCCCACTGCGCGAAGACCTTCTTCTTGACCTCAAGTTCCTCGAAGACAGCCTCGATCACGAAGTCCGCGTCCGCCAGGTCCTCCGGTGACTCCGCGCCGGTGATCAGGGACCCCAGCTTCTCGGCCTGTTCGGGCTTCATACGGCCCTTTTCTGCCTGGGCCGTGAAACGGTCGCGGGTGCGCTGCACACCGGCGGCCAGACGCTCGTCGTCCAGATCGGTCATGACTACGGGGATCTGGGCGCCCTGGGCGATCAAACTCGCGAGCTGGCCCGCCATCAGACCCGCGCCAATGACGGCGGCCTTGCGGATGGGGCGCACGGGGGCGTCCGGCACGTTGGCGGCCTCGCGGCGGCGGGCGGTCACCAATTCGAACGCGTACAGGGAGGCCTTGGCGGCGTCGGTCCGAAGCACGGACGAGGCCAGCTGGACTGCGGCGGCAGCGTTGGCGTGTCGAGAATCCGTGCGGGCGCGGCCCACGAGATCGATGGCGGCCACGGGACCGGGCGCAGCTCCGTGCCAGGCCCGCTCGGCCTTGGCGCGGGCGGCGTCGACGGCGTCTTGCCAAGCGCCGTCGCCATCGGTGGTCTTGCGGGGCTCATGTTTGCCCTCGAGTGCGTCAACAACCCATTGCTGCCATTGTTGATCCCACTCTTCCGTGCCCGGTGAACCGTCCAGAACGGCGTCGACCATGCCGATTTCGAGGGCCTGTTGGGGCTTGAGGTTACGTCCACGCATGGAATCGGTGACGATCACGTCGAGCGCGGCTTTGGCACCGATCAAGTGCGGCAGCAGGTAGACGCCGCCCCAGCCCGGGAAGAATCCGAGGTGGCATTCGGGCAGACCGAGTTGCGCCTTGCCCGAGGTTGCCAAGCGATAGTCCGAGTGCAGGGCGAGTTCCATGCCGCCGCCAAGAGCCATGCCCGTGACGAGCGAGAAGGTGGGTACAGGCATGTCCGCGAGCACCGCGAAGGTCTCGTGGCCGGCCCAGATGTAATCTTCTGACACATCGTTGAGCTGAGCGTGGCGGATCTCCTTGAGATTTGCCCCGGCACCAAAGGACTTGGTGTTGCCGGTGACCACGACCGCCTCGACCGCGGCTGTGTCGATAGCGGTGAGTTCATTGCGCAGCTGCTGCAATGCCTCCGAGCCCCAGATGATCAACCCGTTGGAATCCGCGGAACCCAGGCTGAGTAGGGCAATCGGTCGTTCGCGACCGGGTAGGGCCGGATAATCCACGGTGATGGTCACGGTGGAGGGGAATTTGGACTCGGTCACGCTGAACTCCTGGGTACTGAAGGGGGCTGTGGCCCATGCCACATCATCATCCCCCAGATTGCCCTGAGACTGCGTCTCACGTCAAGATATTGCGTTTCATTCGGGGCAGCTTTTCAGGGCACCCCGTCGATAGGCTGAACGAGATGAAAAACGTGCTGCCCTTGCGCTCTCAGCGCCTGACTTTCCGCCGGCTCACCGAGGCAGATATTGAGCCGATGCACTCCTACCAATCTCATGACGATTACGCCGTCCACGCCTGGCGTGGACCGCGGGACATGGACGATGTCATAGGCATGGTCAAGGACCACCTGGGCGAACGCCCCTGGGCTGAGGACGGGGATCAATTCCGCCTTGCCGTCTCCCCCCACGACACGGACGAACTGGCAGGAGAAATCGTCCTGACGCTCGCCGATGCCGAGTCCGCCCAGGTCGAGATCGGCTGGGCGCTTCACCCGGACCACACGGGCAAGGGTTACGCCGCCGAGGCCGCCTACGCAGCCGTGGACGCCGCCTTCCAGAAGTTGGGCGCGCACCGTGTGTTCGCCCGCCTGGACAGCCTCAACGTGGCATCGGCCAAAGTCTGCGAACGCATCGGCATGCGCCACGAAGCGACCCTGCGCGAGAGCCACTTCCAGCTGGGCGAATGGCGCGATGAACTGATCTACGGGGTGTTGGTCTCGGAGCGCGAGTTCGACTGACGCCGGCCCGTAGCCAGGGCTTCGTAAACCGTGCGCGCCGTCTGCTCCGCGGCTTCCCGGGGGTCAGCCCCCTCCTGGAGCACCACGACGACAGGTGATGCCGACGCCGCTGCCTCTGGTTGGCGCGGCGCACTTGCTATACGGCCGGCCCCAGGCGACAGGCCGAAGGCCGTGCACAACCAGCCGATGCGCTGATTGAGTCCGGCGGCGAGCTGCTCACCGTTGTTCGCCTGCGGATCCCGCAGCCAGGTGCGGAGATAGGCGTTGTGCACGGCCACGGTGGCCGAGGCCAGGGATACCGCAGTGACGCGCTGATCCGCATTTTCGGGGAGCACCCTGCGCAGGAATCCTTGGAAGAGTCGCTCATAGCGGTGCGACGTAGCCAGCTCCCGGTCTCGGAGACTCTCCACCTGCTGCAGCAAGTGATGCCGGGCGATCGCGCGGTCCGAGTGATCCAGGTTGTGCCGGAAAACCAGCTGCACACCTTCCGCCAGTCCCGCCTGCGCGCTGAGACTCGGCCTGCTCAACAGTTGCTCGAGGCGTTCCAGGTTGGACGCGTGATCCGCGAAGACGATTTCCTCCTTGGACCCGTACTTACGGAAGAACGTGGCCCGACTGACCCCGGTAGCCTGGGCCAATTTGTCCACGGTGGTCGCGTGGTAACCCTGCGCGGCCAACAGGCGGATTGATTTGGTGACGACGTCGCCGGTCGTCCCGGGTGCGGTACTCATCTGGCCTCCTGCCGAGATGGTAGCCCTTGCCAGCACCCCTGTGGTGCTTCAGGTCGCTTTTTTACCGGCCACGTAGACGCTCTCTACGTTCAGGTCCTTGGTGAGCACCACGAGGTCGGCTCGCAAACCCGGCGCCAAACGGCCACGGTCTTCACCCGCGTTGATCGCACGCAACGGTGCCTGCGTAGCGGCATACACGGCCTGCTCCAGCGGTAGCCCCACTTCTTCGACCGCGCGCTTAACAACCTTGTCCATGGTGAGAGTGGAACCGGCAATGGAACCGCCACCGGCCAATCTCGCGACCCCATCTGTCACCGTGACCGGCAGTGAACCCAACGTGTAGTCGCCGTCGTGCATGCAGGTGGCGGACATGGCGTCCGTGATGAGCGCGGTGCGCTCCCGCGCGGAACCGAAGATCATGGCCATCACCTGCGGATGTACGTGCACCCCGTCGCAGATCAGTTCCAGCGTGATGTCTTCACGGGCCAGTGCCGCCACCACGGGCCCGGGGGCCCGGTGGTGGATGGCATTCATCCCGTTGAAGGCGTGGGTCAGGATTCGTGCGCCCGCATCAAAGGCCTGCCGTGCGTCTTCGTACGTCGCATCCGTATGCCCCACCGCCACGGTGATCCCCGCAGCGCACAGGTCGGTGATGGCACGTGCCGCCCCGTCCCGCTCCGGTGCCAGGGTGATCTGGCGCAGGGTTCCCCGTGCTGCTTCGATCAGTTCCACCGTGGCTTCCGTGGTGGGGTTGACCAGGAGCTTCTCATCATGAGCCCCTCGGTGGCCGGGATCCAGGAACGGGCCCTCCGCGTGGGAGCCGAGGACTGCGGGATGCTCTTCCGTGAGATGCGCGGCCCAGGCCAGTCGCTCGGCCATGGCCGGGACCGTGTCGGTCACGAAAGAAAGAACTGACGATGTAGTGCCGTGCTGTCGATGAACGTCAAGTGCTTTGAGCGCAGCGTCGGGGCCGTCATCGAAAGCGAATCCCCCCGCCCCGTGACAGTGAATGTCCACGAACCCGGGGGCCACCCAAGCCCCCTTTAGATCAACCACTTCCGTTTGATCATTCACGCCCGCCTGCGCAGTGGTCACCCGCGAGCGCCAAGACTCTCCGGTCCCCATGTCTTCGATCAGGCCGTCACGGAGCAGCAGCCAACCATCCCGAGTCACCTGGCCATCTGTGACCAAGTGGGCGCTGTGAAGCAGGATGCGCTCAGTGCGGTCCCGAATCATGTGGGGATTCCTCCTTGGACAGCCCGCGTGAAGTATGAATGTTCTTCATTATGCGTTCTTCGAGCGTCGATGTGACCACGTCTATTGAGGTTCCCTCAGGCATGAGTCACGCTGAATGAAACTGACGACCAAGAAGAGTGAAGGGCTGACGCCGTGCGACTGGTGCTGTGCGAATCCGTGGCGGAGACCGGGCAGGTTGCCGCGAGCATCTTTGCCGCGAGGGTCGAGCAGGGGCCCTGCGTACTCGGGCTCGCGACGGGGAGTTCACCGCTGCCCGTTTACCAAGATCTGATTCGCCGTTATCGCGAATCGGAGGTGTCCTTCGCCGAGTGCGTGGCCTTCACCCTCGACGAGTACGTGGGGCTACAGCCGTCTGATTCGCGGTCCTACAGGGCCACCATCCGCGACGGGTTCGTGGATCACGTGGATCTGCCCGTGGGTGCCCTGCACTCCCCCGACGCCGCCGACCCGGACCCCGAAGCACTGCGCCAAGCCGCCGCGACCTACGAAGAGACGATCCGCCTGTCCGGCGGGATCGACGTGCAACTGCTGGGAATTGGGGCCAACGGCCACATCGGCTTCAACGAGCCCTCTTCGTCATTGGCTTCACGCACCCGGATCAAGGCGCTGACGCAGCAGACCCGCGAGGACAACGCACGGTTCTTCGGTGAGGGCGAGACCGTCCCCAAGCTCTGCCTGACCCAGGGCCTCGGAACCATCCTGGACAGCCGTCACGCCGTGCTCGTGGCACAGGGAGAGGGAAAGGCCGACGCCGTCGCCGCGGCGGTGGAGGGCCCGGTCTCCTCCGCGTGCCCGGCCTCGGTGCTGCAAATGCACCCTCATGCCACCGTGATCCTGGACCCCGCCGCAGCGAGCCGACTGGAGAACGTGGATTACTACCGGCACGTCCAATCGCTCAATGACGAACTGGGGCTTTTGCCCTAGTCGAGCTGCCTCCGCCAGCGAGCGCGACCGCCATGGGCTGCGGGCGGAATTTCTGTCCGTGCTCGGATCCAAGGGCACCGAGTGCGCCGTACCCGCCCTGGAACGAAAGCGCCGCGGGGCACCGGGCCCCGCGGCGTCGTCGTACCCGAAAGTGAACTAGGAATCCCGCAGGACGCGGTAGCCCTTGCGCGGGTCGTAACCGTGGATCTCGCGAGTATCCAGCACCGCCATGAAATCCAGAACGTCCGGGGAAATGATCTGACCCGGAACCAGCACCGGGAAGCCTGGCGGGTATGGCGTCACGAACCCGGCCGAGACGGGTTTCTCACCGTTGGCCACCCGCTCGCGCAGCTCCTCGTGGGCAATGTGTTCCACGGACTTGCGGCGCTGGCCCTTGAAAAAGGCGGCCCGCATGTCACCGTCCGGAAGCTCCTCGTCCGTGGCGTACCCGGGAGCGAAGGAACTGAAGTCCGGCAGCGGCGGCATGGGGGTGTCATCGACCTTGGCCGCGAGCTCCGGATCGAGCTGAGAGTTCTCGTCCTCGAAACGCTGGGCGAGCTTGACGAGCACCTCCACGAGATACGCGATCGCGCTGCGCGAGGTACCGATGTTGGTCATGAACAGCACGGTGTTCCGGCTCGTCTTGTTCACCTGAATGCCGTAGCGGTCCATGAGCAGGTCGTGCTTGAACGTGTCACCGTCCACACCGGTCCGGCTGATCTCGATGGTGATGCGGCTGGGATCCACCACGAACTCATCCGTGGTCCACGCCTTCCACATGCTGGCCAGCCCGTCACGCAACGGCATGGGTCGGCCGACCTCGCGGTTCTCCCGGGGCACCAAATCGTGGGCCGTGAGTACGCGGAAGCTCCGGCGCAGCAGTGGATGGCGCGCGATGGCCTGGGACAGGCTCGTGGCCAGGTCCAGTTGCCGCTGCACAAGCTCGTAACCCTCGAGTTCCACCTGGCGGCGCCCGATGTCCAGGGACGTGAGGATCTGGTAGTTGGGTGAGGTGGAGGTGTGCGTCATGTACGCCTCGTGGAACGGCTCTTCGGCTTCCCGCACCCATTCGTCGTCGTGAACGTGGATCATGGACCCCTGCCGCAAGGCGGTGAGGGTCTTGTGCGTGGATTGGGTGGCGTACACGCGGATCTTGGCATCCGGGGCGGGGATCAGGCGCTCCTCCAACCACACCTCGTCCGGTGCGGGGTTCCCCTGTTCGTCGAACAGCCGCTTCTGCTGCTCGCGGTAGGCAATCTGATGGGCCCTGGTACCCATCCGTTCCTTGAGGTGGGTGGCCGCCCACATGGCAGTACGACGTCGCGTGACCGGGTGGAAGGTGGCAAAGGCAAACCAGGCCTCGTCCCAGAGGAAGACCAGGTCCGGCTTGATGGCCAGGCACTCCGCCATGACCCGCTCGGGGTCGTAGACAATGCCGTCGAAGGTGCAGTTGGTGAGCGTGACCAGCTGGACCTCGTCCAGGCGCCCCTGTGCCCGGTAATCCAGCAGCAACTGCTTGATGCGGGACAGCGGCACCGCCCCGTAGAACGCGAACTCGTTGCGCGGGTACGCCTCGAGGTAGGCCGGACGGGCACCGGTGAGAACCACCGCGTGGTGGTGGGACTTGTGACAGTTGCGGTCCACGAGCACCACATCATTGGGCGACAACAGTGCCTGGTGCACGATCTTGTTGGCGGTCGAAGTTCCATTGGTCACGAAGAACGTGTGCTTGGCCCCGTACGCACGAGCCGCCAATTCCTGGGCCTTCTTCAGGGTGCGCACCGGTGCGAGGAGCGAGTCCAACCCGCCGGAAGTGGCGGAGGTTTCGGCCAGCAGCAGATTCAACCCGTAGAAGTCCACCAGGTCCTTGATCCATTTGGAGCCCACCACGGAACCACCGCGGGCAATCGGCAGCGCGTGGAAGACTCCCACCGGACGCCGGGCGTGCTCCTGCACCGCGGAGAAGAACGGGGTGTCGTACAGGTGGGACACCCTGCGCAGCAATGTCAGGTGGAGCTCTAGCTTGTCCTCGCGCCGGAACACGCGACGGAAGCGGTGGGTCAAGGCACCGGACAGGCCCTCGATGTGCGCACCCGCCATGAGGTAGAGATCCATCTCCGGGCGCAGCGCCGCGAGGGTGTCGGCCAGGCGCAGCACTCGCTGGATCGACGCCAACGGGGTGCGGACGGATGCCGATTCCGGGCTCACCAGATTGCGAGCCATCTGAATCGAGTTCTTGAGATCGCGGCTCAGCGGCTGCCGGGAGCGCTCACTGAATCCGGGGCGGACCACGCACGCCAGAATGTTGGGGTTCGTCAGGACAGCGGCCACGGCGTCATCCGCGGAGGGCACGATCACGTACTCGTAAATGAAGTCGTCGGCGGAGGAACGCAGCCGCAGGCCCTCGGCGCGCAGGCCATCACGGTCCGCCTGAGTGCTCTCGTCCACGATCAGCACTTCGAAGCGGGGCCGCGGATCGGTGTCGATCAGCAGATCCGAATTCTCCGACTCGTCCGCAAAGTCATCGCGGGCGGTATCCGGCACGGTGTCGCCGCGCAGCCGGTTGACCACCTTTCCGATCCGGTCGAGGGCCATGTGGTAATCGTCCTGTTCCAGCATCTCGCGGATGGAGGCCACGTAGCGCTGACCGAATCCGGCCCAGTACATCTCGACCGTTTCCAGCGCGCGCAGGGAGCGCTGGAGTTCGCTGTCCGCGGCGAGGGCTTCCTTGTCCTCGTTGCCGAGCGCGATGCGCTTCATGGCGAACCGCAGATACTCCCATGCGTCGCTGCGCAGCCGCCACGTGCTGGCCGGCATTCCCGGGTCCGGTTCAAGGTTTCCGGTGGCACTCCCCCGACGGTTGTTCTGACCTAGGTGGTCCGTGGCCGGTGTCTCCATCGAATTCCTCCGCTTGCTCCATTGCCTGCGCCGAACTGTTGAACGTTCATCCTATGTCCGGGCCAATGGGGGCTCGCGGAACATAACAGTTTGCGACCGCGACTCCGTCTCAGCGGTCGAACCCATCCGGTGGAGGCGTGAGCAACCGGTTTCAGCCGGCGAACTTCGCCGTGGGCAGGCCCGGAACGGCAACGCGTACCGAATACAGGGACCCTGCGGTGGGCTGCACGTCGTCCGGCAGGTTCTCGCGGGAGGTGGTGATGTACAGGGTCCGCAGATCCTGACCACCCAGCGTGCACGCGGTGGTCTGCTTTGCTCCCACGCTCACCACGGTGTCCAGGGTCCCGTCCGGAAGATAGCGGTGGACCTGTCCTGCACCGTTGAGTGCCGTCCATACCGCGCCCTCGGAGTCCACGGTCAAGCCGTCCGGGTTGGCGGACACGCTGCCGGGTTCGTACTCTTCGTCCGCGTCCCACGCGCCGGCCGCGGCGTCGTCATCGATCACCGGCTTCACGAAGGTGCGGCGATTGTGCAGGCCGTTTGCCGCAGACCAGTTGAAGACCGAGATCTCACCCGTGGGGGTGTCGTTGTAATAGGCGAGCGAACCGTCCGGGGACCACGCAATGCCGTTGGAGATGGTGACGTTTTCAAGCACCGGTTCCCACTCCAGGCCCGGTGAGACCCGGTAGAGCGTGGCCGAGCCCTCGGACTGGTCGTAGGCCATGGAGCCAATGTAGAAGGTGCCGTCCGGGGCAATCCCGCCCTCGTTCATGCGAATCTCCGGCGATTCCCACAGGGTGATCTCGCGCTCGGGATGACCGGCGGCATCCGTGAGGAGCACGCCTCGTTCCACCGCGATGATCTGGCCGCCGTTAACGCGCGGACGCACACACGCGGCCACGGAACCTACGTGCTGACGGCGCGGCTGTTCGTCACGACCAAACGTGAGAATGTCCCCGGCCAGCATGTCGACCCACGCCAGGCCGCCCCATTCGGGGCTCCAGCAGGGGCCCTCACCGTGGTAGACCCAGCTCGGGGTCAGTCGCTGTGCACTGAGCCGGTTCATCGCTCGGGCCTGCGCAGTTCGTTGACGATCGGCACCGCGGTGGTGGGAATCCGGTCGCGATCGTAGGTGATCTCCGTGTACCCGTGCGGGGTCGGCTTGCCTTCCTTGTCCAGGTTCACGAACACGATCTTGTCGATACTCAGGATCAGTTCCCGGGTGATCATGTTCCGCACCTGCGCCCGCATGGTCAGTGACGTGCGGCCGAACTTGGTGGCGGTCAGACCCATCTCGATGATGTCGCCCTGCACGGCGGAGGCCACGAACTCGATCTCCGACATGTACTTGGTCACCGCACGCTGATTGCCCAGCTGAACGATCGCGTAAATCGCGGCTTCCTCATCGATCCACCGCAACAGCGACCCACCGAACAGGGTGCCGTTGGCATTGAGATCTTCGGGCTTGACCCACTTGCGGGTGCGGAATGTGATGTCCGTTTTCGGCTGCATGAGTTCAGCTTAGTAAGGTCGCGCGGCGCGGTCGCGGGTTTCGAGCGCCGGTCTTGGACGACGACGCCGCTCGCGGCCTTCGTGCCGCCGGCTCGGTGAGCTGCCGGCTCGGCAGGCTGGCGACGGGTGCACAGCTGGCCCGGGGCGACGTCAGGCTTGGAGCGGCGTCGTCATGGGATCTCAGCCTCGGACCAACTGGCGGCTCGCTACCTTGTCGAGTTTGCCGGAACCGTTGCGGGGCACCTCTTCCACGGCGACGAGATCCTTAGGGAGCTTGTAACGGGCCAAGCGGTCGCTGCAGAACTGTCGCAGTTCCTCGATGGAGGGGACCTCGTGCCCGGGCTGCGGTCGGAGAACTGCCACAATGCGCTCGCCCCACTGATCGTCCGGGGCGCCCACCACGGCGGCATCGGAAATGTCCGGGTGCTCAGCGAGGACACGTTCGACCTCCGCGGGATAAACATTCTCGCCACCGGTGATGATCATGTCCTTGAGGCGGTCCACGATGTAGTAATAGCCGTCCGGATCCCGATAACCAATGTCCCCCGTGTGGAACCAGCCGTCCGTGAAGGCTGCGGCGGTCGCGCGCTCGTCCTCCCAGTAACCGCTCGTGACGTTGGGCCCGCGCACCCACAATTCGCCACGGGTATCGGGGTCGGTGACGGGTTCACCCGTGCCGGGGTCCATGATCTGCACCTCTGTATAAAGCATGGGCATGCCCGCCGAACCGGCTTTCTCGTACGTCAGTTCAGTGGGCAGGTAGGTAGCGAAAGGAGCGGTCTCGGTCAGACCCCACGCCTGCTGAACGGGAACGTTCTTGGACTCGAACAGGGAGATCACGACGGGCGGTACGGGCGCTCCAGCGCAGATGAGGGCGCGCAGGGAGTCCAGTTTCGATCCCTTGAACTCGGAGTCGTGGGTCAGCGCGAGCAACATGGCCGGGACGAAGAATGCGTTGTTCACGCCGTAGTTCTCGATGTCCGCGAGCACCTGGGACGGCACGAATCCCCGCCGGACCACCGTGGTGTTGCCGCGCACCAGCGCACGCACCGTGAACGAATTCAACGCACCGATGTGGAACAGGGGCGCCACCGCGTAATTGATGTCCCGGCGGCGGGTGTCCACGAGCGAATCCACATTGAACGCGTTCCAGAAGATATTGCCGTGACTCAGCCGCACGCCTTTGGGCTTGCCCGTGGTGCCAGATGTGAACATGAGAATGGCCAGGCTGTCATCGGTGGTTTCCACTGGCTCGCCGAGTTCGACTTGAGCTGCGCCCTGCACGAAGCCGCTCAGGGGAGTCCAGTGCTCGGCAACTTCGAGGCCGTCGTTGAGCGGTGCCGCGGGATCATTGTCGATCAGGACGGTCTCTGTCTCGAAAGGCCATTCTGCGCCGTCCTGGCCGGAGCTGTCGAGGGTGCCGAGAGCGGCGTCGACAACCGGGACGTGACCGGGCTCCACAATCATCACGCGAGGTGCGGAGCGCGCCAGGAGCTCGCCGACCTCGCGCGGGGCAAGACGGAAGTTGAGCGGTTCGAACACGCCGCCCAGCCACCAGGTGGCGAACATGGTGCGCAGGAACATTTCGGAGTTCAGGCCCAGGTAGACCACACGGTCACCCTCACTCACGCCCGACGCCGCCAAGCTCGCCGCAAGTTCGCGCACGTTACCCGCGAAGTCGTCGTAGCTGAGGGTACGGCCCTCGTAAATGACCACCGCCAGGTCACGGCTGTAGCGCTGATTGGAGAGCAAGCCGCGGACGGGGTTGATGTTGACGGGGTGTGACACGGGTGAGCTCCTGACAATAGAGGATATTCTCTATCGTTGAGAATCTCAACGAGTGATGTGGTTCACATTATTAACACCCATGGCGTTCCGGAACCGGGTTTTGCTATCGGAAACGTACTGATTCGTCCCGTTACCGTGTGAGCGTCCTCGATTGCCGGAGGTGTTGCCGGCCGGTCGAGAGACACGAGTTGGCCGCCGCCCAGATCCTCCTTGTCGTCGATGACGGTTCCGCGCTCTAGGCCCCAGTCACTTTGCGGGCTAGGCCGGGATAGCGCCGGTCACACAATAATCCGGAACTTCAATCCACGGCCGATGACCGCTCGGCGTCTCGCAGGGCGCGGGCACGAGGGATCTGGGCCGTTGCCGCGTATCCTTGGTGACATGCCCTCATCCTCGGGCCGCACGGATTCTGCCGACGCAGCCGCTCCACTCACGCACCGCAGCTTCACCGGTGCCTGGCAGTTGCTGGGCGTGGCAGCGACCGCGCTGGCCGTGGGGATCGCCGAATTCTTCGCGTGGGTGACCGGACCCTTGGGGTCCCCACTGACCGCGGTGGGCGGAGTCATGGTGGATTCTGTCCCCTCGCCCGTCAAGGACATCGTGATCGCCGTGTTCGGCACCGGTGACAAGATTTTCCTGTTTGTGATGATGGCCGTGGGGCTCGTGGTACTGGGATTGCTCGTCGGCGTCGCGGAGCGGCGACGGCGCCGCACGGGTATCGCGGTCCTCGCCGCGCTGGGGCTGGTCGGACTGGTCGCCGTGATGACCCGAACGGGTGCGGACGCGGTCAACGCCGTCCCCGTGGTTGTCGGCACCGGCGTCGGCCTCGCATTCCTCAGCTACGCGGGTGGCCGTGCGGCAGCTTCCGCGGCCGGTGACCCGCTGGATCGCCGTAAATTCCTCCAGCTGTCCGCGGGAGCACTGACCCTGGGCGTGGTCGCGGGCGCAGTGGGGCGATGGGCAGCGTCGGCGGCCCGGAAAGTCCCCGACATGCGCGCCGCGCTGAGCATTCCAGCCCCGGTCGCTCGGGAGGCCATCCCCGCCGGGACCCAGGTGACAGTCGCCAGCACCGAGCCGTGGTTGACCCCCGCCGAGGACTTCTACCGGATCGACACCGCACTGAGCGTCCCCCATCTCGACGTGAGCCAGTGGCGACTACGCATCCACGGGATGGTGGACCGGGAGATCGAGCTGACCTTCGACGACCTCATCGGGCGTCCGCTGCACGAACGCACGGTGACGCTCGCGTGCGTGTCCAATCAGGTAGGCGGTGACCTCGTGGGAAACGCCGTGTGGACCGGCGTGCCGTTGCGAGAAGTGCTCACGGAGGCCGGAGTGAGCCCGGACGCGGACATGGTGCTCTCGACGTCCGAGGACGGTTTCACGGCCGGGACACCCCTGAGCGCCCTCATGGACGAAAACCGCACCGCCATGCTTGCCGTGACCATGAATGGAGAGCCACTGCCCTTCGAGCACGGCTATCCGGTGCGCATGGTGGTTTCGGGTCTCTACGGGTACGTCTCCGCGACCAAATGGCTCGTGGATCTCGAGGTCACCCGCTTTGACCAGGCCGAAGGCTACTGGACGCCCCGGGGTTGGTCCGCGAAGGGGCCCATCAAGATGTCCTCACGTATCGACGTCCCCCAAGAAAACGCGAGCGTGGACCCCGACATGACCCTCGCGGGCAGCGCGTGGGCCCAGAACACGGGAATCACCGCGGTTCAGGTGCGCGTGGATGGCGGGGAATGGGTGGACTCAACGCTCGCCGCAGTGCCGTCCGAAGACACCTGGCGGCAGTGGTCCGTGCGCGTCACCGATCTTCCTGCCGGTTCCCACACCGCCCAGGTCAGAGCGGTGGACGCGGACGGTCAAGTGCAGACCTCGGAGCGGGCACGCCCCGACCCCAACGGTTCCTCGGGCTGGCACGAGCGGGTCTTCACCGTGCGCTCCTGACCACCCCCTCACCGGACGGTGACGCCGAGCACCGAGCACGTGACATCGATCCGTGCGCGAGGATGCGCGCCGGCCCGTGATCGGTCATGATGCAGGCATGACGGATTCCTCCACCTCTGCGAGCGGCGCACTGACCGAACTCGAACAGCAGCGACTGCAACGCAAGGTCCTGATCGTGCTCGCGACCGGTCAGGTCATGGGCGGCTTGGGCGTGGGCGCCACGCTGGCTCTCGGTGCGCTCCTGGTGGCGGAGGTGTCCGGGTCCAGTGCGCTGTCCGGCCTGGCTGCCACCATGAACACACTGGGCGCTGCGATTCTGGCCATCCCGTTGGCCCGCCTCGCGCAACGGCGAGGGCGGCGGATCTCGCTGACCACCGGAGCGTTAGTGGCGATCCTTGGTGCGGCCGTCATCATTACTGCCGCGGTGCTCGGGTCGCTTCCCTTGCTGTTGATCGGTATGGGGTTGCAGGGCGCGGGCATGGCATTGAACCTGCAATCCCGTTTCGCCGCCACGGACCTGGCTCTGAAGAAGACTCGCGCCCGGGATCTGTCATTGATCGTATGGTCCACCACAATTGGTTCCGTGGTGGGGCCCAATCTCTTCGAACCCAGTGAGCTCCTGGGCCGCGCCCTTGGACTTCCCCAGTTCACCGGGGGGTTCCTCATCGCCATGGTCGCACAAATCCTCGGTGCCGCGGTCTATTTCCTGGGGCTGCGACCGGACCCCCTCAAGCTTGCCCTGGCCCAGGGAGCTTCGGTCAAGAACAAGCCCAGTCCCACCGGCGGGTTTGGAAGTCTGCGCTCCGTACCCGCTGCTCGCCGGGCCGTTCTGATCGTGGCACTCTCCCACGCGGTGATGGTAGCGGTCATGTCCATGACCCCGGTGCACCTGACCAGCCACGGCGCCACCCTGTCACTCGTGGGCCTGACCATCAGCCTGCACGTTGCAGGCATGTATGCGCTGTCCCCGGTCTTCGGGTGGCTCGCGGATAAGATCGGCCGCGCACAGACAGTGCTTCTAGGGCAGGTGACCTTTGCCGTTTCCCTGCTACTGACCTTCTTCGGCGCGGAAAATCAGACGGTGGTTCTGGTAGCCCTGATCCTGTTGGGGCTGGGCTGGTCCGCTTCTACCGTGGCGGGCTCCACCATGGTCACCGAGTCCGTTGCCGTGCAGGACCGTCCCGGGCTGCAGGGCACCTCCGACCTGGTCATGACCTTGTGCGGCGCCGCTGGTGGTGCGCTGGCCGGGCCGATCCTGGCCATGGTCGGTTTCTCCGGGCTGGGGTTGGTGTACCTGATCGCAGTGATTGTCGTGGCGGTTGCGGCCGTGAGGACCTTGCGCGCGCCGCGACCCGCCAACTGATCCGCCCGGCCATTTCATGCCCTCTTACTGCAAGGTAGCTCGGCCTACTCTGCAGTAAGACGGCATCAGATGGCTCGCCACCAAATTCACGCCAGATAGAACCCGCCATCCGAGGTGAGTACCTGACCGACGATCCAGGCGCCGTCGTCCGTGGCGAGCCAGCTGATCAGTTTGGCGGGGTCGGCCGGTTCACCGAAACGGCCGAATGGTTGAGCATCCAGCAATTCTTGGACGCCCTCGAGTGAGCGATCTGTGGCGTCCGGCGTGAGGTAGCCGGTGTCGACGGGGCCGGGGTTCACGGTGTTGAGCACGATGCCGAGCTCCAGTAGTTCCGCCGCGACCGTGGCAGTGACGCCCGCGAGCGCAGCCTTACTCGTGGCGTAGGCAACCTCGCCGCGCATCGGCCCGTGCCCCTGGCCCGACGTCATCCAGAACACGCGTCCTGTCGGCTTGGAGAATTTCTTACCGTGCCCGCTGCCCAATCGATCGCCCGGCCTCGCCGCTTCGGTGGGCACATCGGTCTTGAGCAGCGCGAAGGCCCGCGTCAACAGCAGGGTGGAGCGAGTGTTGGTGTCCCAGAAGGCATCCAGGGCCTCGGGCGTCATGTCCAGAATGGAGCCGTCCCCTCCACTCTTCGCCTGATTGCACACCAGGATGTCCAGAGATCCGGTGAGCGCGTGCGCAGCGTCGACGAGCGGTTGGATCTGCTCCGTATCCTGCAGGTCCGCGCTCATCTCACCCAGCACGGCACCTTCGGTGAGTTCGGCCTGCAATTCGCCGACGACGCCGCTCAGGTCGTCCGCGCCCCACGGCTGGTCCTCGTCGTGCGGGCTGTAGTGGTGAATGAAGACGCTGGCCCCCAGTCGAGCGAAGGCGCGGGCCACCGCGAACCCGATCCCGCGGCGTCGTGACACCCCGGTGACCAGGGCGGTTTGGCCGTGCAAGGGAAGCGTTCCGTGAGAAGTCGTCATGGCAACAGTCTTGCAAGAGCATCTTATTGAGACCAGAACAGCGGATTGTCTCAATAAAGGCCTCTTGCACGACATCGACGATTACATCGATGCGCTGAACGACTACCGCGCCGGAAACCCCGCGTCCATCGTGGACTGTTTTTCCCTTGCCGTCCTGGGATCCCTGGCTAACGCAGATCAGCTGATCGACGATGTCCGCGCCTTCCATCAGCAAGTCCTGGATTCACGACGCCGCGTCACCGCGCCCCTGCGCGCGCTTGCCGAGTTGTGCTGTTCGGAACCTGCCTTCACAGCAGGAATGGTGGAAAACATCGCGGGCATTTCGAAGGCAACCGCCTACCGCACGGTGGACTCACTGACCGAAGCTGGGTTGTTACGAGAAGAGCGGTCCATCAAAGTACGGGGCCAGAAAGTCTGGGTGGTGCCCGCCGTCGTGAGAGCCCTGGACGATTTCGCGGAGCGCGCCGGTCGCCGGAACTTCGGCTCCTGACAGCAGAACCACCTGATGCCGCCTTACTGCAGAGTAGGGGTGGCTACTTTGCAGTAAAGCGGCACCAAATGGCGGATGGCCTCCCAGGAGGCCGGAACTAACCCAACAACCCGCTCACGCGACGCATGAGGTCGGCCAAGCGAGCGGCGTCGTCGCCTTGAAGGGCTGAGAAGAAGAGCTCCTGAACGTCGCGGGCGTGGGCGGGGCGGAGTTCGCGGAAGGCGCGTAGGCCTTCGGCGGTGAGCACCGCTTCCCAGCCGCGGCCGTCACACTCCACACGGCGGCGTTCGACCCAGCCGCGCTTGCCCAGCACACCGACCTGGTAGCTGAGCCGGGACGGCGAAAACACCATGCGGTGCGCCAGCTCACCCATGCGCATTCGACGATCGGGGGCGTTGTAGAGCAGTAAAAGCACCTGATAATCCATCAGGGAACAGCCGTGGGCCTTGAGCCGATCCTCGATGCGCGCGGTGAGCTGAGCGGTGGTCTCGAAGTAGACTTGCCACGCCTCCCAATCCTGCTGGGACACGTCAGGAGCCCCCGTGCCTTCCGAACCCATCGCAGGCTCGGACGGCACGGATGCGCAGGTCACCGTGGCGCTCATGATCCCACCGAGGCAAGCAGGCTCGCGAAGTCGGGAACGTTGCTGAACTCGTCCTTGACCTCGCGGCGCAGACCGGGGCGGGCGGCGTCGTCGTCGAACGTGCCGGACGCACCGCCCGGCGAACCCGCGAGCAACATGGTGCCGAGCGAGGCGCCCACGCGATCGATCCGCCGCTGCAGGTCAGCGTGACCCCAGTCCTCGGAGGCCGCGTAGATGCCCAGCGGCAATACGAGGGCCTTGAGGTAGCTCAGTAGCGGTCGCATGGCCGTGTCGAGCACGAGCGAGTGGCGCGGCGACCCACCCGTCGCGGCGATCACGGTGGGCAGGTTCTCGAACGCAGATTCATCGATCACGTCGAAGAACTGCTTGAACAGCCCCGAGTAGGACGCCTTGTACGTGGGCGAGGCCGCGACCAGACCGTCCGCGTTGAGCACGGTGTCGATCGCGTCCTGCACGGCCGGGGAGGCCACGTGCGTGATCATCATGTCGGTCAGCCCGTGGGCCAGGTCGCGCAGCGAGATCACCTTGATATCCAGGTGCTGCCCGGCTTGTTCGGCGACGCCGCTCGCGGCCTTCGCGATCGCCTCACCCAAGCGCGTGGTCGTGGAGTCTTCTGATAGCCCAGCGGTCACCACCGCGAGGGTCAAACGATCAGTCATGGTGTCCTTCTCTCTACGTACTGCTTGTTACTGCGTGGAATTACTTGGAGTTTTCGTGGTCGCGCTGAGCGGCTTCTGCCTGCTTGGCACGATCCTTGGCCGCTTGGGAGTCCGGGCCGCCGCCGGGGATCGGGTCCTTGCCGGCCTTGTGGCGGGCCACCAGGGACTCGTGGGTCGGAGCTTCGGGCACGTGTGCCGGACGCAGGGCGTCGAACTCCTTGCGCAGCACGGGGAAGACCTCCTCGCCCAGCAGGTCCAACTGCTCGAGCACGGTCTTCAGCGGCAGACCTGCGTGGTCCATGAGGAACAGTTGACGCTGGTAGTCACCGGCGTAGTCGCGGAAGGACAGGGTCCGCTCGATGACTTCCTGCGGCGAGCCCACGGTCAGCGGAGTCTGGGAGGTGAAGTCCTCCATGGAGGGGCCGTGGCCGTAGACGGGAGCGTTGTCGAAGTACGGACGGAACTCACGCTTGGCGTCCTGCGAGTTCTTCCGCATGAACACCTGACCGCCCAGGCCCACGATCGCCTGGTCGTAGGAACCGTGACCGTAGTACTCGTAGCGCTGACGGTAGAAGTCCACCATGCGCTCGGTGTGTTCCTTGTTCCAGAAGATGTTGTTGTGGAAGAAGCCGTCACCGTAGAACGCGGCCTGCTCCGGGATTTCTGGGGAGCGGATGGAGCCGTGCCACACGAACGGAGCCACGTCATCCAGCGGACGCGGGGTCGCGGTGAAGCCCTGCAGCGGGGTGCGGAAACGACCGGAGAAGTCCACGTTCTCCTCGTGCCACAGGCGGTAGAGCAACTGGTAGTTCTCCACGGCCAGCGGGATGCCCTGACGGATGTCCTTGCCGAACCAGGGGTACACGGGGCCGGTGTTGCCGCGGCCCATGGTCAGATCCACGCGACCGTCGGCCAGGTGCTGCACGTAGGAGTAATCCTCGGCAATGCGCACCGGGTCCGTGGTGGTGATTAGGGTGGTGGCGGTGGACAACTGAATGTTCTTGGTCTGCGCGGCCACGTGCGCCATGAGGATGGGCGGGTTGGCCGGAGCCACGAACGGCGGATTGTGGTGCTGGCCGGTCGCAAAAACGTCCATGCCCAGCTCTTCGGCCTTCTTGGCGATCTCCACGGTCGCCTTGATCCGCTCGTTCTCGCTGGGAGTCTTGCCGGTGGTGGGGTCCATGGTGACGTCACCGATGGTGAAGATGCCGAGTTGCATGACTGCCTCCTGTGTCCTGGATGACGACGCCGCTGCGGTAGTCCCGTCGGCCCGCTCCGTTGGTCTTTCAAATTTGAACTACCCACATAATGCACCCGATCCGAGATTTATTCCACGGAAAGTTTCTGAATGTGGGCAAGGGCACTCATGCCCCCACACTCACCCTCTAGGGGGCTTCACCCAAGATAAACAGCAAGGCTACTGTTGATTTGAGGTTGTCCGGACCTCGCGACCCTGACCGCAGCGTCACGCGAGTGGCGCATTGGAGAAGGAAGACCGCATGACCCACATCAACCAGATGCTCGAGGCCTACCCTAAGGACCTGGGCGAGGTGAACCAGCAGAAGCTCGCCGACTGCATTGCAGCGTGCTTCGAATGCGCCCAAACCTGCACGGCATGCGCCGACGCCTGCTTGTCGGAAGACATGGTGGCTGAATTGACCAAGTGCATCCGCACCAATGCGGATTGCGCTGACATCTGCGCGACCACGGGCAATGTACTCTCGCGGCACACCGGATACGACGCAAATCTCACCCGATCCATAGTCGAAACCTGCCGGATGGCATGCAAGAGCTGCGCGAACGAATGCGAACAGCACGCCGAAATGCACAAGCACTGCAGCGTGTGCGCGGAAGCCTGCCGCCGCTGCGAACAGGCCTGCGCGGAACTGATTGATTCGCTGGGCTGACACCGGCACCCAGGAGCAACACGCATGCCAACGCTTCGCGCCATTTAGCCCCTACCGTGCCCCCTACTGCGGAATTACGGTTAACCCATGAAATCGGTGCTATCCCGTCTCATGCTGACCATCGGGCTGATTTTCGCCCTGACCGGCTGCGTGACGCACTATCCAGCGGACCCCAACGGCACTCTGGACAGGGTGACCAATGGGGTCCTTCGCGTGGGGGCCACACCCAATAAGTCCTTCGTGTCCACGGAAGGCGGTGAACCCACTGGCGAAGAAGTGCGCCTGGTGGAGGATTTCGCCGACACTTTGAATGCGCGCATCGAGTGGACCATCGCAAGCGAGGAACACCTGGTCACCGATGTGGAGCACGGTCAGCTAGACCTGCTGATCGGCGGAATGACAATGGACACCGAGTGGCAAAAGAAATTGGGCCTGACTCGACCCTATAAGGAGACGGTCAACGAGTACGGCGAGACCGAGAAGCACGTCATGGCCGTGGCCAATGGTGAGAACGCCTTCCTCCTGGAGCTCGATCAGTTCCTGCAGGCCCGCGGAGGCCAATCATGAAGCGCATGGAAAGCCCCGCAGATGACGAGCACTTGCCCGATGAGATCTCCCGCGCGATGAAAAAAGCGGTGCGTCTGGAATGGACCACCCTGGGCGTGCTGAGTGTGACGGTGGTTCTGGTCTTCCTGGTGATGGGCAACTCCCAAGCCATGAAGACCGCCTGGGTCGAGGACATGCTCTCCTTGGTCCCGCCCATCGCATTCCTGATCGGCGTGCGGGTCACCCGAAAACCGGCCAACGCGAAACATCCGTTCGGCTACCACCGAGCCATTGGCATCGCCCACTTGGTAGCAGGCACGGCACTGCTGGTCATGGGTGGCTACATGATCGTGGACTCGGCCATCAAGCTGATTACGGTGGAGCACCCGACCATTGGCGGCATCGACCTGTTCGGCCACACCATCTGGCTGGGTTGGCTCATGATCCTGGTGCTACTGGTCACCGGCATCCCTCCGGTAATCCTGGGCCACATGAAGCTCAAGCTCGCCGAGCCCCTGCATAACAAGGTTCTCTATGCAGACGCCGACATGAACAAGGCGGACTGGATGACCTCGTTGGCCGCGATCGTGGGCATTGCCGGGATCGGCCTGGGGCTGTGGTGGGCAGATGCCGCTGCGGCCATCGTGATTGCCACGTCCATCGTCAAGGACGGTGTCAGCAACCTCTCGGCTGCGGTCTCCGGGTTGATGGACGGCCGCCCCACCACTGTGGACAACAAGAAGCCCCACCCACTCCTCAATCATGCGCAAGAGTTCCTGCAGAACTTGGACTGGGTACGGGCAGCTAATGTGCGCCTCCGAGATGAGGGTCAAGTGTTCCAGATCGAGGGATTCGTTATTCCCACATCCTTGGAGTTGGCCACACCCGAACGGCTCGAAGCGGCCGAGAATGCCCTGTTTGAGCAGGATTGGAAGATTCGCGACGTGGTGATCGCGCCAGTCACACACCTCCCAAACGTGGTGGAGTCGGAGTAACCGGCCGTAATTGTTGAACAATCCTGCCCCGTCAGGCATCCTGGAACTCACCAATGAGACGGAGGTCACGCATGACGGTCATCGATCTGAACAGCGACGTGGGCGAGTCGTTCGGCAACTGGAGCATGGGCGACGACGCCGCGATCTTCCGATCCGTCTCCTCCGCCAACGTGGCGTGTGGGTTCCACGCCGGTGACCCGAGCGTGATGGCGCAAACCTGCCGGGACGCCGTCGCCGCCGGTGTGACCGTGGGCGCGCACGTGGCGTATCGGGACCTGGCCGGTTTCGGCCGGCGCTTTCTGGACTGCTCCCCGCAGGAGTTGGCGGACGACGTGCTCTACCAGATGGGGGCCCTCGAGGCCATGGCCCGTTCGGTCGGGACTGAGATCAAGTACGTGAAGCCGCACGGCGCCCTCTACAACACGATCGTGCATCACGAGGTTCACGCCCAGGCCGTGGTGGACGCGGTCAAGGCCTTCGGCGGTGACCTTCCCTTACTGCTGTTACCCGGTTCCGTTGCGCTCAAGAAGGCCGAGCAGGCTGGACTGCGCGCAGTCGCTGAGGCGTTCGCAGACCGTGGTTACACTCCGGAGGGCACGCTGGTGTCCCGCCGCGAGGAAGGTGCGGTCCTGCATGACTCGGCAGAGGTCACCGAACGCATGATCCGGTTGGCTGAAGAGGGCACGCTGACCGCCGTGGACGGTTCCACCGTGCGCATTCAGGCGGAGAGTATTTGCCTGCACGGGGACACCCCCGGTTCCGCGGCCATGGCCGCGGACGTCCGGACCGGACTGGAGCGCGCGGGCGTGAAGATCCGGTCATTCGCATGAGCCCGGACGCCTCCTCCACGCAGGGCGGATCCGCTTCGCGCGACCGATCCGTTGAACAGACACCGCCCGGCCTACTGAACGCCTCCGGCGGACCTGACGCTTCGCCGCACCCGAGCCGCTCCTCCGGTTCAATTGCATCGGAGCTTCCGCTCCGCTGGGCCGGCACCCGCGCATTCCTGATCGAATGTTCATCACTGAAAGAGGTCATGCGCTGGCACACGCAGCTGAGCGCACACCCCTACCCCGGCCAGCTCGACGTCCTGGCCGCCGCGGAGACCGTACTGCTGACCTTCTCGACGCACGCGGCCGCGCGGAAAGCCGCGAGCGACGTCGTTACCGCTCGCCTTGACCACGCCGACGCCGCCACCGGGAAGACCGTGGAGATCGACGTGATCTACGACGGCGAGGACCTGGCCGAGGTGGGTGAGCTGACCGGCCTTGGCGAGCGCGGCGTGATCGAGGCGCACACGGGTACCGAGTGGACGGCCGCGTTCGGAGGTTTCGCACCGGGTTTCGCGTACCTGGTAGCCCCCGGGGATCCATTAGAGGTACCGCGCAGAGATTCCCCGCGCACCGCGGTGCCCACTGGATCAGTGGCGCTGGCGGGGCGGTTCTCTGCCGTGTATCCGCAGCGGTCGCCGGGCGGGTGGCAGTTGATCGGGCACACGAACGCGCCGTTGTGGGACGTGAACCGTGAGGAGCCCTCCCTGATTCGCCCGGGGGACACGGTGAAGTACCGGGCGGTGCGGGAGCTTGCGGAGGTCACAAATGACAGGGCGGCGAGCGCTGAATCGGACGCTACTGAGGAAGTGACTCGAGCGCTCGTCATCGAGGATCCCGGTATGCAGTCGCTACTTCAGGATACCGGCCGACCAGGTCTGGGTGATCTGGGCGTAGTGGCCTCCGGAGCGGCAGATCATGCGTCGCCAGCACAGGCGAATCGGTTAGTGGGTAACTCCCCCGATGCCGCCGTCATCGAGACCATGCTGGGCGGGCTATCCGTCACGGCCCGCGGTCATCATGTCGTGGCGCTGACCGGCGCCCCCGTTCCCGCGAGGATCGAAGGCCCCAACGGGAATCGCTCCGTATCAATCAACGCCCCGTTCGCTCTGTACGACGGTGAACGACTGACTCTGGACGCTCCCTCCGCCGGGCTGCGAAGTTACCTTGCCGTGCGCGGTGGCTTTGCCACGGTGGAGGTTCTGGGGAGTCGCTCAACCGATGTGATGTCCGGGATCGGGCCGGAGCCGTTGGAATCCGGCGACGAACTCCCCGTGCCGAACGTGGCAGCGGGGCGCGCCGTCGGCGACCCAGAGAACCCCGCGGTCGCGTTCCCCGAAACTGACGAACCCACGGTGCTGCGCGTGACGCCCGGTCCGCGCGACGATTGGTTCACCCCGGAGGCCCTCAAAACCTTCAGCAGCCAGGAATGGACTGTGAGCAGCCAGTCCAACCGCGTGGGAGTGCGGTTCGAACCGCCGGCGGACGACAACCGGTTAGAGCGTTCCCGCGAGGGCGAACTCGCGAGCGAGGGTGTGGTTGCCGGTTCGCTGCAGGTCCCCCATTCCGGGGTCCCCGTGCTGTTCCTCGCCGACCATCCCGTGACCGGCGGTTATCCGGTGATCGCCGTGGTCGTTCCGGAAGACCTGCCCCGCGCGGCACAGTTACCGCCGGGTGTCTCGGTCCGGTTCACGATCATCGATTCGCCCCGCCCCGCGAACGCACCCCAAACCTCAGGAGAATCAGCATGAAGAAGGTCTTGATCGCCAATCGCGGGGAGATCGCGGTCCGGATTGCACGGGCCTGCGCAGATGCGAACCTGGTCTCGGTCGCCGTCTATTCCGAACCGGACGCCGATTCCTTCCACGTCCGCATGGCCGACGAGGCCTACTCGCTGCCCGGCTCGTCCTCGGCGGAGACCTACCTCAACATCGAGGCGTTGTTGGAGGCGGCCTCCCGCGCCGGAGCTGACGCGGTGCATCCCGGCTACGGCTTCCTGTCCGAAAACGCGGACTTCGCCCAGGCCGTCAGCGATGCCGGCCTCACCTGGGTCGGCCCGTCCGCCGAGGTCATCCGCACGCTCGGCAACAAGGTCACGGCCCGCGAAATCGCGGTGCGCGCCGGTGCACCTTTGGTACCGGGTACGGACGGCCCGGTCGACGACGCCGCCGCGGCCCGGTCCTTCGCCGAGGAGCACGGATTGCCGATCGCCATCAAGGCAGCCTTCGGCGGTGGTGGCCGCGGGATGCGCATTGCGCGAACCCTGGATGAGGTCGAGTCCGCGTTCGATGCGGCGGTGCGGGAAGCGACGTCGGCCTTCGGGCGGGGCGAATGCTTTGTGGAGCGCTTCCTCGACAAACCGCGTCACGTGGAGGCCCAGGTCATTGCGGACACCCACGGCAAAGTGACCGTGGTGGGCACCCGCGATTGCTCGCTGCAGCGGCGCAACCAGAAACTCGTGGAGGAGGCCCCGGCCCCGTTCCTGAGCGACGAGCAGCGCAAAACCATTCACGAATCCGCGCGGGACATTTGCCGTGAGGCCGGCTACACGAGTGCGGGCACGGTCGAGTACCTGGTGGCTCCGGACGGGCTGATCTCGTTCCTGGAGGTCAACACGCGCTTGCAGGTGGAGCACCCGGTCAGCGAGGAGACCACCGGGGTGGACCTAGTACGCGAACAGTTCCGGGTGGCCGAAGGGTTGGAGCTGAGCGTCGCCGAGGATCCGGAACCACGCGGGCACGCGTTCGAATTCCGCCTCAATGCCGAAGATCCGGCGCTGGGTTTCCTGCCGACACCAGGAACAGTGGAGGCCTTCGAGGCGCCAACGGGCGCGGGGATCCGCGTGGATACGGGCGTGCGTTCCGGGTCCGTGGTCCCACCCGACTACGACTCGATGCTGGCCAAACTCATCGTGTGGGGTGAGGACCGGCAGCAGGCGCTGCGGCGTTCCCGCGCGGCCCTGGCAGAGCTGAGTATCAAAGGGTTGCCCACGGTGGTGCCATTCCACCGGGCCGTTGTGGAGCACCCCGATTTCACTTCCCCCGATGAGTTGGGGGTGTACACCACGTGGATTGAGGACGCGTTCACGGAAGAGCTGGAGGCCTCGCCGTATGTGACTTCCGGTGCCGCCGATCGAACCACCCTGACCGTGGATCTCGACGGCAAGGCCGTGCAGCTCGGACTTCCCACCGCCATGGTGGAGGCCCTGCTGCACGGTGGTGGGGCGCGTGCGGACGGTGAGGGGACGGCGTCGTCGGGCGTTGACGAGGCGTCGGACAGCACGCTGACCGCGCCCATGGACGGGACGGTCGTAAAGTGGTCCGCCGAGGACGGCGCGAAGGTTTCCGAAGGCGACACCGTGCTTGTGCTCGAGGCCATGAAGATGGAGACCCCCGTGCGTGCACACCGCAACGGCACGCTGACTCGCGGCGAGCTGGGCGAAGGTGATGCCGTCAGCAAGGGGCAGGCCCTGGGCGAGATCGCCTAGACCGGTGAGAGGATGAGCCGGTGACCAGCAACTTTGCATTCGAACCCGCCGACGCGGCGGCTTCCTCTTCGCCCGTGTCGCCCTCCGGGGCGCCGATGCCGATCCCTGCCGAAGGCGCGCAGGCCAGTGGTCTCGCGGCGGCCCAGCTCCGCGCACGTATTTCGGGAGGCCAGTTGGCACCCGGATTAAAGCTGTCGGAGCAAACGATTGCGCGGGAACTGGGCGTTTCGCGGAACACGCTGCGGGAGGCGTTCACGGTGCTGGCCGGCGAGTCGTTGGTTGACCGGGTGCCCAACCGCGGAGTGTTCGTGGCGCGCCCGACCGCGGACGATGTGCGAGAGATTTACAGCGCTCGTCGCATCATCGAACCGGGGGCTGTGTTGTGGGGCTCGTGCCCTTCGGAGGTGCTGACCGAGTTGAGCGCCGTGATAGCAGCTGCCCGGAGCGCTCGCGAGGCCGGGGACATCAAAGGCATGGGTGACGCCAATCAGCGTTTCCACCGCGGACTCATGGCCCTGACCGGTTCGGACACCCTGGTCACCACGATGGATCGGTTGCTCGCGCGCATGCGGCTCGTGTTCCACTCCATGTCTGCGGATCCCGACTTCCACGGAGACTACGTGGACCGCAATGCCGATCTCCTGCGCCTATTGCAAGCGGGGCAGCGCGCCGAGGCTGCGGAGGTGCTGCGCGATTACCTCACGTTCGCGGAAGCGCAGCTGTTGGAGAACATGGCGTAGCTGCGAGCGGGGACACGGAGATCTGAGGCGCCCTGAAGCCACCCGCAAGACTCCGGACATGAAAAAGCCACTCCGGGCGTACCGGTGTGGCTTTTCCATGTCTCAGTTCTGAACCGGCTGGTTAGGGCACCTGATAGTCGGAATCCTTGGCATCCGTGATGAGCATGTGGCCGGGAGCGTGAGAGATCGCGAACGGCGGGCGGGATTCCATCACGGCCGCCTGCGGAGTCACACCGCAGGCCCAGAACACCGGGATGTGACCAGGCTCGAGGCGTACGGGGTCGCCAAAATCCGGTTGATTGATGTCCTCGATCCCCAGACCTTCGGGGTTGCCCACGTGCACGGGAGCGCCGTGGACGGCGGGATAGCGGGAGGTGATGCGAACGGCGTCGGCCACCTGGGACGCGGGAACCGGACGCATTGAGACCACGAGCGGACCGGATAGTGACCCCGCCGATGCGCAGCGGCGGTTGGTGCGATACATGGGCACGTTGACGCCCTGATCGTTATGCGCCATGCGGATGCCGTTATTCAGTAGAGCGTCCTCGAACGTGAAGGAACAGCCGACTATGAAGGTGACCAGGTCGTCGCGCCAGTACTCCGTGACATCGGTGGGACGAGCGATTTCCTGACCGTTCTCATAGACGACGTACTGCGGGAGGTCCGTGCGGATGTCACCGTCCTTGAGAAGTTCTCCGGTGGTCTCGCCCGCGTCCAGCACCCCGAGCACGGGGCAGGGTTTGGGATTGAGTTGGGCGAATAACAGGACATCGAAGGCGAGTTCCCTCGGCACAATGATCAGGTTGGCCTGTGCGTATCCCGCGGAGATCCCGGAGGTGGGGCGCAGCAAGCCCTCGCGGAACCGCCGCCGGGCCTCTTGGGGAGTGAGACGGGAAAGGTCAGAGTCTGAAACGTTGTTCATGTCGCTCAGCTCCACAGCCGGGTGAGTCCGGCCAGGGAGTTCCACCCCAGGAACAGGGTGAGAAGCCACGCCAGCACACCAATAGTCAGTAGCCACTTGGGATACACGTAGCCGTGCAGCAGATCTTTACGGCGCCAGGCCACCCACAACAGGATGGCGAACCCGAACGGCAGGATCAGCCCGTTGAAGGCACCCGCGAAGATCAGCAGAGTTTGCGGAGCTTGGCCGAGGAACAGGTAGACCACGGCACACACGAAGATGAAGGCGACCGTCAACAGGTTTCGGGTGCGCGGGCTGCCGGAGGACTTGGTCACGAAGGAGATGGACGTGAAGGCTGCGCCAATGACAGAGGTCAGGGCCGCGGACCACAGCACCACACCGAAGATTCGCATGCCGATCTCACCAGCGGCTGCGCCGAACGCTTCAGCAGCCATGTTGTCGCTGGTCAACGCCACTCCCCCGGCGACCACTCCGAAGATGGCAAGGAACAACAGCACGCGCATGATGCACGTAACCAGGATGCCCAGCACGGAGCTGCGGCTAATCTGTTTGACGCTTTCCACGCCACTCACACCGGAATCGATCATGCGGTGAGCACCGGAGTAGGTGATGTAGCCACCCACGGTGCCGCCGATCAATGTGGTGATCACCAGGAAATCGATCTCCTCCGGAAGCACGGTGTTCTTCAGTGCAACACCCACGGGAGGCGCGGCGACAATTGCCACATAGAGCATCAGGAGAATCATGATGGCACCCAGGAACACCACGATCCGGTCCAGCGCCATGCCTGCGCGTTTGGAGAGGAAGATCAGGATCGCCACGGCCGCGGAAATACCGCCGCCGATCTTCGGATCCAACCCGATCATGGCGTTGAGCCCAAGCCCGGTACCGGCAATATTGCCGATGTTGAACACCGCTCCGCCCACAAACACGAGCGCAGCCAGGACAATGCCTGCGCCGGGAAGGACCTTGCTGCCCAGTTCCTGCGCACGCTGGCCCGAGACGCCGATGACCCGCCAGACGTTCAGCTGCACGGCAATGTCCACCAGGATGGACACGAAAATCGCGAATGCGAAAGCTGCCCCTAGTTGGACTGTGAACACGGTGGTCTGAGTGATGAATCCGGGGCCGATCGCGCTGGTGGCCATGAGGAACATGGCACCGAGGAGCGCAGTGCGGTGGCCTCCGGACTTCGCCTTGCCCGCCTCGACCCCTAATGGGGAGGACTGGGAAGGCTGGGCAGATTGCCCGGGCTGGGGTGCTTCTGTCGACATGTCTTCATCCGATGGGTCGGGTGACTGGCGTCACAGATTGATGTATTGCCGGAAGACTACAGGTTGTTCAACAATTCGGGCAAGAGATTGTTCAACAACTTTGCCCGGCTGCGCGATGCACTACGCTGCGGCGCGTGCCCTCGCCACGCTCATTTCGGTTCTGACGACCATCGAAGTTCGATCCGGGGACTCCTAAGCCGCCCCCAAAATTCTGGGCACGAAAAAGCCACTCCGAGCGTGCCGGAGCGGCTTTTCCATGTCTCAGATTTCAGAGCTTCGGCCATCAGCCGATACTCCCCACGCTCAGCGCAGAATGGGCAACTGCATCGGGTAGCGGTAGACCTCACCGTTATTGGCGCGCGCGGCAGCCACAATGTGGCAGACCAGCAGCAAGATCCAGTAGGCCGCGATCAGAATCAGACCAACGGGGATCAGAATGACCGTGAAGATGCAGATCCAACCGATCACATTGATGATCCACAGGGTCACGTTGAAGTTGAACGCCCCGGCGGCCGCGGCACGCAGGAACGGGCTCTTGTCCTTGTAGATGAACCAGACGCTCAACGGGCCGAGGAAGCCCAGCCAGCCCACCGAGATGATCGCGGCAATGGGTCCGGACAGGTGCGTCAGGATGGCCACGGTCTTCTCGTCGTTCTGAGGATCGCTGGAACCGGTGCGGCGGTGGGTGTCGTAGTTGTCGTAGCCGCCGGCACCGCCGGAGCGGTAGTCCGGGCGGGGTTGCTGCGGTTCGTAACTCATGGCATCTCCGTCAAGGTTGAGTTCCACCGGGGGGTGGAGGGGGCGGGGGTTTCCCGTTACCTCAAGCCTAAAGTCAGGAACTTGCCACTGCACTGGGGTTTTCCCCACTCTTCACCGCAGGCTGACCTCCGGTCACAGCCGGATGTGCAGCATCCGTCGCAGGCGACTCCCCACGGTGTGCAGCGTGCTTGCCCGGACCCCGGGGGCCTCGCCTGCCGAACTTCCGGTCGTAAGCCCACCCCGCGGCGAGAGCCACGAGTACGGCGATGATGAGGATCAACGAAATGCCGATCAACCCGGACTGCAATCCGGCATCAGCCTGGGCATCGAAGTACAGAAGTGAACGGATCATCATGAAGATGTGATGCAGCGGTTCAATTGGCGCAATCACCCGGAAGAAGTCCGGCACGGCCTGCAGCGGAACCACTGCACCCGCGGACGGCAACCCCATGAACACCAGGTAGATCATCGAGAGCACCATGCCCGCGGAGCCACCCAGTGTGATGAGCGCGAGCACCACGGCCGAGACCGCGGACAACGACAGCCATCCCGCGAAGAACACCGCCACACCATGCGGCATGGGCATACCCACTGCCGCGCCGACCCACAGCATCAGGGCCGAAGTGGGTGCGGCCGCCACGGTGAATAGGCCCCACTTCATCAGGAAGTTCAACCACCGCGGCAGCCCCACGCGCGGCAGATCACGGAACACCGGGCCCATCTCGAACGGGGCCATGCCCATACGGCCATCCATCAGGACGTTGACCGCAATGGACCCGGAGAGACCGATCACCAGCAGGATGATCGCGTAGTAGAACGCGCCCATACCCAAGGCCGTACCCTCTTCAAGTTCTTGGTACGGCTTGGTGTCCACATTCACCGGATCTCGCAGCAGGTCCGTAGAGACGGAGCTGACCTTGGGCGCCAGCTGATCGGCCACCTGTTTGGGGGTGCCGGATTGGGCTTGTTGAATCTGCTGCGCAAACTGCTGCACCGCCGGACCACCCTGTGCCGCTGACCGTGCCAGCTCTTCGGACTGCTTATCCTGCTGCGACTCCAGCTCCGTCAGCACCTGGTCATAAGCCTCCTGCTGGGCTGATTGTGCAGACTTCACCAGAGACTCACCCATCGTGGAGCTCGCCCGCTCAAGGCCGGGTTGCACCGCTTCCGTGGCGATCCGAGTTCCCAGAGAACCCGCTTGTGGATCCGTATACAGCGTGATTTCCGGTCGCGCCGCAGATTCCTGCGTGAGCGATCCCTTGACCATGCTCACCGTGTCCTCCGAGAAGGACTCGGGGATGACCACCACGCCGAACAGCTCACCACGTTCCAATTGGTCCTGCGCCTGATCCCAATCCAGCCGGCGCAGGTCCAAACGCTCATCCTTACCCGCCTCGGATGCGAAGCCGTCCTCGATGCGATGACCGTAGTTCTGTTTCTCGGTACCATCGCCCGCTCGCGGCACTTCGGCCCCGCGATCCTGATTGACCATGGCCACCGGGAAGTCCTTGAGGTGGCCTGCCGGATTGGATAGCCCGCCCAAATACAGGGCCGTCCCGAGAACCGCCAGAACCATGATGACCACCGCCGGAAGTGCCCAGAAGGTGGCTGAGTAGAACGGGCCTCGCCCCTTTCCCGCAGCTTGGTGCGATGCGCGCTCGCCTAGTTTGTCGTCTGCCATAGTGCCCCCGAAAGAGATTTGGATACATTGATGTATCGAGTTTTCAGATTCACGATACACTCATGTATTGAGACTGCAAGAGGGAGGCGGGCGAAAGTGACTGAGCAGACATCACAGGCAACGGTCCAGGACGCGGACAAGCGCTCCCGGACAGCCACGCGCAGACGGCTGATTGCGTCGTCGGAGGGGGTTTTCGCCGAGAAGGGGATCGACGGCGCATCCATTGGCGAGCTGTGCGCGGCAGCCGGTTTCACGCGCGGCGCTTTCTACTCCAACTTCGCAACCAAACTGGACTTGGCGGTGGCTGTCTTCGAGAACTTGGTGGACAGCCTGATCGACCGCCTCGACTCGGAGCTGGAACAGTGGCTCGATTCGGATGCGAACACGGATGAGGTCGTCACCCGCATCATCGAAGGCGTCACGGACCAGTCCTCCAACATGAACGTGCAGGCTGTGCGGCTCGAATTGTTCCTCGCGGCCTTTCGCTCGAGCGAGGTTCGCGAAGTCGTCCGACCGTTGCGCGGCAAGCTCTACGGCGCCGTTGAAAATGCCCTGGGCCGCGTGGCGGAGAGCCAGCACTTGGAGTTCACCATCCCCGCCGCGGACATGACCCGACTCATGCTCACCAGCTACAGCGGCCAGCTCACCGATCGCATGGCCATGGGCGAAAACACCGACCAGCGCGTCATCCCGACCATGTGGCTCGCGTTCACCCGCCCCGCAGCGCAAAAACCCTAGCTTTCGAGGCGGTCCGGGGTTAAGCTGCTCGGGTCTTGTTGTCCACGAAAGGTGAGCGCTGTGAAGCTTGCAGGTTCTCTCTGAGCCCGCCGCTGCACGCGCTTCTTCACGCCTTCGTTCTTTCTTTAATTGACGACGCCGCTCTGGCCTTTCATGTTTCTGCCCGCCTTTCGTAGGCGGTTGCTGGGGGTCATTTCATAGCGCAGCAGCAGTAAGTCCACACTGCTGCGAGTCCTCACGGGACAACTCGAACCGACGGCAGGGTCGCTACACCGCGCAGCCGGCATCGCGTACGTCCCACAGGACATCACCGCCCAGTCCGAATCCACAATGGATCAACTTCTGGGTATCGGCCACATCCTGAAAAGTCTCCGCGCGATCGAGGCGGGCAGCGTGGAGGAGGCGGAGTACGACGTCGTCGGCGATGACTGGGATATTGAGGAGCGTGCGCAGGCGGAACTGGCCGCGCGCGGGCTTCCCACCGATCTGAAACGGCGCGTAACGGAGCTGTCCGGCGGCGAAATCATGCGGGCGGCGTTGGCAGGCGCGGTGCTGCGGCGAGCGCAACTGACCGTTCTGGACGAGCCCACCAACAATTTGGACGCCGCCGCGCGCGAGGACCTCTTCGCAACTGTGCGGGGGTGGAAGGCGTCGCTGTTGATCGTGAGCCATGACCGGCAACTGCTGGAACTCGTGGATCAGATCGTGGAACTGCGGGATGGGCAACTCACCGAATTCGGTGGCACGTACAGCGAATACGAGACCTACCTGGCCACCCAACAGGAGGCGGCGCTGCGCGAAGTGTCCCGGGCGGAGGCTGAGGCCAAGAAACAGAAGCGCGAACGCATCGAAGAGGAGACCAAGCTGAGCCATCGGGCGACCCGGGGTGAGAAGTTCAAGCGGCAAAAGCGCAAGCCCGGCATGGCCATGGGTAACGACGCGATGTCCGCTCAGGTTCAGGCGGGTAAGTTACGCGGCATCCTTGCCGAGAGGGAGAAGACGGCCGCTGCTGCGGCAGCCGAAGCTCGGGATGCCTTGCGTGCGGATCGGCACATCCGCGTTCAGCTGCCCCAGACCGCCGTGGCCAATGGGACCAAGGTTCTGGAGTTGGAGCGATCCCTTACCGATGGTGACACGGAACGGTTCGATATGGCCGGCCCGGAACGGGTGCGGCTGGCCGGTCGGAACGGTTCCGGGAAAACCACGCTGCTTGAACGAATAGTCGCGTGGACGGCCGATTCCGCCGAGGGGCCACGCGATGCGGATCTAGCGGGTGTGGCCCCGTGGACCGTGCGCTACCGGCTATCACCCGTGGGGTACATCCCGCAGCGATTAACCGTGGAACGTCCGGAGCTGACTTTGGTTCAGGAGCTGCAGCTGGCCAACCCAGCGGCAACCGAGCATGCGTGCCGCGAGACCCTGGCCCGATTCCTGTTCCGAGGTGCGCAGTCTGACAAGCAAATGAGTGAACTATCCGGCGGTGAACTGCTGCGCGTTGCCTTGGCGCGGGTGCTGACCTCGGAACCCGCTCCCAAGCTACTCATTCTGGACGAGCCCACTAACAACCTGGACCTGCGGTCGGTGGATCAGCTGGTGGATGCGCTCAATGCGTTTGAGGGTGCCCAGCTGGTGGTCAGCCACGATGACAGTTTCATCGAACGAATCGGGGTGACGGCAGAATTGGCACTTGATGTCGAAGGTCGCTAACACCCGATCAAACCACCTGCGGCAACACCACGAGCATGCTCACGGACCAGATGAGGTGGGCGATGATCGGCGGTGTCAGCGACTGAGTCCGCTCACGCAGCACGGCCACCAGCACACCGAGGGCGGCAGCGGCGAAAGCCAGCAGCGGCACTCCGGCCAAGGCCGTGACTGCGGTGTACAACACCGTGGTCACGACCATTCGGTATCCAGGCTTTACAGCCCGCCACAGCGCGCCTCTGTAGAACATCTCCTCCGCAACACCATTGACCGCGGTGGTGATCAACACGAATACCAGGCTGCCAACCCGGGCATGGTCCAGGAGTTCATCCACGGGGTCGCGCAGAAACGGAATGAACCGCACCAAGAAGGCGCCCGCGAAGAAGACGAGGGCTAAGAGCCCACCGCCCACCACGGCGTCGCGAATCCCCCGCCGTGAGACGTGCCAACGAAATCTGCTGCCCACCAACCGAACCGCCACGAGACTGCCCACGATGTAGATCGCGGCAAGAATGAAGGTGGCCGGGTAGAACCATGGGTCCCCGGCTTCGATGCGCAGGGACCACGCGAGCGCGGCAGCCGCCAGCACCCCCGTGGCGATGACGGCCACGCGAGAAGCCCCTCCGGGCAGTACCGGGGGCGCATCGGTGGGCTGTGCGTCGGAATCCCTCACGGTGGTGCCTTTCACAGGGGTTGTGGTCGGGTCGCTAGGTTGTCGGTCCGCACGGGTGCGGATGTCAGTCCCTGCGGGGGTTCAACGCGCGAATGGTTCCAGTAAGCACCGCAGCGAACGCGGTCCACCCGGCATACGGCGCGAGGACCACCGCCTTTTCCTTGGACACCTTGCCGGAACGGCGCACCAGGTCGGCCGTGCTCGCGGCCAGCGCGATCGATTCTACGGCGGCTGGGCCCAGCTTCTTGCGGTCGAAGAACAGGACGCTCCAGCCGGCATTGAGCACCAGATTGGTCGCCAGCGCTGCCACATAGTTGCGCTGCTCCTTGGTGCGGTCCTGCTCCCCCAGATCCGCAATGGTCAGGGAGCCGATCGCGGCGATGTCCGCATAGAGTGCCGGCCAGGCGACGGGGAACAGCCACGCAGGCGGCTGGAAGGCCGGCTTCTTCAGGGTCTTGTACCAAGCCGAGTTCGGCTTGGTCGCCAGCGATCCGACGACGGCGGTCGCGGCCACTCCCGCCGTCGTCGCCCAGAAAATCTTGGCCCAGCGGGAGGTGTCCAGATCCTTGACCGCGGTTCGCACAGCGGTTTGGAACGAGGTGTGACCGCCCGGCGGCGGGCCGACATAATCGTCCAGATCGCGCTCGCGCACCACGGTGTCGTGTTGGAGGCTGCCGATAAGCGGGCGGACCAGGGTCGACTTCACCGGCGTGACCAAACCGATCCAGTACGCTGCCAGTTCCGTCGTGGTCACCGGGGCCGTCAGCATGAAACGCGGGATCTTGTTGAGTGCGCTCGCGTATTCCTTGAGCATGTCGGCGTACTCGAGGGGTTCGGGGCCGCCCACGTCGAAAGTGCGGTTCACGTCTTCCGGCAGGTCTGCGGCGCCCACCAGGTAGTGCATGACATCGGCCACCGCGATCGGGTGGATGTGGTTACGGACCCACTTGGGAGCTATGGCACCGGGAAGCCGCTCGGACAAGTGCCGAATCATGGTGAAGGACGAGGACCCGTCCCCAATCACCACACCGGTCTGCAATGCGGCTGTTGGAACGCCGGAGTCCATGAGCACCTGTCCGACTTCCACCCGGGAACGCAGGTGGTCGGACAGCTCTTCAGTGGTGGTGTCTGCGGGGTGAAGGCCACCCAAGTAGATGATCCTGTTGACGCCCGCATTGCGCGCCGCCGTGGCGAAGGTGTCCGCCATGGACTTCTCTTCCTCCACGAAATCATCGGTGTCACCCATCGAGTGCAACAGGTACCAAGCGACGTCCACGTTCTCCATGGCGCGGGCAATGTCCTTAGCGTCCGAGGCATCACCTTCAACAACCTCAGCCTGACCAGGCCCAGCCTCTTGGCCGTTTGCAACTACGCGGTCACCCCACGGCAGACCGCGGACTTTCTCCGCGCTGCGGCTGAGCACTCTGACCCGCCAGCCCCGGTCGAGCAGTTCCTGCGCCACGTTGCCGCCGATGTACCCCGTGGCACCGGTGACCAGTGCCAACCGTGAAGTGTCGCTCATGAGAACCCCTCATTCTGATGGACCTGGCGCGGACACGTTGCCGCGCAATAGTTCGCCTACTGAGCATCGCACCACTGACCGCACCTGCGCGGAACCACACCTGGAAATCTACTGTGTGCGCCGCATTCCCATCGACGTTACGACCCAAATCCCTGACGCCCTGCAAATCCATCGACGTTGCGTCCCTAGAAGTCGAGAATTCTGGTTATATCGTCGACTACTTTGCAGATTCGGGCCGCGCATGGTTTTACCGTCGATCAGTGGGCAGCACTCGCCGCAAACGGACTAACTACCCCCGCGCATCCACGTCCTCGAAAATCAAGAAGGTCTGGGTGTCCACCACCTCGGGCATGGGTTGGATCATCTCGAAAATCACGTCGCGCAGTTCCGTGGTGCTACTGGCCCGCACCAGCAACATCACGTCGAACGTGCCACCCACCAACGCCACGTGCTGCACCTGAGAAATTTGCCGCAGCTTGGCGCACAGGGACGGCCACGTGTTTTGCTTCAGCCGCACGGTCACGTACGCGGACGCGTCCAGTCCCGCCCGCACCGGATCGATCACCGCCGTGTACCGCAGAATCACGCCCTGATCGTGGAGCTTCTTGATCCTTTCGTAGGCGTGCGCACGCGAAATATGCACCCTGCTCGCCAGCGCCGTCACCGACTGCCGTGCGTCCCGGGTCAGTTCGTCCAGGATCCGTCGATCCGTATCGTCCAGATCCGCCCGCCGCTTCTCGGCCATCCCGTTCTTCTTTCTTCACACACTTCGCCGACGACGCCGCTCGCCGCCTTCTCGCCTCCGCTCATCGGATACATCTGCACCCATCCGACAAACCGTCATGACGTAGGTCACATCAGATCATATTGTCCACGATGAGCCCCTGAAGCGCACTTTCGTCCAGTGCATCCCAGAACTGTGGAGACAACAGGCCGATAGTTCCCATACTTGGATCACGAAACGTCTGAACCAACCATGGAAGGGGTCGGCCATGAGCGAGCCCACTTCACCCGGCGGCGATCCCGCCACCGAGGCCTCCACGACGGACTCCAACGCGTCGGACATGCAGGACAACTCGACAGTTGAAGAGACCACCCCCGGCGCCGTCGACGAAACCCCCGCAGAGGACACCGCACCCGTGATCCCCGCGGTGGAAGCGTCCAAGAACTTCGGCATCACCCCGGAGGCCTACATGCTTCCGGCAACCAACGAGATCCAGCTGCTGGCCCCGGATGGACAGCCCGTCCCGGACAGCGAGCAGGGCCCCGAACCGGGTCACGAGTACCCCATGCCCTCGACCGAGCAGTTGCTCAAGGCGTACGAGAAGCTCGTGGTGGGTCGCCGCATCAACGACCAGAACATGGCGTTGGTCCGTCAGGGGCGCATGGCCGTCTACCCTTCGAGCCAGGGCCAGGAAGCCTGCCAGGTCGCAGCGGCTATGTGCTTGGGCGATAACGACTGGCTATTCCCCACCTACCGCGACTCGGTGGCCGTGATGTCCCGCGGCGTGGATCCGCTCGAGGTCATGAGCACCTTCCGCGGTGACTGGCACGGCGGTTTCGATCCGCGCGAGTACAAGGTCAGCATTCAGGCCACCCCGCTCACCACCCAGCTCCTGCACGCCGTGGGTGTCGCGCACGCGGCCAAGCTGCGCGGCGAGGACACCGTCACCCTGGCGATGTGCGGCGATGGCGCCACCTCCGAGGGCGACTTCCACGAAGCCCTCAACTTCGCCGCCGTATTCCAGCTACCCGTCCTCTTCCTGGTGCAGAACAACGGCTACGCGATCTCCGTGCCGCTGTCCTCCCAGACTCACGCCCCCACGCTGGCGCACAAGGCCGTCGGGTACGGCATGGCCGGCGAGCGCGTGGACGGCAACGATCTGGCCGCTCTGCTCTCCGTGCTGGGCCGCGGCGTGGAACTGTGCCGCCAGGGCAAGGGCCCGCTTCTGGTTGAGGCCATGACCTACCGCATGCAGGCGCACACCAACGCGGATGACGACACCCGTTACCGCGAGCGCGACGAGGTCTCCGAGTGGGTGGCCAAGGATCCGATCACGCGCATGCAGCGCTACCTCAACGATCAGGACGCCCTGGACGACGCCGCGTCGGAGCAGATTTCCGCGCACGCCGAGGACATGGCCAAGCGCCTGCGTGAAGCCATGGCCACCAAACCGGAGCTGGATCCCCAGGACCTGTTCCGCCACGTCTACAGCGAACCCACCACCCAGTTGCGCGAGCAATCCGACCTGCTGGCCGACGAACTGTCCCGAGAGGAGGCGTGATGAGCGTCCAGAAAATCAGCTTTGCCAAGGCGCTGAACACCGCTCTCGCGGACGCCCTGGAAACCGATCCGAGCGTTCTGATCTTCGGTGAGGACGTGGGAACCCTCGGTGGCGTTTTCCGCATCACCGACGGCCTAACCGCTAAATTCGGCCGCGAGCGCTGCTTCGACACTCCCCTCGCGGAATCCGGCATCATCGGTACAGCCGTGGGCATGGCCATGAACGGCATGCGCCCGGTGGTCGAGATGCAGTTCGATGCCTTCGCCTACCCCGCCTTCGAGCAGATCGCCTCACACGTGGCCAAGATGCACAACCGCACCCGCGGCAAGCTGGCCATGCAGATGGTCATCCGCATTCCCTACGGCGGCGGCGTGGGCGGTGTGGAGCACCACTGTGATTCCTCGGAGTCCTACTACGCCCACACCCCGGGCCTGAAGGTCTTCACCCCGGCCTCCGTCACCGATGCCTACCTCATGCTGCGTGAGGCCATCGACTCCCCGGACCCCGTGGTCTTCTTCGAGCCCAAGCGCTTGTACTGGTCCACCGCCCAGATCGACCTGGACGAGCTGCGCGAGCAGTACGCGAACGGGACCGCGCAGAAACGCGAGGGGCACGCCGTCGTCGCCCGTGAAGGTACTGACGCAACCTTGATCAGCTACGGCCCGTCCGTGCCCGTGTGCTTGTCCGCGGCGGAAGAAGCCGCTCAGGACGGCTTGAACGTGGAGGTCATCGACCTGGGCACCATCGTGCCCTACGACGACGAAACGGTCGCGGCCTCCGTACGCAAGACCGGCCGCGCCGTGGTGGTTGCCGAGGCCCAGGGCTTCGCGTCCGTGGCCTCGGAAATCGTGGCGCGCACCCAGCAGCGCTGCTTCCATTCGTTGGCCGCGCCGGTCCTGCGGGTTACAGGGTTCGATATCCCCTACCCCTCGCCGGCCTTCGAACACCATCACATCCCCAGTGTCGAGCGGATCCTCGACACCCTGGACGAACTGCAGTGGGAGGACTGACCCGTGAGCATCAATGTGTTCCATCTGCCCGACCTGGGCGAAGGTCTCACCGAGGCGGACATCCTGCACTGGCTGGTCGCCGAGGGTGACACCGTGGCCATGGACCAGCCGATCGTGGAGGTCGAAACCGCCAAGTCGGCGGTCGAGATCCCCAGCCCCTTCGAAGGCACCGTGCACAAGCTGCACGGCACGGAGGGCGAGACGCTCACCGTGGGTCAGTCGCTGATCTCGGTGTCCGACGGCGCCGAGGCCCCGGCTTCGGAGGACGCCCCGGCACCCACCGCGGAAGCCTCAGCTGCCGAATCCGATGACTCTCCCGAGCCCACCCAGGGCGCGAGCTACCGCGAGGAAGAACGCGCGGGCACCCACCCGTCGGCCGAGGAGTCCGCGGACGATGAGTCCGACGAGTCCTCCGGCAACGTGCTGATCGGCTACGGCACCACTTCGGGTGGCTCCTCCCGCCGACGCCGCCGCGGCAAGTCCGCGCGCACCTCCGGCGGTTCCGCGACCGGCCAGTCCGGTGCCGCGTCCCACACCCACGACGCACTGACCGCAGCCCCGCGGATGGCCCCCACGGTCATCTCGCCGCTGGTGCGCAAGCTCGCCAAGGAGCACGGCGTGGACATCACCGCGCTCACCGGCACCGGACCGGGCGGGTTGATCATGCGCCAGGACATCCGGGCCGCCATGGATCAGGTGGACGATCAACGACGCCGCTCGGATGCGGCCGGTCCCGCGCCCACCGGTCTCGCAACGGCGCCTCCCGCACCCCCGGCTCCGGCTGCGCCGGCGCCGTGGCCCGCCAATGCCTCTGACCCGGGCCATTCAACCGTCCCGACCAGGGGTGGCGCGGCACCGGCGGCGGCAGCTGCGGCGGCGTCGTCGAATGTTGGCGGCACACACGGCCAGGACGTGGACTCGCGAACCGGTCTGACGGTGGCCCAGCGCGAACCAGTGAAGGGCGTGCGCAAGGCGATTTCCGATGCCATGACGCGCTCCCGCACCGAGATCCCCGAGGCCACCATTTGGGTGGACGTGGATGCGACCGAGCTGCTGAATCTGCGCGCGAGCTACAAGGCCAAGGACCCGGAGAACGCGCCGAGTCTGCTGGCCCTGCTGGCCCGTTTCACGCTGGCTGGACTGCGGGCGTACCCGCAGTTGTGTTCGCGGATCGAGACTCACGAGGACGGCACGCGTTCGATCGCGCGCTTCGACGGCGTGAACCTGGGCCTGGCCGTGGAATCCGAGCGCGGACTACTGGTTCCCAACCTGCGCAATGCGGACAAACTCAGCACGCTGGAGCTCAACCAGCGTATGCGCGAGGTCATTGAGGTGGCCCGCTCCGGCAAGGCGAGCCCGTCGGAGCTGTCAGGCAGCACGTTCACGCTCAACAATTACGGCGTGTTCGGCACGGACGGAGCCACGCCCATCATCAACCACCCCGAGGTGGGCATCCTGGGCATCGGCCGCATCATCGACAAGCCCTGGGTGGTCAACGGTGAACTCGCGGTCCGCAAGGTCACCACGCTGACGCTGGCCTTCGACCATCGCGTGTGCGACGGCGGTTCCGCGGGCGGGTTCCTGCGCTTCATCGCCGACGCCGTGGAAGACCCGACCAGCGCGTTCCTGCGGATGTAACCGCTCGGGTTCTTGCGAATGCAGTACTGACTGCGGCGACGAATAGTGCGGTGGGCCTACCTGGTCCGCCGCACTATGTCGTCCGTGGTCTCCACCAGCTTCTCGACCAACGTGGCCGGCAGTTCTGAGTCCTCGAGCAGACCCTTGGCTCGCTGGGCGGCTTGTTCGGCCATCCGTTCCACACCGGCGCGGGCGCCGCAGCGTTCCAGTAGGTCCTTGGCCGTGTGGGCGTCCTCATCGCTGAGGCCTTCAACGGCCGCCCGGTCCAGGATCTCCTTCAGCTTGGGCCCGTACGGTCCGTGCTCGGCCAGCGCAACGAGCATGGTGCGCTTGCCTTCGCGCAGATCAGACTGCGCGGATTTCCCGGTCTGTTCGGGGTCACCGAACACGCCCAGGACGTCGTCCACGAGCTGATACGCGGTGCCCATGGCTCGGCCGACACTGCTGAGCGCCTTGACGTCCGCCAGGGGGGCGCCGCCCAGCACCGCACCCGCGGCGAGCGGGGCTTCAAAGGAGTACGCGGACGTCTTCAATCGAGTGGCCGACAGAATCTCCTGATGGGACACCGTCAGCCCCGGCAGGGCGTGTTCCACGTCCAAGAACTCTCCGGCCGCGGATCGGAACACCGCTTCATCCAGGATCGCGAGCAACCGCAACAGGCGCGATTCCGGCGCGTGAGAGGTGGCGATCAACCGGTACGCACCCGTGAGCGCCAAGTCCCCGGCCAGAATTCCCACGCTGCGGCCGTACTGTTTCGCGTGTTCCGTTCCCACTGCCGACGCAGCTCGGCCGCCCAACGCCATGCGCGTCGCCGCGCGCCGTTCGGCCGCCGCATTGACCGTGGGTTGGTGGCGGCGCAGTTCGTCCTGATCGATCACGTCGTCATGGATGAGCAGCGCGGTGTGCAGCAGCTCGAACCCGGCGCCCACGGCGTTGATGACCGGGTGCACGGGACGGGCAGGGTAGGAGTTAGTGGCCATGTGCAGCAGCTGCGGGCGCACCCCCTTGCCGCCGTTAGCTACGCGGGCGATCTCTCGCCACAGCTCGGCAAAGCGAGGGTTGACCTCTTCCGCACGCTCGATCGCATTGTTCAAGAACCCCTGCAGGGTCTTGGATGCGGTGAACTCCTCCACGGGCCGGCCGATGCCGCTCTGTGTGTAAGAGGAGTACTTTTTCATATTCCTATTTCAGCACACCGCTCTGACCGGCTGAGGCAAGGCCCACGCGCAGGCCCTCCACCCGGTAACCGGCAATCAAAGCGTCAGTGAACAGCTCGGGTTCGGACAGTTTCTCGATCCCGCGGTTGAACAGTTCACGCAGGAACACGTCGGTCTCCTGGATGGCCACGAAGTGACCGGGGCAGCGGTGAGCGCCGTCGCCGAAAGCCCCGCCTTCGGGACGAGTTCCCCGCGGAAGCTTGCGCTCGGGGCACACCGCACGCGGCTGATCGAAGACCTCGGTGTCCACGTTGGTGTCCTTGATGGACATCGAGATCATGTCCCCGGCGTGAATCGTGTAACTCTGTCCCTCGTGTTCGAGCTCGATATCCTCAGTGGCCCGCCGGTACAGTAGCCCCACCACGGGCTCCAACCGGAGGATGTCGTGCAGCATGGCGTACCGCTCGCCCTTGCCGGCCACCGTGAACCGCTCGAGGAGCGGTGGGTTGTCGAGCAAGTGCCACGCGGCCATGGCGATGAATTCGCGTGTGGTGACCATTCCCGCCGCGGCATAGGTCAGGCACTCGGTGGCGATCTCGGCTAGGGTGTAGTTCTGGTCCAACAGGTGTGAGATCACGTCCTCCCGCCGTTCCTTCTTGCGGACCTTGACCGCGGGGCGGACGTCGTGCCAGGTGAACGTGACCACCGGGAGGTTGCTCAAGGTCGAGCGGACCGCGAACCGTACCTTGTCCACCGCGTTGCGAGGTGCCGCGGTGGGATCGCCGTCGTTGGCGAAAAGTTTCATGAGTCGTTTGCCCATGGCATCCGGGTCCGTGCCGTCCACGCCCACGATGTGGGCGGCCACGCGCACCGAGTACCCCATAGCCGCCTCACCCAGATCCAACGATCCGGTGCGGTCCAACTCGGCCAGCGTTTCTTTGGCGTACCGGTCCATGAGCTCGCGGTAGGTGGTGTCCACGGTGGTGGGCGCGAAGAAGCGAGCGATCATGGAGCGCTGCCTGCGGTGCTCGGGGCCGTCTGCGAAGAGCACGGGGTGGCGTGACTTGCGCAGTCCGGCACGCACCTGCTCGGCTCGAAAGCCAGCCTGCAGGGTCTTCTGGTTCCGCAGTACCTGGCGTGCAAGGTTCAGCGAACTGATGCGCCAGCCGTCACCCACCCTCTCGATGGGGATGCCGGTGTTCCATTCACCGTCGGTGGCTTTTCGCTGATCCATATCCTGGCTGTCGCTCCGCCCTGTCACCGGGCACTGGTTCGCAGTCGGGGCCCCCGCGGGGCCGTCCGCCGCCATACGTTCGGCACTCACATCCCCCATTGTCACTCACGAAAGCACCTGTGGATACGGCGCGCCATACCCCCAATGCTGAGGACACCCCGGATAAGCTGGGGTGAGAGGTCGCCGGGAGCTGCGTCCGCAGCTTCCGTCTACGAAGCTGGAGCCGCCATGTCAGCACCCGCCCCTGCCCGTCCGAGTGGATCCGCGCCCGTCACGCGCGCCGGTCACCGCAGCCGGTTCTCATCCGTGGCTGCCAAATACATCATGGCCATCACCGGTCTGATTTTCTCGGCCTATGTCCTGGTCCACATGATCGGCAACCTCAAGGTCTATCAGGGCCCCGAGGCCTTCAATTCGTACGCGCACTGGCTGCGTAACGCGTTCTACCCCGTGCTCCCCTACGAGGGGCTGCTCTGGATCCTGCGCGTGGTGCTGCTGGTCAGCGTGATCGCCCACATCGTGTGCGCCCTCATTCTGAAATCCCGTGCTCGGCGCGCCCGCGGCGGTGCCCGCGCGCCCAGCATTCGCCGACGCCGCGGCCTGGGCCTTTCCGTGTTCGCCGGCCGATCGATGCTGGTCACCGGTGTGGTGCTGTTGCTGTTCGTGATCTTCCACATCCTGGATCTGACCACGGGCACCTCCCCCGCGGCCCCGGACGGCTTCCAAGCCGCCACGCACGAATCGTCCTACGCGTATTCGAACCTGGTGGACTCGTTCAGCCGCTGGCCGGCCTCTCTGATCTACATCGTGGCCATGCTGGCCCTGGCCCTGCACCTGCTCCACGGCCTGGTGAGTTCGGTGTACGACCTGGGCATCGGCGTGGGTTCCAAGGCCCGCAACATTCTGGCCGCGGTGGCCCTTCTGGTGGCCCTGGTGGTCGCTCTGGGCAACATCACCATTCCCGTGGCTGTTCTGACAGGACTGATTTCATGAGCTCCCCGTTGACCGACCGCGCCTCCGAACCCCTGGACGGCCGCATTCCCGACGGCGATCCGGCCACCGCATGGGCCCGCCGGAAACTCGATTACAAACTGGTCAGCCCGCTCAACCGGCGTAAGTTCCGCGTGATCGTGGTGGGTACGGGACTGGCCGGGGCGGGATGTGCTGCCGCGCTCGGGGAGCTGGGCTACGACGTCGTCGTCTATACCTTCCACGACGCCGCCCGCCGTGCCCACTCGGTGGCGGCCCAGGGCGGTATCAACGCGGCCCGCGCGAAGAAGGTGGACAACGATTCACTCGAGCGGTTCGTCAAGGACACCGTGAAGGGCGGGGATTTCCGCGGGCGCGAGGCCGATTGTTTCCGTCTCGGGGAGGAATCCGTGCGCGTCATCGACCATATGGACGCGATCGGCGCACCGTTCGCCCGAGAGTACGGCGGGCAATTGCGCACCCGGTCGTTCGGTGGCGTGCAGGTCTCGCGCACCTATTACACGCGTGGCCAGACGGGTCAGCAGCTGCAGGTGGCGGCGTCCCGTGCGCTGCAACGCCAGGTGGGCACGGGCAGCGTGGATCTGCGCACGCATCGCGAGATGCTGGATCTGATCGTCAAGGACGGTCGCGCGCAGGGCGTGGTGTGCCGCAACTTGTACACCGGCGAGATCGAGGCGGAGACCGCTCACGCCGTGGTGCTGTGCACGGGCGGCTACGGCAACGTGTATTTCCGCTCGACGCTCGCGCACAATTCGAACGTGACCGCGGCCTGGCGGGCGCACAGGCGCGGAGCGTATTTCGCGTCCCCATCCTTCATCCAGTTCCATCCGACCGCGTTGCCGGTGAGTTCGCACTGGCAGTCCAAAACCACGCTGATGAGTGAGTCGCTGCGTAATGACGGACGCATCTGGGTTCCGGCGCGGGCCGGTGACGACCGCCCACCCAACGAGATTCCCGAGGACGAGCGCGACTACTACCTGGAGCGCAAGTACCCCGCGTACGGCAACCTGTCCCCGCGAGACATCTCCTCTCGGGCGGCGCGCGAACAGATCGAGGCGGGCCACGGCGTGGGCCCGCTTAAGAACAGCGTGTACTTGGATTTCCGAGACGCCATGGAACGGCTGGGCAAGCCGACCATCAAGGAGCGCTACGGAAACCTGTTCTCCATGTATTTCGATGCAACAGGTGAGGACCCCTACACCCAGCCCATGCGCATCGCTCCGGGCGCGCACTTCGCGATGGGTGGGCTGTGGAGCGACTACGACATGATGACCTCAGTACCCGGCTTGTTCGTGGGTGGCGAGGCCGGATGGGGCTATCACGGCGCCAACCGGTTGGGCGCCAACTCACTGCTCTCGGCGTGCGTGGATGGCTGGTTCACCCTGCCGTTCTCCGTCCCCAACTTCCTGGCTTCGCACCTCGGGACCGCTCCCCTGTCGCTTGACGACGACGCCGTGCGCGCCACGATCAACGACGTCAAGGCCCGCACGGAGCAGCTGCTGTCCATCGGTGGAACCCGCGGTGCAGACGACTTCCACCGGCGACTCGGCGACATTTTGTACACGGGTTGTGGAGTGTCCCGGACGGTGTCCGGATTGGAAACTGCCCTCAACGAGATCCGCTCCTTGCGTTCGGAATTTTGGAATGACTTGCGAGTTCCGGGAACGGGGCGGCAGCTGAACCAGGAACTCGAGCGCGCGGGTCGCGTGGCCGACTATCTGGAAATGGCCGAACTCATGTGCCTGGATGCCTTGGACCGCGACGAGTCCTGCGGCGCGCACTTCCGTGAGGATCACCAGACCGAAGGCGGCGAAGCGCAGCGCGATGACGAGAACTGGGCGTTCGTATCCGCGTGGGAGCACGTGCCCGGCACGCCCGAGCACCCGGGCACGCCCATACGGCACGCGGAACCACTGTCGTTCGAGACAGTTCCGCTGCAGACCAGGAACTACAAGTGATGGCGGTTCGTGAGAGATTGCGATTCGTTGTCACGTGTGAGGAGACCGACCGTGAAACTGACCATTGAGGTATGGCGCCAAGCATCCGATGAAGACGCCGGGGAATTCGTCACGTACACCGTGGATGACGCCGCGGCGGAGATGTCCCTGCCCGAGCTGCTGGATCGACTCAACGCGCAGCTGGTCGAAGCCGGGGATGACCCGATTGCCTTCGATACCGATTGTCGCGAGGGCATCTGCGGAACGTGCGGCATCACGGTGGACGGCGTCCCGCACGGGCCGGAGCCGCACACACCCATGTGTCGTCAGCACCTGAGGTCATTCTCGGACGGCGCTCATATTCGGATGGAGCCGTTCAGGTCTTCAGCTTTCCCGGTGGTTCGTGACCTGGTGGTGGACCGTTCCGCGATGGACCGTGTGGTGGCTTCGGGCGGATTCGTATCCGTGGACGCCGGCACGGCCCCGGATGCGGACACCCGCCAGATCCCGTTCGACATGGCGGAGCGAGCCCTGGATTTCTCGGCGTGCATCGGCTGCGGCGCGTGCATTGCAGCCTGCCCGAACGGGTCGTCGCACTTGTTCACCGGCTCGTTGCTCACTCATCTGGCCACGCTTCCCCAGGGCAAGCCGGAGCGCGGACGACGTGCCCGCGGCGTGGTGGAGTCCGCCGAGGAAGAGTTCGGCCCGTGCTCGGTCTACGGCGAATGCGCAGAGGTCTGCCCCGCGGGCATTCCCCTGTCAGCCATCAGTGCCGTGAACCGTGAGGCTGCCCGTGCCGCCGTGCGGCGGAATCGGGATGACTGACTACTGCGCCTCGACAACCGCAGAAGGGGAAAGTTTGACCCCGTGGCCCAGTCCCGATGATTAAACCGCCGGGCTCAGCGCCAACTTTGAGGCAATGGCCAGCATGACCACGCCCACCATGATGTCCACGATGCGCCAGGTCAGAGGGGTATTCAAGACCCGCGAGAGCGCTTTGGCGCCCGCACCCAGTGCGATGAACCAGATGACGGACCCCATGATGGCTCCTGCTGCGAAGACCCATCGTTGATCGCCCTGTTGATTGGCCAGGTTGCCCAGCATGATCACGGTGTCCAGGTACACATGGGGGTTCAACCAGGTCAGCCCCAAGGTCGTCAGGACCACTGTCCTGAGAGACCCACCGCCTTCCTCGGCTGCCTGTAGGCCCTGGGGCTTCATGGCTGAGCGGAACGATTGAATCGCGAAGCCCACCAGGTAGACCACGCCACCCCAGCGGAAGATTTCAAGTAACCACGGCACGCGTTCGATGAGAAACCCGATCCCCGCGGTTCCCACGGAAATCAGAAACACGTCCGAAGCGATGCAGATGAGCACCACGGCCCACACGTGCTGACGCCGGATGCCCTGCCGCAGCACAAACGCGTTCTGGGCACCGATCGCCACGATGAGGGCCAGCCCGGTCAGCATGCCGGGGATGAAGACGGAAGTCACTCGACAAAACTAGACCCTGCCCCTGACCGGCGGAAACCAGTTGCGGCATGCATAGTCACAAATTACTGCGCGGGCGAGTGCAGGAGTTACTTTCCTTACATCGGGACTACATCGGACGTTTCCGCCGTTATGCTTTCCGACGAAACAATTTCCCGGGAGGTGTGCGCGTCGTCGGCGTGGGCACCCGAACCGAGAGAACGACGAGAGGACGCTAGATGACTGAGACCGCAACCGCTGATCTGACCGTGGCCATCGACCAGGACGCCGTGGATCGCTTGTTCTGCGATGCCCGCACCGCGAGCCACTTCACGGACGCCCCCGTGACCGATGAGCAGAAGCGCACCATCTACGAGCTCACCAAGATGGGCCCCACCGCGTTCAACTCCCAGCCCATGCGCATCACCTGGGTCGAGTCCCCGGAGGCCCGCGAGCGCCTGGTCAAGCACATGAGCCGCGGCAACCAAGAGAAGACCCGCAACGCTCCGCTGACCGCCATCCTGTCCTACGACGAGAACTGGCACGAGCACTTCCCCGAGTTCCTGCCGGCCGCCCCGCAGATGAAGAGCATGTACGACGAGAACGACGACATGCGCATCACCAGCGGCAAGGCCAACTCCCACATCCAGGTGGGCTACTTCATCATTGCCGCCCGCACCGCAGGCCTCGCTGCAGGCCCCATGACCGGCTTCAACCCGGCCGGCGTGGACGAGGAGTTCTTCGAGGGCGCCGGCAAGCACTCCATCGTGGTCGTCAACCTGGGCACCCCGGTCGAGCCGGAGTACGCGCGCAACCCGCGCTTCGACGCCGAGGATGTCACCGAGACCATCTGATCTCGCCCCATATGAAAAGCGAGCCGGACCTGCCCAGTGAGGCGGAACCGGCTCGCTTGGTTTTTGAGTGCAGATGTTGCTTTAGCTGTTGCTCAGTCCTTTCGGACTCCCGGACGGGGCTGATGCTCCCCCGTCATGCCGCCGAGCGGGTTGGCGAGCTTTTCGAGAACGGGCATGGCGGCATCGAGCGCGGCCAGTTCTTCGTCATTCAGCCGTGCCAGAACCTTGGCAACCACCTCGTTGCGGTGGCGGTCTTCAGCGGCGATCACATTGTGACCACGGGGCGTGAGCTTCACGAGGACCGCGCGGGCGTCGGCGGGATCGGGTTGCCGTTCCACCAGCCCAGACTTCATGAGGCGGTCAACGCTCTGGGTTGCGGTGGGGGTACGAACTCCGAGGTTCGCTGCAATAGTCGTCATGCGGACCCCGCCGTCTGTCAACATAGACATGAGGCTGATCTGCTGGCTGGTGAGCTCCCGCGTATTGTCCAAACGCCGGAGGAAGAACACCCCGTGACGCAGCGCCGTGCGAAGTTGTTCGGCACTTCTAATGGGCACGGAGCCCTGGGACTGGCTCTCAACAGCGGGAGTCTTATCCATAGTTAGTTAACCTAATTTATGCTTCAGAAAATAGCAACTTATTGAAGCACGTGAAGCAGTGGAAATGTCAGGGGAGGGAAGTGCTGAAATCCGTGAAGATTTCAGCACTTCCCTCCCTTGAGACCCGCTGGTTGCGGTTCCCTCACATATGACTCAACCGGACCGGCGAATCGCGGTGGAGAACGCGGTCTGACTTACAGAATCTGCGCGAACCGCTTCACACCTTCCCGGATGCGCACCGGTGAGACGCCGGAGAACGCGAGGCGCACGGCGTCGGAGGACCGGCCGTCTGAGTAGCATGCGGAGCCGGGTACCAGGACAACTCCCTGCTCGATCGCATCCCGCAACAGATCGTCCTTGTCGGCCAGTCCGGGCACCGTAACCCAGGTGAAGAAGCCACCGGTCGGTTCGGTCCACGAGGCGTGCTCAGGCATGAACTCCTCCAGCGCCGCCTTCATGGCCTGCCACCGCTCCCGGTAGAACTCCACAGCCCGGTCCAGCGCTGGCTCCCACTGCTCCGATCCGACCCACGAGGTCACCAGCGACTGGGCCAGATTGGACGGGTGGATCACCACGGACTCGGCGGCGATCTGCAGGCGCCCTCGCACCTCAGGCGGGGCAACGAGCCAGCCCACACGCAGCCCCGGAGCGAAGATCTTGGAGAAGCTGCCCAGGTGAATCACGTGTTCCGGATCCATGCCGTGCATCGAGGGCAGCGGTCCGGAGCGATCGAAGGACAACAGCGGGTACGGGTCATCCTCCACGATCATCACGTCGCGTTTGGCGCAGACACGCACCAATTCACGACGCCGCTCGGCCGGCATGGTCACGCCCGTCGGGTTCTGGAAGCTCGGGATCACGTATACGAACGGGACCCGTTTACCCTCCGCAGCCAGCTGCTCCAAAGCGGTAGCAACACGTTGAGGATCAAGACCGTGCTCATCGACTTCCACATGACGGACGTCCACCTCGTAGGCACCGAAGACGCCCAAGGCACCCACGTAAGTGGGACCCTCAGCGAGAATCACGTCCCCCGGGTTGCAGTACAGCTTGGTCACCAGGTCCAGGCCGGCCTGTGATCCCGTGGTCGGAAGGACATCCGCGGAGGTGATATCCGAACCACCCCGGGACATGAGCTGCACGACCAGGTCTCGCAGCGGCGTCGTCCCCGCGCCGGAACCGTACTGCAGAATCTCTCCGCCGCGTTCGGCCAACAGGGACGAGGCCAAGGCACCGATGTCCCCGCCCGGCAACACCGACAGGTCCGGGTTGCCGCCGGCCAGCGACACAACGGACGGGTCCATGGCGGTTTCGAAGACGGCGCGGACCGGCGAAGGGCGAAACTCCGCCGCGCGTGATGCGAACTCCATTACTTCGCCCCCTCGCCGTATTGCGCGCCGGAGATGCCGTACGCGGGGCCGTCGGCAGCTGCGTCGGGGCCCAGGCTGATGAGCGTGATCAAGTCATAGACCACGTGAGCTGCGGCAATGCCGGTGATCTCGGCGTGATCGTAAGCGGGGGCGACCTCCACGACGTCGCACGCAATCACATCGAGTCCACGCAAGCCACGCAGGATCTCGAGGACCTCGCGGCTGGTCATGCCACCGGCCTCGGGCGTGCCCGTTCCGGGTGCGTGGGCGGGATCCAGGACGTCGATGTCCAGGGAGATGTAGAGCGGGCGGTCGCCCACGCGCTCGCGCAATGTCTGGACAACGGCATCCACACCGGAGCGCATGACATCCGCGGAGGAGACGATCTCAAACCCGAAGGAGGAATCGTCCTCCAAGTCCTGAGTGCCGTAGAGCGGGCCGCGGGTACCCACGTGCATCACGGCGTCCGTATCGATGATGCCCTCTTCGAAGGCCCGGCGGAACGGCGTGCCGTGCGTGAACTCCGCGCCGAAGTAGGTGTCCCACGTATCCAAGTGAGCGTCAAAGTGCAGCAGCGCAATCTTGCCGTGCCGAGAATGAGCGGCGCGCATCAGGGGCAGGGCAATGGTGTGATCGCCACCGATGGCCACGATCTTGGTGTCAGAACCCATCAACTCCAGCGCACCGGTCTCGATGGCCGTGATGGCGTCCTTGATGTCGAACGGGTTACCCACCAGATCACCGGCATCCGCGACCTGCAGGTGGGCGAACGGTGAGTGATTCTGAGCGGGATTGTAGGGCCGCAGCAGCCGCGAGGATTCGCGCACATGATTGGGGCCGAAGCGAGCACCGGAGCGGTACGACACTCCGGAGTCGAACGGGATTCCCACCACAGCAATGTCCGTGTGTTCGACCTGATCCGTACGCGGTAAGCGGGCGAACGTGGCGGGTCCGACCCACCGCGGGGTGAGGGCCGCATTGACCGGCCCCACGCGTTCTTGCCCGTCAGCCGTGGTTTCCACAATGCGTTCCGGTTCCACGGTTCTCCCTTCTTCCCGAGGATCGCTCGGGACACCACACGCTCCGCGGGCAACCAGGATGTGATCGGCCCAACGTCGCTGCAGTGATATTTTTCTGTGACCTGGTGCATAAACCCTATGCCCTGTACCGGTTCCGCGAGATCAACCCGTCTCGCACCAGCGGCCCCCCGTCATGTCTCGAGGAGTATCCCTTCATGAATGTGCTTGTCATTGTGCTGTACCTGGTGGCCATGGTGGCCATCGGGCTGTGGGCGGCACGCCGCGCCAAGACGGCAACGGATTACCGTGTGGCAGGCCGGCGGCTCGGTCCCGGTCTCTACACCTCCACCATGGCCGCCGTCGTTCTGGGTGGCGCGTCCACCGTGGGAGGCGTGGGCCTGGGTTACCAGTACGGCATCTCGGGCATGTGGCTCGTGGTCGCCATCGCGACCGGCCTGGCCGCACTGAGTCTCTTCTTCGCCGGACGCATCCAGTCGCTCAAGGTCTTCACGGTCTCGCAGATGCTGCAGTTGCGCTATGGCGACCGGGGCGGGGCCAGCGCGTCCTCGTTCGTGATGCTCGCGTACACGCTCATGATCTCGGTGACTTCCACCGCGGCCTACGCGTCGATTTTCTCCGTGCTGTTCCCGATTTCCCGTCCGTGGGCCATCCTGCTGGGCGGTGCAGTGGTGATCGGCTACTCCGTGTTGGGCGGAATGTGGTCCATCACCCTGACGGACTTGATGCAGTTCGTGTTCATGACCATCGGCATGTTCCTGATCCTGCTGCCGTTCTCGCTCTCCGCCGCCGGCGGCATCAACGGACTGACCGAACGCCTGGACACCACCTACTTCCATTGGGGCTCCATGGGCTTCCAAGCGATCATCACGCAATTCGTGGTCTACGGCTTTGGCATGCTGATCGGTCAGGACATCTGGCAGCGTGTGTTCACCGCCCGCTCCCCGCAGGTCGCCCGCTGGTCCGGCCTGGGCGCCGCCGTGTACGTTGCGCTGTACGGCGTTGCCGGTGCGCTGATCGGCACCGCCGCGGCAGCCGTACTCCCCGACCTCTCCGTGCCGGAGGAGGCATTCGCCGCCATGGCCCAAATGCACGTTCCCGCCGGCCTGGGTGGCGTGGTGCTCGCCGCCGGTGTCGCGGCCATGATGTCCACGGCCTCCGGCGCAATGATCGCCGCATCCACGGTCGCGCGCGTTGACGTGATCCCCACCCTCAAGGGCCTGTTCGGGGCTTCCCACGACGACGTCGCTCGCGCCCGCTCCGAGGACGCCTCCGTCTTCAAGGATCGCGTCTACGTGGTGGTCGTGGGACTGGTGGTCACGTTCATCTCCATGCTCGTCCCCTCCACCGTGGTGGCCCTGACCACTGCGTACAACGTGCTGGTCGGTGGCCTGTTGGTCGCCATCCTGGGCGGTCTGGTTTGGAAGCGCGGAACCGCGATGGGCGCCGCAGTCTCCATGGCCGTGGGCTCGCTGGTCACCCTGGTGTCGATGGCGGTGTTCGGCGTACTCGCCAACGTCCCCATCTACCTGGGCCTGCTGTCCTCGGTCCTCGTCTACGTGGTGGTGTCGCTTCTGACCAAGCGCACCTCGTCCGAAATCTCTACTGAGTGGTCCCAGCGGATCAAGGAGGCCAAGTCGTGAGCGAAAACTTAGACAACCAGGCGACGTCGTACCCCGAGCGCACCGTGGCCCGCGCGGTCCTGGAAACCCTGCGCGGCTACGGGATCGACACGGTGTTCGGCATTCCGGGCACGCACTCGCTCGAGTTCTACCGGCCGCTGCGCGCGCTGGGGATCCGGGCGATCACCACGCGGCACGAGCAGGGCGCGTCCTACGGCGCGGACGGCTGGTCGCAGGTAAGCGGGCTGCCGGGCGTGGTCATCACGACCTCCGGGCCGGGGCTGCTGAATTCGCTCTCCGGTGCGGCCACCGCCTACGCCGAATCCCGACCCATGATCCTGCTGTCCCCGGGACGCCCGGTGGGGCAGGATTTCCGGGACATCGGGTCGCTGCACGAGACCAAGAACCCTTCCGCGGCCGTCAACGCCATCGTGGGTCAGTCCCGCCGCGTGACCTCCGGGGCCGAGGCCGTGATCATGATTCACGACGCCATGCGCGATTTTGCTCATTCCCGTCCACGGCCCATTCACATCGAGATTCCGCTGGACATCCTCGAGGGCCCATCGGACGTGCCTGCCTCCGCAACGGCCCCGCGTCCACTGGGCGCGCCGCAACCCGCACCGGCGTCCGACGTCGATGCGGCAGCAACCGCGCTCGCCGCAGCTTCCCGACCGGTCATCCTGGCCGGCGGTGGCTCGTTGGCTGCTGGCCCTCAGTTGTTGGAGCTGGCGGAGTTGCTGGAAGCTCCCGTCATCACCACGACCAACGGCAAGGGCGCGATTCCGGAGAAGCACCGATTGTCCTTGGGCGCGGACCTGCGGCTGAGCACCGCGCATTCGTTCCTGCGCACTGCGGATGCTCTTTTGGTCATCGGCTCAAAGGTGGGCGAGGCCGAATTGTGGGGCGGCGACATCGCGCCCCAGGGGCCGATCATTCGCGTGGACATCATGCGCGATCAGATGCTGTGCAACCTCACCCCGGATATCGAGGTTCCGGGCAACTCGGCGGCCGTGGTGCCGCAGTTGCTGGGGGCCTTGCGTGCGGACGGGGGGAGCGGCGTCGGCGATCGGGAAGCCCGTGACCTGCGCGAGGTATTCGACGCCATGGACAACGAGGGGCGCCAGTGGGCTCCCGACCTGGCCGCGCTCAACGAAACCATCATGGAAGTGGTCCCGGACAACACGATCATGGCCGGTGACTCCTCGCAGGTGACGTACATGGGCTCCACCACGTTCTTCCGCGCACCCACCCCGCACTCGCTGCTGTACATGGGTACGTACGCGACGCTTGGCTACGGCCTGCCCGCCGCGATCGGCGCCAAATTGGCCGCCCCGGATCGCCCGGTGGTGTGTCTACTGGGCGACGGTGCCCTGATGTTCAGCATCCAAGAGCTGATGACCGCGGTGGAACTCGAACTGGACCTGCCGATTATCTGCGTGGACAACGGCGGCTACGGCGAGATTCGCCAAGGCATGGTGGACCGTGACATCGACCCGCTGGCCGTGGACCTCAAACAGCCGGACTGGGTTCAGCTCGCGGAATCCTTCGGTGCCACCGGACTGCCCGCCACCATGGACAGCCTGGCTTCCACCGTGGAACAAGCGCTGAGCATCTCCGGGCCGAGCCTGGTGCACCTCCGGATCTGAGGCTGGGCCCGGGGTTCCAAGGTACGAGGTCGCAGTCTGATCGACGTTAGGACCGCGCGCCGGTCGCTCCGGCTACCCCGGCAGCAGTCTGATCGACGATTCGACCCGGCCGCTACGGCCGTCTGCATACTGATCGACGGTAACGCCCGGAAATCCGGAAATCCGGGTCGGAAAGTCGATCAGATTACGGGACCGAGAGAGCGGGTCGTAACGTCGATCAGTGCGTATTCGCCACCATCCGGTGATGTAGCCCCTCGGAATGCAGAGCACAACGGACGCCACCCCCACCCGTGCGATTTCAGCTGACGGGCTTCCTCTCCTAGCACGGTGCAGAATTCACCAGAATCGCCAACAACATTGGTGACACCTGGAACGTTTGCCTTCATAAATGGTAAAACAGCAGACAACCGGTGGTTTGTCGGCCATGGTTAATCCATGAACCGACCGTTCACATCCATTCTTGAGAAGCTCCTCAATTTCCGTGGCGGCCAACCTGAGACATTTCTGGTCTTCCAACAGCACCCTGAATCCTCAGACGCCCCGCTTGTCGCCGTGACCCGCACCGAATTCGATGCCCGCGCCATTGAAAAGGATCAGCTGGCCGTTCGCCCCACCTACCGAGTGATGTGGGAACGCTTCACCGTTCCTGACGCGCCGGCCGTGGGTGACGGCGATCAGCTCTTCATCGTGTTCGAAGGCAGACGCAGCCGTCATTCCCACGTTTCAGCGGACCGCAATCCAGCTCCCCTGGGAGTTTTTGCCACCGAGCAAGCAGCGCGGGAGGTCAAGGGCGCCAAATACCTCCGTACCGTGACCGTTGGTTGGCAGGATCTCAGTGTGTGGGACCACCTGGATTGATCATGTAAATCGCAGGAACCCCTGCTATTCATGAAGCATGTCCACGGACGCTGAGCACTTCGACATCCTCATCATCGGCGCAGGTCTGAGCGGCATTGGTGCTGCGTGCAAACTGCGCAAGGAACACCCACACAAGAAGATCGGCATCCTGGAATCCCGCGATGCTACTGGCGGTACGTGGGACCTGTTCCGCTACCCGGGAGTGCGCGCGGACTCGGACCTGTACACCTTCGGATACGAATTCCGGCCGTGGACCGGACCTCAATCCATTGCCAAAGGCCCGGCCATCTTGCAGTACATTCGCGACACCGCTCGCGAGTACGGCGTGAACGAGCTCATCCGTTTCAACCAACGCATGGTCGCCGCCGACTGGTCTCCTCACCACAGCCACTGGTGCGTCACCGTGGAACGCACGGCCACACCAGAAGCTCGGCGCACTGGCCCCCACCCCGCCCAGGGACAGCGGGACCAAGGCGACCCCGCGGCGTCGTCGGCACCCCGAGAACCCAGCGGGACGGGTGAGTACCTGGAAGTGACCGCCTCGTGGCTGTTCAACGCGACCGGCTACTACCGCTATGACCAGCCGAATGAACCGGACATCCCGGGCTTGAAGCGGTTCCAGGGCACCGTGGTTCACCCGCAGCTTTGGCCCCAAGACATGGACGTGGCGGGCAAGAACGTGGTGGTCATCGGCAGCGGTGCCACCGCCATCACGCTGCTGCCCGCCCTCGTGGAACGTGGAGCGAACGTGACCATGGTGCAGCGCACGCCCAGCTACATCATTCCCGTTCCCAAGGAGAATCATCTGGCGAAAGCCCTCAAACCTCGGCTGGGTGACGAGCGCTCCTCGCACGTTGCCCGCGCGGTGGCCACTCGGCAGCAACGGTTGCTGTGGAAGACCAGCAAAATCGCGCCGCACCTGGTCAGGGGCGCTATCGCGGCGGTCAACAAATCGCAGCTTCCCGACGACGTCTCCGTCAGAGAACACTTCAGCCCGCCCTATAAACCGTGGGATCAGCGCGTGTGCGTGGCGCCGGGTGGGGATTTTTACCGTGCGCTCAAATCCGGGAGTGGCCACGTGGTCACCGGAACCATCGACGAAATCACCGAGTCCGGCGTGCGGATGGAGAACGGCCAGGAGATCCCGGCGGACATCATCATCACCGCCACGGGGTTCAACGTGTTGCTGTTCGGCGGGGCCCGCTTCAGCTTGGACGGCACGCCCGTGGATCTCACCGAGAAGGTCGCTTACCGCGGTGTGATGCTCAGTGACATGCCCAATTTCGCGTTCGCGATCGGATACACCAACGCGTCTTGGACGCTCAAGATCGGTCTTCTCGTCGACTGGTTCTCGCGCCTGCTCGCGCACATGGACGGGATCGGTGCCGTCTCCGCACGACCGGTCGCCCCGGACGGGCTCAAGACCAAACCCCTGCTCGACTTCGACGCCGGCTACATCCAACGCGCACTGGACGGCCTCCCCAAACAGGGCACCCGCAGCCCGTGGCTGATGTCCATGAGCTACTTGGCCGACCGCCGCGAGCTCAGGTCGCGACCCGTGGTCGATGAGTTCTTACGGTTCGACGACGCCGCCGCCCCCGTTCTCCAGGAGCTGCCCACCTTGCTCGCGGGGCCGGGAGATACGGGCGTAGAGGAAATCGTGGATCTCGGTGACGGGCGCAGCATGTGCGTACGGATCGACGGCCCCGAGGACGGCCCAGCGGTCATCATGATCACCGGTCTGGCCTTTGACCTGACCGCATGGCCCATCTCCTTCGTGAAATCCTTGGTCAAACAGGGGTTCCGCGTGGTTCGCATCGACAACCGGGACGAAGGCCGTTCGTTCCGGGCCACGTCCAAGGCACCCTCTGCCCGGCAGTTGCTGAGCGGTGACCTCCCCGCGGAGCAGTACACCGTGGAGGACATGAGCGAGGATGTTGCGGACACCATGCGAGCGCTCGGCATCGGCCGGGCGGACCTCATCGGGTTTTCGTTGGGCGGGATGATCGCCCAGTCCCTGGCTGCACATCATCCGGAGCTCGTGCGGCGCCTCGTCTCCATCTGTTCGACCACTGGGGACCCCGAGGTGGGCACCACCGCAACCTCCACCGCGGCCATGTTGATGCTCCCGGGTGCGCCCAATCGGTCGGTGTACATCAGGGGTCGCACGATCATCGGGCGGCACTTGGCGGGGCCGGGCTATCCGATCGATGAGGCTTACGAGGCGCAACTGGCCGCGGCCCACTGGGATCGGTCGCTCAACCCGCACGGTGAATCCGCGGCCATGCGGCGCCAGATCGGCGCGATTCGGGCCTCCGGCAATCGTGCGGAGGTGCTCGCGGACATCACCGCTCCCACCCTGGTGATTCACGGTGACAAGGACAAGATCGTTCGACCGGACGGCGGCCCCGCGACCGCTGAGGCTATTCCGGGTGCCACGTTCATCGAGATCCCCGGCATGGGGCACCAGTTACACCCCGCCTTGATGCCCACCCTGTTGAGTTACGTCACCGAACACCTCGTGGAGCCGGCACAACGCCCCACTTCATGATCACCAGGCACACCACCGAGCCCGCAGCACCCCACAGCACCAGGGCGGGGGTCAGCAGGGTCACGATCTCCAACAGCGGCGGAACCACCGCGCAGATCAACCCGACCAGTACCGCCAGGGGCGTCAACCTGAGTTTGCCCCAGGGTTTCACCGACGCTCGCTCGACTCTGACCAGCGCCGTGGCGACCGCGAGAACCACCGCCCAGCACAGCACGGCCAGCGGGATGCGCAGCAACCACCACTGAGCGGACCCGGGTACGGGGTCATAGCCGCCGGCAAAGAACCATGCCGCCATCACCAGGATGATGACCGGGAGGTGCCACAGGTAAATGGTCATGGCACGTGTTCCCACCACGTACGCAACAGCCTGCGCGGGCCGCCAACGCATGAGCCGGTTGAGCGCGGGGGTGAACACCTGCAGCAGGCACGCTTGGGCGAGTCCCAACAACGCCAGGCACACCGTGGGCGGGTTCAGGTTGGTGAGCATGTCCGGCGCGTAACGCCCGGAGAGTACACACACGGCAAGCAGCCCGTAGCAACCGGCGGCAATCCCGAGCAGGGCGACCGTGCTCCGCGCCGCGAACCAACCATCAGCCCGGAAGAATCCGAATTGCTGAATGAGCGGCCACACGAACAGCATGTTCAACAAGCCCCACCACTGCTGATCCGTGGCGATGCGCAGCAGGTCCACGGCCACCACGCACGAAAGCAGGAACCAGCACCACACCCAGCCCATGCGTTCGTGTAATTCCAAGAAGGTGGGAGCCAGCGCTTGCGCGATCAAGTACGCGGCAAGGAACCACAGGGGCATGCCCATGCCGGACAACGCGAACGTAACAAGTTCATCGCCGACCCCGGCCGCCAAAGCGATCATCGCCCCAAGAGCGAAGACCAACCACAGCACCGCGGCCGGTTGTATGAGTCGCAGGGTGCGTTCCCGCACGTATTCCGCCGGTGCCGCTCCCCTGGCCCTGCGCCGCAGCGCCCCAGCCGTGGCCACGCCTCCGACCACGAAGAACAACGGCATGATCTGCATGATCCACGTGACCCACCAGTACCAGGGTTGCTCCGTGGGGACCATCACGGAGATGAGTTCGCCCGTCTCCGGATCCGCAGTAAGGGTGACCATGAGCAAATGAATGAACACCACGGCGATCACGCATCCCACACGCGCGGCGTCAGAAGCGACGTCACGATCGGCGAGCGCAGCAGAGCCACGGGCCCGGGTGGGGGCGGAGTGGGTCTGCACGCCGTCGCTCATGTACTTCAGTGTAGGCAGCTACACACGTGTGTGTGAGGAATGAGCGTGATTGTGGAGTGAGATGACACCGCCCACTTCACCCTCGGAGGCAGCCTCGGACTCAGCCCGGAACACCGGAGGTGGGGAAAACCCCACCCGGACTCGGTGGCTAACTCTGGCGCGGAAAACAGGCGCAGAACCGTAGCGTTATGGACATGAGCACACCAGACCCGCGCCAGACTCCACCGTGGGAACCCACGGAAGCGATTCCGGCAGACACACAGCACACCCGCCCCCTGCCGCCGCACGGAACACCCCAGCCTCCGCGCGGCACCGCGACCGCCCAGGCACCCGCTCGAGAGAAGACCCAGGACTCCCTGTTCGAGTCGAGCGCCGGCGGCAGCACCGCGGCGCCCAATACCGACGACGCCGCCCCCACACGAAATCTCGGCCCTCGCCACTCTGATGCCCAGGGCTTGAACACCCCGGGCGGCCCCGGCGCGATGGGCCCCGGCTCTGCCGACGAGCGCCCGATACGCGAGTGGAGCGCCTTCTCCCCCAAAACCATGTTCTTCGGAGCTGCGGACCTCGTCATCGATGCCCTGTTGAACTTCTTCTGGATCATCGTGATCGGCACCCTGATCTTCACGGGCGTAGCCATGATCCCCGCGGTGGGCCTGGGTCTGTTGGTCCTGGCCGGAACCGTGTACGTGATTTGGGCGGCGGTGTGGCTGGAACGGCGGCGATCGGCGTCGTCGTTCGGGCTGGATCTGCGTGACCCGCAACGGCGCCGCACCCCGCGTACGGACTGGGTGCGGGTCCCCCACCAACTGTGGTTGGACGCGACCGACAGCTCCGTGTGGCTCGGTTTCCTGCACCTGATCCTGACCTTCATCCTGGGTGCGCTGTCCTTGTTCTCGCTCGTGACCATCGGTGCGGGCATCGTGGGCGCACTCTCACCGCTGTTCGCGCCGGAGAACTCCATTGCGCAGCGCTTCTTCACCCCGATTCAGGGCTGGCCCGAATGGTCCGGCGTGCTGATGAGCCTCCTGGGGCTGCTGATCGGCCTGGTTCTGCTGGCCTTGGTCACTCTGGCCCACCGCGGTCTGTCCTCGACACTGCTGCGCCTGAGCGAGTCGGCGGCCCTGCGCCGCGAGGCCGCCGAGGCCCGGCGTCAGGTGGAGTACGCGACGGAGGCCCGCGAATCCGCCGTTCGTGGCGCCCACACCGAGCGTTCTCGCATCGAACGCGACCTGCACGACGGCGTTCAGCCCCAACTGGTCTCGGTGGCCATGAACCTCTCGATGGCCAAGTCGCGCATCGACACCGACCCCGCATACGCCAAGGAACTCGTCAGCGAGGCCCACGGCACCACCAAGGCCGCGATCACTGAGCTGCGACGCTTGGCTCGCGGGTTCCATCCGGCGGTTCTGGAGGATCGCGGGCTCGACGCCGCCATTTCGGCAGTCGCCGCTCAGGCCCCGTTCCCGGTCAACGTGAACGTGAACGTGCCCCGGCTGACGCCGGAAACCGAGGCCGCCGTGTACTTCGCGGTCTCCGAGTCGCTGACCAACGCGATCAAGCACTCCGGTGCACGGACCGCTGATGTGGCCGTGTCCATCCAGGACGGCGAAATCCCCGGAACCTCCACCGTGGTGGCAGGTATTCGCGACTACGGCCGCGGTGGCGCACGGGTAGTACCCGGTGGCGGACTGTCCGGTATCGAGGACCGGATTCGTTCCGCGGGAGGCCAGTTCTTCCTGAACTCCCCCACGGGCGGGCCGTCCGAGGTGATCGTGCAGCTGCCGCTGAACGCTTCGGCTCACACGGGCACCAACGGTCCGAACCTCAACCGGCCCAGCCGCGAAAAGACCGACCGTGGCCAGGCCGATCGCAACGCGCCGGTGGGCAACCAGGCCGCGAGCGACGTCGTCGGAAACCAAGGAGCGTGACCCTGTGCGTATCGTGATTGCCGAAGACGCCGTGCTGCTGCGAGCCGGCCTGGTCCGTCTCCTCACCGACGCCGGCCACCAAGTGGTCGCTGAGACCGACACCGCCGAGGGCCTCGTGAAGGCCGTGGAGGAGCACCAGCCGGACTTCGCGCTGGTCGATGTGCGGCTCCCGCCGTCCTTCACGGACGAGGGCATTCGCGCCGCGGTCCTCATTCGTTCCGCGCACCCGCAGGTGGCCGTGCTCGTGCTCTCCCAATACGTGGAGGAGCGCTATGCCTCCGAGCTGATCGCCTCGCGCCGCGAGGGCCTGGGGTACCTGCTCAAGGACCGCGTGGCGGATGTTGACCAGTTCCTGGAATCCGTGCAGACCGTGGGCCAGGGCGGAACCGTGCTGGACCCGGAGGTGCTGACCCAGATTCTGGTGCGTTCCCGCCAACGCGAGGACCTGGAACTGCTCTCGCCCCGCGAGCGCGAAGTGCTGGGGCTGATGGCGCAGGGCCTGTCCAACGCGTCCATCGCCACCAACCTGTACCTCACCGAATCGGCCGTGGAGAAGCACATCGGCTCGATCTTCATGAAGCTCGGGGTGACGTCAGCGACCGGCAACCGCCGTGTGCTGGCGGTTCTCAAGTACCTGGGCTACCCGGACCACTCTCTTTAGGACACCGCCATGAGCACACATTTTCCTCCTTCCCAGCCCGACGGCGCTTCCCACGGATCGTCCGACACCGCACCTGAGGTACCCTACGAGTCTCCGCGCACCGCGGGACCGCACCCCACTAATCCGCCCATCAGCCGGGGTCAGCGCCGCGGCTGGAACACCGCGACTGGCATCATCGGTGGCCTGGGCGCACTCTCATTGGTTGTGGGCGGTGCGGGTGCCGCGACCGCCGCGGTCATGACCCAGGAGCGCACCGACACCTGGACCGCGTCCTCCGATGCCTCGAGCATCGTGGTGGATTCGGACAGCGCCAACGTTCGAGTCCGCACCAGCCCCACGGTCGAGAACGTGGAGGTCACGTGGCAGGAATTCGGATGGGGCCTGGGTGATCAGCCCGCTCCGCAGGAGTCCGACGGCGAGGTCCGCCTGGATGCCGCCAAGCAGACTTCCCGGTGGTCCGGTGGCATCAACAACATCCAGATTACCGTGCCGGAAAGTGATGCGGACACCTCGCTCGATCTCACCGCTGAGCACGGCCTGGTGCACGTGACGGGCGCTTTCGACCAGATCACCGCACGGTCCATGTTCGGGTCCGTGAGTGCGGATTCCGTCAAGGCCTCCGCGATCGATGCCCGCACCACCAACGGTCAGGTGGTGCTCAACGGCATCGAGGTCAGCGACCGGCTGGACGCCCACACCCGCAACGGCTTCACCTCCGTCCGAGTCACCGGTGAGGCCCCCGAGCAGACATCCGTGACCGCCGAGTCCGGTGTCTACGAACTCAAGCTGCCCACCGCCGACTACTGGTACCCGGCCAATTCCCAGCAGGGCTTCGACGACCCGCGCTCCCCCGAGACGGTCACCCCCGAGCGCGAACAGTGGAACGATTCGTTCGACTCGAGCTTCGAGGACGACGCCGCTCCCTCGCCTTACGTGAGCCCGTCCACTTCTACGAGTACTTCGCCCAGTGGATCACCCAGCGCGTCCCCGAGCGCGGGCGCTTCGAGCAAGACTGGCGCGGCGCCGTCGAACTCCGCCCGGGACGAATCCGGAATCGCAACTGCCTGGACCTCCGAGCAGGCGTGTGAATCCGTGCCCGGTGACCGGCCCTGCCTGTTCGTTGCAGGGCAGCCCGCGAGCGCTCAGGACAGTGCGGATATGCAGTACTGGCGCGAGGGGTGGAACTCCGCGTACGACGAGGCCATGTCGAACGATCCGTGGGACTTCCCCAACAACTAGGACTCACGTTTCGCGACCGCCGCTAATAGCGGGCCCGTACCTCCATGGGAGCTGCGGGCCCGCTTTTCTCGTGCATTGACTGAGGCCATACGCTGGTTCCCGTGAGTCCATCGCGCATCCTCAAAGCCCGCATCGCAGTGTCGTTGCTGTTCATGACCAACGGTGCGATCTACGCGAACCTGCTGCCGCGGCTTCCCGAGATCAAGGACATGTTCGAACTGTCCAACGCGATGTACGGGCTGGTGTTGATCGCGCTGCCCATCGGTGGTGTGGTGGCGGGTCCGCTGCCCGCTCCGATCATCCGACGCTTCGGCACCGCTCGTGCCGCAGCAGTGGGATCGATATTGCTGGCGGGGTCCGTGTTTTTCGCCGCATCCATCCCGCACGTGGCGGTGTTCTTCATCGGTCTGCTGCTGGCAGGCGCCCTAGATGCCGTGGTCGATACCGCCCAGAACGCCCAGGGACTGCGGGTGCAACGCTTGGCTGGGGTCTCAATCATCAACTCCATGCACGCCCTGTGGAGTGTGGGTGCCGTGCTGGGTGGGCTCATGGGTACCGCCGCGATAGCCCTGCAGCTGCCCCTGCCGATGCACCTGGCACTGAGCGGCATCCTGTTCGCGGCGGTGGCTCTGGGGGCCATGCGCTTCTCGCTCCCTGACAGTCACGAAGTTCCTGCGGAGGTCATGACCGACACCGCCGGCGTGCCCATCATCCCGGCCGGTGCGGGCAAGGCGCTATTGGCCCTGGTGCCATTCGCGATCATCGCGATGTCCGGGGTGCTGGTCGAGGACATCGGCAACAACTGGGGCGCCGTGTATCTCCGGGACGTCCTGGGTGCTCCGGTGACCGTGATGGGTTTCGCCTATGTGGTCATGGTGGGTGCGCAGTTCATCGGGCGACTGCTGGGTGACCGGATGATTAACGCCTTCGGAGAAGTGAACGTCACGCGCTTCGGTGGTGCACTGATCTTCCTGGGCATGGGCACCGTGATCATCGCGGCCAACGTTCCCATGGCGCTGGTGGGCTTCGGTCTGGCCGGTTTCGGCTGCGCCACCCTGGTGCCCAGTGCCTATGCCGCTGCGGACCGCGCTCCCGGTCTGAAACCCGGAACCGGGCTCACCCTGGTCAGCTGGAGCATGCGAGTGATCTTCCTGATCTCACCCCCACTGGTGGGCGCATTGGCTGACTCCGCGGGGCTGCGGCTGGCCATCCTCTTCGTGCCGCTCATGGGTCTGCTGGCGATCATCTTCGCCCGGTCGTTGCGGATCCGAGGCAGGGGCCGCTAACTCCCCACGCTTCCGGGCTCCCAACTCCGCGCGTCTCACCCCGAAAGGTTTAGGGGGCCGCCCCGCCTTCCTCGAAGGTTTAAGGTTCCCTATCCCTCTTTTCGAGGCTGTTATGTCTCAGGACATCGGTGACAGTTCTGTGTCAGGACATCGGTGACGGTTTGAAGGGTTTAGGTG
>NZ_BAAAQA010000024.1:0-32675 GCF_039531425.1 Kocuria atrinae
ACCAAAAAATAAAACATTCTTGGTATCAACAAACTAGGCACACTATTGAGTTGACAAACAACAAACCACTCTTCCCGCCCTGCGGGCCGGAAGTCGGTTGCGATCTGCAAGCTTAGGTGAGATTGGAACGGCGGGTCAAATCCAGGTGAACTCTCAGTTCCTCTTGGTCTGTCGCCATGCAATCTCTTGCTTGCGGGGACCAACCTTACCACGTCGTCGGCGTCTTGCAACACCGTCTGATCGTCCGGGTTGGATCCCTGTTCACCGCTTCTCGGTTCCTTTCTCGGGAACCTCGCCGCGGCGACTTGGTAGACATTACACACTCGCGAGGGGAACGACAAACCCGCGGTACGAACCTGTCGGTTCGCGCCGCGGGTCTGGTCGAGTGAGGCTACTTATCGGTTCTTGCCGCCTGTGATGCCGGCTTGAAGTAGAGCACTGCCAGCGGAGGCACCGTCATCTCGGCGGATGCGGGCTTGCCGTTGTAAGCACCCTCGGTAGCGGTGATCTTGCCCAGGTTCCCTACGCCCGATCCTCCGAAGAGCTCGGAATCCGTGTTGAGAACCTCGTCCCATTCACCGGCCCAGGGCATACCCACGCGGAAGTTCTCGTGCGGGTTGCCCGCGAAGTTGGCAATACAGACCAGCGGATTGCCCTGATCATCCCATCGCGTGAATGACAGTGTGTTCCGCCCCGCGTCATTGGCATCGATCCATTCGAAGCCCGAGGGATCGTTATCGCGAACATAGAGCGCCGGGGTACCCCGGTAGATCTCGTTGAGGTTCTTCACAAGTTCCTGCACTCCATGGTGCGGAGGGGTCTCCGACAGCCACCAGTCCAGACCGTGTTCCTGCGACCATTCCGATTCCTGGGCGTACTCGGTACCCATGAAGATCAGCTGCTTGCCCGGGTGGGCCCACATGTATGCCAAGTAGGCACGCACATTGGCCAGCTGCTGCCACCGGTCCCCCGGCATCTTGCGCAGCAAAGAACCCTTGCCGTACACGACCTCGTCGTGCGAAATAGGCAGGATGAAGTTCTCGGAGTAGGCGTAGACCATCGAGAACGTGGCCTTGTTGTGGTGGTAATGGCGGTTGAACGGGTCCTCGGCCATGTATTCCAGGCTGTCGTGCATCCAGCCCATGTTCCACTTGATGCCGAACCCGAGACCGCCGGCTTCGGTGGGCTTGGTGACACCGGGGAACGAAGTGGACTCCTCGGCAATCATCACGATGCCCGGGCTGCGGCGGTAGGCCGTGGCATTGGCTTCCTGGAGGAATGCGATGGCCTCAAGGTTCTCGCGGCCGCCGTACTTATTCGGTTCCCACTCGCCGTCGTTGCGGGAGTAGTCCAGGTAGAGCATGGAGGCCACGGCATCCACGCGCATACCGTCGATGTGGTATTCCTCGAGCCAGTAATTGGCGTTGGCCACGAGGAAGTTACGCACCTCGGAACGGCCGTAATCGAAGATCAGCGTGCCCCAGTCCTTGTGCTCGCCGCGGCGGGGATCCGAGTGCTCGTAGAGCGGCTCGCCGTCGAAGTTGGCCAGTGCCCATTCGTCCTTGGGGAAGTGCCCCGGAACCCAGTCCACGAGCACGCCGATGCCCGCCTGGTGCAACTGGTCCACCAGGTAACGGAACTCGTCCGGTGACCCGAATCGGGAGGACGGCGCGTAGTAGGAAGTGACCTGGTACCCCCAGGAACCACCGAAGGGGTGCTCCGCCACGGGCATGAGCTCGACGTGAGTGAAACCCTGCCACGTGAGGTACTCAACCAGTTCACGTGCGAGATCCACGTAGTCCAGGCCCTTGCGCCATGAACCGATGTGCAGTTCGTAGACACTCATCGGGGCGTTGTGCGGGTCGGTTTGCGCGCGCTTGGCCATCCACTCGGAGTCCTGGAACTCGTAGTTCGACTCAAAGACCCGGGACGCAGTGGACGGGGGAACCTCGGTTCCGAAGGCCATGGGGTCGGCCTTATCCCGCCAGGAACCGTCACGGCCCTGAACACGGAACTTGTAGGTGTCGCCGGAACCCATGTCTGGAATGAACAGCTCCCAGATGCCGCTGGAACCCAGCGAGCGCATGGCATGCTCCGAGCCATCCCAACCGTTGAAATCACCGATCACACGAACGGCGCGCGCGTTGGGGGCCCACACCGCAAAGCTCACGCCCTGGATATCGCCCATGGCAGAGGGATAACGATGAACGTGGGCACCGAGCGCAGTCCACAGCGTTTCGTGACGGCCTTCACCGATCAGGTGCAGATCCAGTTCACCCAGGGTCGGGGCAAAGCGGTACGGATCGTCGAGGACCTGCGGTTCTTGCCCGCTGTAGGTCACCTCGACACGATAATCCGGGATCCGGCCCTTCTCGTGGCTGGGAACAACTCCCGAGAAAATGCCGCCCCATTCGTGTTCGAGCGGGTACAGGCCGTCCACCGTGCGTACCGACACTTCGGTTGCGAATCGACGCAGCGTGCGAATGGTGACCGTTCCGTCCCCGTTCGGGTGGGCGCCGAGCACCGAGTGGGGGTCGTGGTAGCGGCCTTCCGCCACTGCGGCCAGGATCTCCTCGGAGACGGGCTCGGGCCTGCCCTGGGCGGACTGCCCTGCGTCATTCTCCGAATTCTGAGACTTCTCCGCAGGCATGGGCTGCTGTTTCCCCGTGGGTGCCGGCTCACTCGAGGTAACCGGAGTTTGCTGGGGATCCTGCTCTCGCTCGGTACTCACTACTTCCTCAGTTCTGAAGGTGTCGTTGGAGTTCGGTTGATCGTCCGTCGTTTCAGTCACGGTACGGGAGCTTGCCGTTCTGAGCGAGCGCATGACAGCGTTCGCGGGCACATCGACCCAGTCCGGTCGATTGCGCTGCTCGTACACAACCTCGTACAAAGCCTTGTCGAGCCACAATGCCTGGAAGAGCACGGATTCGGTGTCGAGGCTCCGGCCGCTGGTCTCTTGGTAGCCGGCCAAAAACGCCGACGACGCCGCGCTGGTCCACTCCTGCGCGCCACCGGATTCTTCGCGTCCGGCCATGGCACCCGCGTAGTCCAGGGATCGCAGCATGCCCACCACATCGCGCAGGGCCACGTCTGGACGAACTCGTTCTTTGATGGGACGCAAGGGCTCACCCTCGAAATCGAGGATCTTGAAGCCGTTGTCCTTGTTGTAGAGCACCTGGCCGAGGTGGTAGTCGCCGTGGATACGTTGCAGCGGAGGCAGCTCACGCAGCTGTTCCAGCTCGTTCATGATCGATTCGAGCGTGGACTCGAACTCACTGAATCGGTCGCCGCACACGCCCCAGGCCCACCGCAGACGCCCAGAAATATCCTGCAAGAAGGCATCGCGGGCATCGTGATCCACCGTGATCGGGTCAAAAGCGTTGACCAGGTCCCCATGGACCCGCGCGGTGGTCGCGCCCAGTTCATGAGCGAGATCCGTGAAATCACCACCGCTCGTGGCACTGTTCACCGCCATTTGCCACGCGTCCTGCGCGTGGTCGACGAAGTGCGCGGCCACAGCGAGCTGGCCCGCAGTGGTCACCAGGCCTTGGCGCCACTGCGCATCGATCCACCCTGCCGTGGCGGGTACCGCGGAGGAGCCCTGCGAAGTGAGCTCCACGCCCACCTCGACATCCGGGTTCCGGCCCTCCCCCACCACTCGGAAGAACTTCACGATCACCGCGTCACCGCGCAGTGCGGGGTCTGAATCGGTCTCGGAGGGAGGCGGTGTCAAGATCACCGAGGTGTTCGACTGCTCCGAAGAGATCACCCGAACCTGGTCGGCGCTGGAAATCCGGTACTGGGTATTGAGCGCACCGGTGTATTTACCGTGCAAACCCATACCGTGGCGAAGCACACCACCCACACCCAGCTGGGTGTCCATGATGCGAAGCACGGCGTCCAGAAAAGCTGCGTCGCCTACTGCGTCGTACAGGTAGAACCTGCTGGCGTGGTCCTCGTCCAGTTCGAAGCTGGGCGAGGTCCGGGGTTCGCGAGCAGTGTCCGCTACTCCCGTTGTAGGAGTCCTCGCCGCATCTTGTTTTTGGGTGTCGGTGGGCAGGCTGGCTTGCTCCGCGGTCTCGCCCGAGCGGCGTCGTTCCCAGAACGAACCCGCCTGCTGGACCGCGCGCCGCAGGAAAGAGGCGGAGGCGTCCACGCCCGCCACGATCTGCTCGGGCAGCGCGCGGTTGGGGCCGCCGCCCTGGTAGGAACCGATCAGGTAGCGCTCGTATTCGGCCAGGGGCTCCGTGGTGCGGACCACCGGCACATTCAACAGCTCGGTGCGATCACCCACCGTGGCCTGTACCAGGTACACCATGCGATCCCGCACAACGGAATCCGGCTCCTCCGGATCGAGGTCCAGCTGCACACGACCCGCGACATTGACTTTGATCTCTTCCGCGGTGGCTGTGAACGGGAACCAACGTTGCCGCGGCAGCCAGTCACGCAACCGGTCCAAAACCTGTTGATCCGTCATTCTGTGTTCTCCGCTTCCCTCACATACGTATTCGTGGAGTGCCTCGCTGGTCAGTCGTTACGCGCGGGCTTGATGATGGGCATTGCAATCGTCTCCGGGTGTGCTCCGTCCGCGGTCGGCGCGCTGCGCAAGCGCAACCAGAAGAAGTCCTGCGACCCAAGAGTGATGCGGTAATGACCGGACTCGTCGAACTCACCGAAAGGTTCGCCACCGAACAGTTCGCGAGTGCCACGGCCCGCGTACTCGGGCAGTGTGAGTGAACAACTGGCCGGCACGTGGGAGAGGTTGAAGATACACAGCAAGGTCTCACCGTGTTCGTCATCCGCATCGCGGGGATCCAGTCGGCGCAGGAACGCGAGCACCGACTCGTGATCGGTATCCACGTTTGCGTAATCACCCATACCGAAAGCCGGGTGGGCCTTGCGCACCATGAGCATTTGGCGAATCCAGTGCAACAGCGACGAAGACGACGCCAACTGGGTCTCCACGTTGGTCTGCGAGTAGTTGTACACCAGTGACTGGATCACGGGCAGGTACAGCTTGCCCGGATCAGCGGTGGAGAACCCTGCGTTTCGGTCGGGAGTCCACTGCATGGGGGTACGGGAGGCATCGCGGTCGTCCAACCAGATGTTGTCGCCCATACCGATCTCGTCACCGTAGTAAAGGAACGGCGAGCCGGGCAGCGACAGCAAGAGCGCGTGCGCCAGTTCGAGCTCGGCGCGAGAATTGTCGAGCAAGGGGGCCAAGCGGCGTCGGATACCGATGTTCGCACGCATGCGGGAATCCGGGGCGTACCAGCCGAGCATGGCCTGGCGCTCTTCACTGGTGACCATTTCCAAGGTCAACTCATCGTGGTTGCGCAAGAAGGTGCCCCACTGCGTTCCCGTGGGAATCGCCGGCGTGTTCTCCATGGTCGAGACAATGGGCTCCGCCTTCTGGTCACGCAGCGCATAGTAGATCCGCGGCATGATCGGGAAGTGGAAGCACATGTGGCACTCGGGTGAGGTTTCGGTGCCGAAGTACTCCACCACCTCGTGGGGCATCTGGTTGGCCTCGGCAATGATCACACGACCGGGGTAGAGCTCATCCACCATGGTGCGCAGATTGACCAGGAAGTCGTGAGTGCCCGGCAAGTTCTCGCAGTTGGTGCCTTCCTCCTCGATCAGGTAGGGGATGGCGTCCGCGCGGAACCCGTCAATGCCCATGTCCAACCAGAACTTGACCACGTCGAACACGGCCTCGACAACCTTGGGGTTCTCGAAGTTGAGGTCGGGCTGGTGCGAGAAGAATCGATGCCAGAAGAACTGGCGACGAACGGGGTCGAAGGTCCAGTTGGACTCCTCGGTGTCCACGAAGATGATGCGCGCGTCCTGATACTTCTCATCAGTGTCCGACCACACGTAGAAATCTCCGAAAGGACCCTCAGGATCCTCACGTGAAGCCTGGAACCACGGATGCTGATCAGAGGTGTGGTTCAGCGGGAGGTCGGTGATCACGCGCAGACCGCGGGCGTGGGCCTCCGCCACAAGCCGCTTGAAGTCGCTGACAGTACCGAACTCGTCCAGCACGGAGTAGTAATCCGAGATGTCATAGCCACCGTCTCGCAACGGGGACTCGTAGAACGGCGGAATCCACAGGCAGTCGATCCCCAGCCACTGCAGATAATCCAGTTTGTCGATCAGCCCGGAGAAATCACCGGAGCCATCGCCGTTGGCGTCGGAGAATGCCCGCACCAGAACTTCATAGAAGACGGCTTTGCGGAACCAGTCCGGATCGTGCGAGATACCCGGCGCATTGAGGTGGAAGGGTGTGCTGGTCATGATCGGTTGCTGTGGCCTCTCGAAGAAATCGACGTGGAAACAGTGGTGGTGCGAGTCATGCTCGCACCACCACCGGGATCACTTCACGTCGCGTCGAATGTGCAGGATGTGCGCCGGTTCAATGTATGGATCCAAGCGGACGTAGTTGTGGGTACCCCACTTCCAGCTGTCACCGGAAATCAAATCATCCACCCAGAACGAACCGTCCTCGTTGAAATCATGATCACCCAGGTTCAACGAATCCAGGTCCAACCAGACCGTGGCTTCGCGCGTGGCGTGCGTATCGGTATTGATCACCACGATCACGGTGTCCTTAACCTCTTGACCGTTGTGTTCCACGGTCTTGGTCTTGGAGTAGGCCACGATCGCGGAATCGCTCGTGGACTGCACGGTGAGATTCTGCAGGTCGCCCAGAGCCGGGTGGTCCTTTCGGATCTCGTTGAGCCTGGTGATGTAGGGCGCCAAGGACTCCCCCCGCTTGACCGCGCCCTCGAAATCACGGGGACGCAGCTCGTACTTCTCGTTGTCCATGTATTCTTCGGCACCCGGGCGGGCAACGTGCTCGAACAGCTCGTATCCCGCGTACACGCCCCACAGCGGAGAAGCGGTCGAGGCGAGAGCCGCACGTACCTTGAACGCAGCCGGGCCGCCGAACTGCAAGTATTCGGTCAGGATGTCCGGAGTGTTCACAAAGAAGTTGGGACGGTACGCGGACGAGGTCTCGTGTGAAATTTCTTCCAGGTACTCTTCGATCTCTTCCTTGGTGTTGCGCCAGGTGAAATACGAGTAGGACTGCTGGAAGCCGGCCTTGGCCAGACCCTGCATCATGGCCGGACGGGTGAACGCCTCGGCCAGGAACACGGTGTCCGGGTGCTCTTCTCGCACGCGTGCGATGAGCCATTCCCAGAACCACAGAGGCTTGGTGTGCGGATTGTCCACGCGGAAAATATCCACGCCGTGGCTGATCCACAGTTTCACCACGCGCAGTACCTCGTGCGCTAGACCCTGCGGATCGTTGTCGAAGTTCAGGGGGTAGATGTCCTGGTACTTCTTGGGCGGGTTCTCCGCGTAGGCGATGGTGCCGTCCGCGCGAGTGGTGAACCACTGCGGGTGTTCCTTGACCCACGGGTGGTCGGGGGACGCCTGCAGGGCAAGGTCCAGAGCTACTTCAAGACCCAACTCGTGAGCATGGGCCACGAAGTTATCGAAATCCTCGAAGGTACCGAGGTCGGGGTGGATCGCGTCATGGCCACCCTCGGGCGAGCCGATGGCCCACGGTGATCCCGGATCCTGAGGGCCGGCCTCGAGCGAGTTGTTGGGGCCCTTGCGGTGATCCCGGCCGATCGGGTGGATCGGCGGCAGGTATGCGACGTCGAAACCCATGGCCGCGGCACGATCAAGCGCCTTGACCGCGGACCTGAAGTTGCCGGAAACCCACTGACCCGCTTCCGCGTCCCACGTGGCACCTTCGGAACGCGGGAAGAATTCGTACCAGGACCCGCGCCCGGCAGCTTCGCGTTCAACCTCAATGGGGTACCGCTGAGAGGAACTCAACAAGTCACGCAGCGGGCGCTCAGCCACGTAGGACTTGACCTCGTCCGAGGTGCCAGCTGCCAGCCGGTCCTCCACGGACAGGCTCGTATCTGCCATGCGCGCGGCGGCATTCTCGAAGGCGCGCGCTTCTTCCGAAGAACGTGAGGACTCCTTGGATGCCGCTTCGAAGAGAAGCTGGCCTTCCTTGAACATGAGCTCCACGTCCTGGCCGACACCGATTTTGATTTCGGCGGCGTGCAGCCACGTGTCGTACAGGTCCGACCAGCCCTCGATCGCGAAGCTCCACGTACCTTCGGACCGCGGGCGGAGCAGTGCATGAAAAGTGTCGGTGCCGGGTGCGCCCGGAGTCATGGTGACGCGCTGGTCCTCACGACCCTGCGGGTCGTACAGAACGGCGCTGGCGCCCAGGGAGTCGTGGCCTTCGCGGAACACGGTGGCAGAAACCTGGATGTCTTCACCGGGGATAGCGGTGGCGGGAAACCGTCCGCACTCGACCACGGGGCTGACATCGGTGATGGGAATGCGACCGTAGACCAGGTCGGCAGAGGGGAATTCCGATGAGTCACCGGAGTCCGCTTCACTTCCCAGTTCCGCGGTGCCGTGCTGTTCCGCGGGTTCGCGGTCCACCACATCGTCGTCTTCCAGGAGGTCAACTCCCGGTGAATCGTTCGGCTGCTCTACACCCGAGTCTTCCGATTGATGCGAGCGCTGGAACGACGGCGACACGTCCGGGACTCCCGTGGCGGGGACCGGTGCATTCAGGCGGCTACCGACATCAGGCTGGGCGGACCCGGCCTGAGGTGTAGGTTCCTGCGGGTCGTTGCTGCGTGCGTGATGGCCAGTGGGCTGAGGATTCTGCTGCGACACGGAACTAACGTTAGCGACAATCGGCCCGATTCTTAAGGCCGGCCACTCTTCTGACGTCACGGAAGTGTCCTAATCGGACTATGAAGAAGGGATGGCCCGCGTCCCGGTAGGCTCGCACGTGTGAAGGCCATACGTAGATTCACCGTCCGAACTGTCCTGCCAGAATCCATTGCACCCCTTAGCCGGTTGGCCAAGAACTTGCGATGGTCATGGCACAAGCCCACTGAAGATCTGTTTGCGCAGCTCAACCCGCGTGCCTGGGAAAACGTCCACGGTGACCCCGTGAAACTTTTGGGTTCCCTGACGCGTGAAGAAATCCAGCAGATCGCCGAAGATCCCGAGACCGTCAAGCAGATCGAAGTCCTCGATGCCGATCTGACCAGTTACCTGACCCAACCCCAGTGGTATCAGCGCACCCAAACCGACGACGCGCCCGCCGCCATTGCCTATTTCTCCGCCGAGTACGGCATCACCTCGGTGCTTCCCCAGTACTCGGGCGGTCTGGGCATCCTGGCCGGCGACCACCTCAAGACCGCATCCGACATGGGGATTCCCGTGGTGGGCGTCGGTTTGCTGTACCAGGCCGGTTACTTCAAGCAGTCGCTGTCCCAAGACGGTTGGCAGCAGGAGACCTACCCCGTACTCGATCCCGACGAAATGCCGTTGACCTTGCTGCGCGAGCAGGACGGCACCCCGGCGCGCATTTCGCTGCCCCTACCTAATTCCCGTTCGCTGTCCGCCCAGATCTGGCGCGCAGACGTGGGCCGCGTCCCGCTGCTGCTGCTGGATTCCAATATTCCCGAGAACGACGAGCACGCCCGGAACGTCACCGACCGCCTCTACGGCGGCGGAAGTGATCACCGCTTGCAGCAGGAGCTGCTCCTGGGCATGGGCGGTATCCGAGCGCTGCGCGCGTACTCCCGCATCACCGGAGCCCCCGCTCCCGAGGTGTTCCACTGCAACGAAGGACACGCTGGTTTCCTGGGTGTCGAACGCATCCAGGAACTGATGAACCCGCAGGACGGTTCCGAACCCATGACGTGGAACGAGGCCCTCACGGCCGTTCGTTCCGCCACGGTGTTCACGACCCACACCCCTGTGCCGGCGGGTATCGATCGTTTCGATCGTGCTCAGGTGGAGTACTTCGTCAATGCGGGTCTGACCCCCGCGGTGCCCACGTCCCACATCCTGGAGTTGGGCGCGGAGAACTACGAGGGCGGTGACCCCAGCAAGTTCAACATGGCGGTCATGGGCCTGCGTCTGGCTCAGCGCGCCAACGGCGTGGCCAAGCTGCACGGCGTGGTCTCCCGCGGCATGTTCCAGGGGCTGTGGTCCGGTTTCGACACTGAAGAAGTCCCGATCACCTCGGTCACCAATGGCGTGCACACGCCGTCATGGATCGACCCCGCCATGCGAGCCCTCGCGGTCGACCCGCAGGAGAACGATCAGGACCCCGCCTCACGCTGGCGCAAGGTCTACCAGGCCAGCGACAAGGACCTGTGGCAGGTTCGCCGCGATCTGCGCGAGCGCCTGGTGCACGACGTTCGACGTCGCCTGCGGGCTTCCTGGAAGAAGCGCGGCGCCGCCGACGCGGAGCTGGCGTGGACGGACTCCGTGTTGGACCCGGATGTGCTGACCATCGGGTTCGCACGCCGCGTGCCCACTTATAAGCGCTTGACCCTCATGCTGCGCGACCCCGCGCGTCTGAAGAAGCTGCTGCTCGATCCGGACAACCCCATTCAGTTGGTTGTGGCGGGTAAATCCCACCCCGCCGATGAAATGGGCAAGCGCATGATCCAGGATCTGGTGCGCTTCACGGACGATCCCGAGGTTCGCCACCGCATAGTGTTCCTCCCCAATTACGACATCGCCATGGCACGGGTGCTGTTCCCGGGCTGTGACGTGTGGCTGAACAATCCGCTCCGTCCGCTTGAGGCGTGCGGCACGTCCGGCATGAAGGCCGCCATGAACGGTGGCCTGAACCTGTCGGTGTTGGACGGCTGGTGGGACGAGATGTACGACGGCCAGAACGGCTGGGCGATCCCCACCGCCGACAACAAGGCCAGCACGGATGAACGCGACGATGTTGAGGCCGCTGCCCTCTACGAGCTGATTGAGAATCACGTGGCACCGCGTTTCTACGGTGAGTCCACGGATGATCCGGAAATCACCTCGGACGAGATTCCGCACCAGTGGCTCGCCATGGTCAAGCACACGCTCGCCACCTTGGGCCCCAATGTGTCGGCTCGCCGAATGCTGACCGACTACGTGCAGAAGCTGTACGTGCCGGCGTGCGTGTCCGGGCGCCGCTCACTCGCGGAGAACGGCAAGGTGGCCCGTTCCACCTCGCGCTGGATTGAACGGGTGCGCCAGGCGTGGCCTCAGGTGCACGTGGAACACGTGGATGCCGAAGGTGTGCTGCAGGAACCGCAGATCGGCGATGAGCTGACCATCAATGCCTACGTCAATCTGGGGTCGCTGAACCCGCAGGATGTCAAGGTGCAGGTGGGCTTCGGTCATGTTTCCGAATCGGATCACATTCACGAGCGCAACTACGCATATCTGGATCGGGGGACCGAGCTGGGCAACGGCCGGTTCCTGTTCAGCGGAGCCATGACCATCGACCGCTCCGGTCCCTTCGGTTACACGGTGCGCGTGCTGCCCTCCAATGAGGAACTCGCGGGCCCGGCCGAGCTGGGCCTGGTGCGTAACGCCGCCTAGCGCGAGCGCCGCCGTCGAACGGCTAGGAAAGGGTCGCGGGCGCGGCACCCGGTAATGGGTGCCGCGCCCGCGGTCTTTCGTCCTCAGCTCGACTCACAGGCTGCCACCAACGAGTGGTTATGCGTCGCTCGGTGACACCGGCGTAGTAACCAAGCGGAACGGTCAGGCGAGCGAGAACATCACAATGCTTTGCGCCGGAACCCGGCACTCGTCACCGCTGGTGAATGTGGAACCCCCACGTTCATCAAGCTCGAAGTCGGTGGCGAGCACGAGCTCGTAAGACCCCCGAATGGCCGGATATCCCGTGGCACATTGTGCCTGGGTGAGCAGTTCCTCGAGGCCCGGCAGTGTCACAGTGACCGGGTCGTTGGAGCCATTGATGACAAAGGTCCCCACCAGTTCGCCACCGCACGAACCGAGCACCACCTGCACGACCCTGGAGCCGTCCGATTGCCAGAGCTCGGGGGTCATGGGGAGCCCATCGGGTCCGTACCAGTGCAGCAGGACGTCTTCGGGCCGGGCTGGGAAGTGGCTCGGCTGGCTTGCCAGAAACGTTTTACGAATGGCGATCAGCCGCTTGGTGGTTTTGAGCATGGAACGCCGCCACGGGGTGAGCTTCCAATCAACCCACGAAATGCCGTTGTCCTGGCAGTACGCATTGTTGTTACCGCCCTGGCTGCGGAGCAGTTCGTCCCCTGCGGTGATCATGGGGACGCCCTGCGACAGCAACAATGTGGCCATCATGTTCCGTACGGTCTTGGCACGGGCCGTCCTGCGCGCAACATTGTGCGAGACGCCTTCTTCACCGTGGTTCCAGGAGTGGTTGTCGTTGGTGCCGTCAGCGTTGTTCTCCAGGTTGGCCTGGTTGTGTTTACCGTCGTAGGCCGTGAGGTCGTACATGGTGAAACCGTCGTGTGCGGTCACGAAGTTCACGGAAGCCAGCGTGGTGCGCCCCTCCGGAGCAAACATGTCCGCCGAGCCGGAGATGACCCCCGCAAGGCGAGCGGCATTGCCACCACCGCCCCCGCGTGCCATGGTCCGCTGCCCTGACAGCCAGAAGTTCCGCACGGTGTCCCGGTAGGTGTCGTTCCAGTCCGCCCATCCGCTCGGGAAGCGACCTGTCTGCCATCCCCCGGCTCCCACGTCCCATGGTTCCGAAATCATGCGCACGCCTTGCAGCACAGGGTCCGCAGCGACGGCCACGAAGAACGGGTGGTTGCGAGTGAAGTGATGGTTCTCATCCCGCCCGAGTTCCGGCGCGAGATCGAAGCGGAACCCGTCCACATGGCATTCCGTGACCCAGTAGCGCAGTGAGTCCAACGCCATGCGAACCACCTGCGGGTCCGCGAAATTCACGGAGTTCCCGCAACCGGTCACGTCCACGTAATTGCCGTGGACGTCATGGCGGTAGTACTGCCGGTCTCCCAGGCCGCGCCAACTATAAGCGGGCTCTTCGCTCCCGCCCTCGGCAGTGTGGTTGTAAACCACGTCCAAGAAGACCTGGATCCCGGCACCGTGCAGGGCATCAACGGCTTGCTTGAACTCATTGAGCACGGCTGTGGGTCCTGCGTCTTGCGCCGCACGCGTGGCGTAACCCATGTGGGGGCTGAAGAAGCTGAGGGTGTTGTACCCCCAATAATTGCTGAGCCCGTTCTTGGTGAGATGGGGTTCGTCCAGGTGCGCGTGCACCGGCAATAGTTCGATGGCGGTGATGCCCAGCTCCTGCAGATACGCGAGAATCGCGGGGTGGGCGAGCCCGGCGTAGGTACCCCTCAAGTCCTCGGGCAGGTCCGGGTGCAGCATGGTGAGGCCTTTGACGTGGGCCTCGTAAATGATGGTGTCCCGCCACGGAATGCTGGGGCGATCATGGTCCTGCCACTCATAGTTCTGGGCAACCACTTCTGACACGTACTTTCCCCCGTAGGCATCGGGCCCGGGGTTCTTCACCCCGGCCGGAGGGCTCAGGTTGACGAGTCCTCGTCCGTAGGGGTCAAGCATGATCTGTTCCCGGGACGGATCCGGGGTGCGCTTTGCCGTGGCCGAAAAGGGTACGAAGCCGTACCGGGTGCCCTCGGGCATTGCGGGGCAGACGTCCGTGTTCAGCATGTGCGCGCGATCTACCGAACCATCGACACGCAGCGGCGGTGGCACCGTCCCGTAGTGGATCCCGTGGTTGTGGCCGTTGAGCCGGTGCCTGCGCCACATGCCGCCCGGGCGCTGATAGACGAGTTCCAGCTCACCAACACCCGGTGCGTAGACAGCCACGTTGGCGCTGCCGTCCCCGGAGCGCGAGGGATGGACCCCCAGCGGATAACTACGCGCTTGCACGACGGCGCGACACTTCGTAGAGCGTGATGCCCACAGCCATAGACGCGTTGAGCGACTCCATGGTGGAGTCAATGGGGATCGACACGATCGCATCACAATGCTCGGTGACCAGGCGCGATAATCCCTTACCTTCAGAACCGACCACCACGATGAGCGGCTCGGTGGCCAGGTTCAGTTCGGGCAGCTGGACGTCTCCCCCGCCGTCCAGACCGATCACGAAGTAACCGGCCTTCTTGCAGTTCTCGAGAGTGCGAGTCAGGTTGGTCGCCTTGCTCACGGGAACCCGTGCAGCAGCACCTGCGCTGGTCTTCCACGCGGTGGCCGTGACGGCCGCCGAGCGGCGCTCCGGAAGAATCACGCCGTCGCCGGAGAATGCCGAAACGCTGCGGATGACCGCCCCCAGGTTGCGGGGGTCGGTGATGCCGTCGAGAGCCACGAAGAGCGGCGCCTTGGACTCGGGATCCTTGGGGTCGTAACGGCGGATCACGGCCGCCGCGTGCTCGTCAGCATCGCGGTAGTCATAAGGCGGCACCTGCAACGCCACGCCCTGGTGAACCGCGTCCGATGTCAGTCGGTCCAGCTCGGAGCGGGATGCTTCCAACGTGGGGACGTTGCGCTCGGCACACATCTGAAGAATGTCCTTGACGCGGTCGTCCACCTCGATCTTGGTGGCCACGAACAACGTCTTGGCCGGCACGTTGGAACGCAGTGCCTCGAGCACCGAATTACGGCCGGTGACCAGGTCTTCCTTGATGGGACCCTTACCTGCTCGGACCGGTCGATTGTGCGAGGTCTGCTGCTTGCGGGACGCCGCCTGCTTGGCCTTGTAGGCCTTGTGGTACACGCGGTCCTCTGCCTTGGGTGTAGGCCCGCGGCCCTTCAGTGCTTTGCGGCGTTGTCCGCCACTGCCCACGACGGGACCTTTCTTGTTCTTACGAACGGCTCCGGGTCGATTGTATTGGGCCATGGATGTCTACTCCGTGTCTCTCACGGGTGTACGGCGCTCTCGCCGCCCCGGGGTGGTCAGCGATCTAAGTGTCAGTTTAGGGCAGTGGCCGGCTCAGACCGACCACGCGGATCCCTGGGCGCCATCCTTCACGACCACACCGGCGTCCGCGAGCTGATCGCGAATCTGGTCGGCCAGCGCCCAATTCTTATCCGCCCGCGCCTGCGCTCGCTGATCCAACAGCTGGTGCACGAGCGAGTCCAGAGCTTGATGCTCGGCGCCTCCCCCGGCTCCCGCGCCGTCCAGGTTCATGAGTTGCCGCAGACCGAGCACCTCGGACATGGCCGCGACGGCGCGAACCGGCGCCGCGGCGTCGTTGACAGATCCCGAAGCCAAGGCACCGTTGGCAGCGCGCACCGTCTCATGAAGCACCGCAAGGCCCTGCGGGACGTTGAGGTCCTCGTCCATGACGCGTGTGAACGTCTCCGGCACGTCCTCCGGCTGCCAGTCGAGACTCAGCCCCGCGGCACGCGCGGCGACCAGGGCGGCCTCCACGCGTTCGACCGCCGACGTCGCTTCCTGCAGCGACGTGGGGCGATAATCCAGCACGGAACGGTAGTGGGCCTGCCCCAGGTAGTAGCGGACGGCCAGCGGGCGGGCTTCCGCGAGCATCTGCTCGGGTGAGACCGTATTGCCGATCGACTTGGACATCTTTTCGCCCTGATAAGTGACCAGGCCGTTGTGGAGCCAGAAGTTCGCGAACTCCTGCCCGGCCGCGGTGGACTGTGCGAGCTCGTTCTCGTGATGCGGGAAGCGCAGGTCCAGGCCGCCACCGTGAATGTCGAAGTGGGTGCCCACGTACTTGGCCGCCATGGCCGAGCATTCCAGGTGCCAGCCCGGGCGCCCCTTGCCCCAGGGAGAATCCCACGCGGCGGTCTCCGGTTCATCCACCTTGTGGCCCTTCCACAGTGCGAAGTCGCGAGGGTCACGTTTGCCGCGCGGATCGGCGTCCGGGGCGTCCTGCATGTCCTCCACCCGTTGGCGGGTCAGTTCGCCATAGCGAGGCCAGGAACGCACGTCGAAGTACACGTCCCCGGAATCATCCTGGGCGGGGTAGGCGTGGCCCTCGTCGATGAGTCTCTGGATGAGCGCGTGCATTTCGGGAATGTGGCCCGTGGCGCGCGGTTCGTAGGTGGGCGGGGCAATTCCCAGCGCGGCGTACGCGTCACCGAAGACGCGTTCAAAACGGTAAGCGAGCGCCCACCATTCTTCGCGCGGGTGATGGCCCGCGTAATCGGGGTCGAAAGACGCTGCCGAATTGACCAGGATCTTGTCGTCAATGTCGGTGACATTGCGGACCGTGGTCACCTTGTAACCGCGGAAAGCGAGCCAACGCGACAGCTGGTCGAACACGAGCGCCGACCGCACGTGTCCGATGTGCGGGGCGCCCTGAACCGTGGCACCGCAGTAGTACAGCCGGGCCTCACCCGGGTACACGGGCTGGAAGTCTTTAACGGTTGCTGAGGCGGTGTCGTAGAAGCGCAAAGTCACCCGGCCAGTCTAACGGCGCGGAACCACGAGTGCGGTCGCGATGGCGGCCAGCCCCTCGCCACGTCCGGTCAACCCGAGCGCGTCGGTGGTGGTGGCGCTCAAATGCACCCTGGCCCCCGCTGCCTTGCTGAGGACCCCGGCGGCTTCCTCGCGCCGCGGCGAGAACTTGGGCCGATTTCCGATGAGCTGCACCGAGACATTGCCGACGTCGTATCCCGCCTCCCGCACAATAGCGGCAGCTTCGCTGAGGATCCGCTCTCCGGAGGCGTCGGCCATGTCCGGGCGGTCCGTACCGAAGTGCAGGCCCAGATCGCCAATACCGGCAGCCGAGAACAACGCATCCGCCGCGGCATGAGCCACCACATCGCCGTCCGAATGACCCGTAAGGCCTCGCTCGCCCGGCCAATGCAAACCCGCGACCCACAACGGCGTGCCCTCCGGGCCAAAGGCGTGGACGTCCACTCCGACACCGGTGAGTGGAAGGGGCGGCAGTGCCGATTCGACGTGTTCATTCATGGGTTCATCATCCTTCACTCCATGGCGCCACTGGTTTCAGCGGGCGCGTTGCTCCAGAACCGCGCGGGCGGTGATCAAATCGAAAGGACGTGTGACCTTGAATGATTCCTCGTCACCCGCCACGAAGGTCACGGGGACCTCGGGGGCGAATCGTTCGATCAAGGACGCGTCATCGGTTATCCCCTCCGGGTCCTCGGCACGGTCCAGTGCCGCGAGTGCACCATGCTGGTCGCGTTCCAGCAGACCGGCACGCAGGTTCACGTCCACCAACAACCGAGCTTCGAAGCCCTGAGGGGTCTGCACCGCACGCAGTCCCGACCGATCCACGGTGCCTGTGCTGTGCCCCTGTGCATCCACGCCGCGCACCGTGTCGTTGACGGGCAGTACGGGAATTACGGCGCGTTCGCCCGACTCCAGGGCGGCAGCCACCGACGCGGTGACCCGCCCTGGGACCAGGAGCCGAGCGGCGTCGTGCACCAGCACGAAACGTGCCGAAGAATCCAATGCGGCCAACCCACACGCGACCGATTGCGCGCGGGTCGCTCCGCCGGTCACCGCGCGGGCACCGTGAGCGGCGGCAACGGCGCTCAGTTCGGTGTCCCCGGCGGGAACGGTGACGATGATCCGGGCCGTGGGCAATGCGTCGGCCACGGACTCGAGTGCGATGTCCAGGATGGGACGACCGGCCACCGGAACCAGTGCCTTGGGCATTCCGTAGCCCAGACGAGTTCCCGAACCGGCGGCCACCACAATGACTGCGAGCCCGTCCTGAACGGACGGGCTCGCAGAAGAAGTACTGAATGTCATACGAGTGGGAACAACTCTGAAATCAATCAGCCAGGATGTCGTCGAGGCGCTTCTCGGCTTCTTCCTCGTCGATTTCCTTGGCCAGAGCAAGCTCCGACGTGAGGATCTGACGGGCCTTGGCCAACATGCGCTTCTCGCCGGCCGAGAGTCCACGGCCCTGATCGCGACGCCACAGGTCACGGACGACCTCGGCTACCTTGAGAACGTCGCCGGAAGCCAGCTTCTCCAGGTTTGCCTTGTAGCGGCGGGACCAGTTGGACGCCTCTTCAGCATCCTTGGCCTGCAGAACGGAGATGACTTCCTTGAGTCCCTCCTCGTCAACGACGTCTCGCACTCCCACGAGGTCCACGTTGTCAGCGGGCACCTCGATCATCAGATCGCCCTGCGTGACCTTCAGACGCAGATACATTTTCTCTTCGCCCTTGATGGTGCGCGTCTTGATCTCTTCGATCGTTGCGGCACCGTGGTGGGGGTAGACAACCGTCTCGCCAACCTCAAAAACCATGTACACAAACCCCTTTCAGCCTCTCAATTCTACCACGGTGTATGATTCGCCGCGTTCGGCCGCGCTCCCCCGCAATTCCGCGCAAAACCGCCGCGCGTGCGTCATTCGGCCACCCCCGTCTCGCCCGTCCCCGCACGCACTCCGAGGACGACGGCGCGAACGTGTCACCAGCCGCGGATGCAGACGTTGCGTCGCCAAAACGCTAGACTTGCCGCAGATATTCGACACACCGTCTTAGAGCCCGAGGAGTTCGTGCCGTGAAGAACGCCGCCCGCAAGAAGCTGCAGCACTTTGGTTTGGGTGCTGCTGCGGCCGCTGCATTGTTGACCGCTACCGGTTGCGGGTACGTGAGCCCTCAGGCCACCGCCGATGAATACGCCCCCTCTGACGGCATCCAGGCCGAATTGGGTGACGTGTCGGTGCGCAACTTGATGATTCTCGCCGAAGATGAGAACTCCGAGGGCCGTGTGATCGGCACCGTGATCAATGACAGTGCCGAACCCGCCACCTTGACCATCGACGCTGACGGAGCAACGGCAGAGGTCGAGGTTCCCGCCAACGACCAGGTGATGCTGGAGAAGGCAGAGCCCGTCACCATTGATCAGGCCGGCGCCATGCCAGGTCTGATGGTCGAAACCGAACTCGAGGCGGACGGCCAGTCCTCCACCCAGTCAGTACCCGTGCTGGACCACACTTACCCGCGCTACGCATCGCTGATGCCCGGTGGCGCACCGTCCACCCCGGCGAACCCCTCCAACACCCCCAAGGCGGAGTCCGAAGAGGGCGGTCACTGACCGAGCTGAACTCCTGAATAAGTTGAGGGCCGCATCCCCGTGGGATGCGGCCCTCAACTTATGTGTTGCGGCGGGTACGAGCCCGGTCAGGCCTCGAACTTGTAGCCCAGACCCCGCACCGTCACGATGTGCCGGGGTTGCGAAGGATCCGGTTCCACCTTGGACCGCAGTCGCTTGATGTGCACGTCCAAGGTCTTGGTATCGCCCACATAGTCCGATCCCCAGACGCGATCGATGAGCTGCCCGCGCGTGAGCACTCGGCCCGCATTGCGCAGCAACATCTCCAGAAGTTCGAACTCCTTGAGTGGCATGGTCACTGCTTCTCCCGCGACACTGACCACGTGACGCTCCACGTCCATGCGGACCGGGCCGGCGGCCACGGTAGCCGTGATGAGTTCTTCGGGTTCCGCCCGGCGGCGGAGCACGGCACGAATCCGGGCCACGAGTTCGCGAGCCGAATACGGTTTGGTCACGTAGTCGTCCGCGCCCAGTTCGAGTCCCAGGACCTTGTCGATCTCCGCGTCCTTGGCGGTCAACATGATGATCGGAACGGTCGATTGCTGACGGATCTGCTTGCAGACTTCCGTTCCCGACTGCCCGGGCAACATCAGATCAAGGAGTACGAGAGCCGCCCCCGCCCGTTCGAACTCGCTGACCGCGGACAGGCCATCGGCCACCACGGTTACTTCAAAGCCTTCTTTGCCCAGCAGATAGGCCAGGGGATCGCTGAGAGACTCTTCGTCCTCGACCATCAGAATGCGCGTCACTTACGCTCCTCCTCTAGGTGCATACGTTCATTGGTGGAGGCGGCCACCGGGCCGTTGTGCTCGTCCAGGTCCTCCGCCTGGGGAATGACCAGGGTGAAGGTGGATCCTCGCCCGGACTGGGACCACACGGATACTTCTCCCCCGTGCTGGGCCATCACATGTTTGACGATGCTCAATCCCAGTCCCGTGCCTCCGGTCTGTCGCGAGCGGGCGCTGTCCACTCTGTAGAAGCGCTCGAAGATTCGGTCCTGCTCCGTGTCCGGAATGCCCGGGCCTTGATCCGTGACCATGATCTGGGCCATACCGTCACGTTCACGCAAGCCCACGCCCACTCGGGTGTTCTCGGGTGAGTATCGCACCGCGTTGTCGATGAGATTGCGCGTGGCGGTGACCAACAAGTCCGGGTCCCCGTACACGGGGGTCTTGATGGTGCCGCCCACTTTGATGGCGATGCCCTTGGCCTCGGCCGTGAGACGCGTGCGATCAACCGCCTCGCCAACCACTCGGTTCAGGTCCACCACGGTGCCCTTCGACACGACGTCCGTTCCCTGCAGCCGTGAAAGCTCAATGATGTCCTGCACCAGAGCGGACAATCGCACCGCTTCCTTGTGGAGGCTCTTGGCGAAGTGACGTACCGCGTCCTGGTCCTCCGCGGCATCTTCCAGGGCTTCGGACAGCAAGCTGATCGCCCCCACCGGCGTCTTCAATTCGTGGGACACATTGGCCACGAAGTCATTGCGGATGGACTGGGCACGTACGATCTCGGTTTCATCGTCCGCGAGGAGCAAGATGTATTCCTCGGCAATGATGACCACTCGGATGTCCAGGACAAGGGCACTCTTCTCCAGCTTGCCGCGGGTGATTTCTAGGCGCTTTTCCTCGACCACTCCATTGCGTCGGGTGCGCCGGATCATGTCCAATAGCTCCGGATGGACCACGGTGTGGCCCCGAACGATCCCGTACGCGTACGCCGCCGGAGAGGCCCTGATGACGCCGTCCACCCCGTCGACCACCACGTAGGCCAGGCCGAGAGCCGCGAGAATCTCCGCTGTGCCCTCCGGCAAGGTGGGTTCCTCGACGGTCACTGCTGAACGGCGGCGTCGCTGGCTGACCCGCACGGCGATCAGTCCACTGATGCCGAGCAGGAAACCGACAAAGCCCGCAAGAAGGGCAACCGAGGTCATGCTCACTCTGCCCAGCTTAGACGGCTGGCACCGGTGGTTCGTGCGCAACCAGACGGTTCCGCGCCGGGTTCAACCAACGTTCATCTGCACATGAGTTGGCGTTCATTCTCCCCTGCCAGTGTGAGAGCGCTCGTGCGCAAGTACCGCACCCCCGCGTCTCAGCTGACGGCTGGACACCAATATCGCGTAAGCTACGTGACCAACGAATGCTCTGAACGAAAGGACGCCCTCTGTGCGCAAGGTTTTCCAGGCTGAACTTCACCAGGTAGGTGAAGAGCTGATTCAGATCGCCACTCTTGTGCAGCAGGCACTGAAGAGCTCCAAGGTCGCCTTCCTCGACGCCGACGTGCAGGTGGCCGAAGAGGTCATCTCCAACGACGCCCGAATCGACTTCCTCCAGAACGACTTGGACGAACGAGCCATCGACATCCTGGCTCTGCAGTCCCCCGTCGCGTCTGATCTGCGCATGATCGTGGGCGCCCTCCGCATGAGCGCCTCGCTCGAGCGCATGGGAGATCTGGCCCGCCATCTCGCTCAGTTGGCACGCATGCGTTTCCCGGAGCCCGTGCTCCCCGAGGCGCTGAACGACCACTTCGCAGCCATGTTCGATCTCGACCTCAAACTGCTGGAACGTGTGATCTCCGTTCTCGAAGACCGCGATATGACGGTCGCCGACGAGATCTACGCCCTCAAGTCCGAGCTGAACCAGAAACACCAGCAGGTCTTCGACATTCTGGCGGATCCCAATTGGGATTCTTCGGTCCCCACCGCCGTGGACGTCACTCTGGCGTCGCGCTACCTCGAGCGCATCGGCGATCACAGTGTTTCGGTGGCCCGCAAGGTCGCCTACCTGGTCACCGGCGACTGGGCTCCCATCTCGGAGACCCACCCGACCGGTCACGGCCATATCGGTTCCGACACGGGAGAATAAACGGCTCCCCGGTAGCGGGGCTGCGCCCACACGCACAGCCCGGAACTGCCGGAACGCGTCACGATCCAAGCAAAAGCGCCCCACCACATTCGTGGTGGGGCGCTTTTCATGCCGTATGGACCGAGGTTACTTCTTGCCCTGGTTTGCGACGGCCTTAATCGATTCGGCAGCGGCCTCGGGGTCCAGGTAGGTACCACCAACGGTCACCGGCTTGAGGTTCTGGTCCAGCTCGAAGTACAGCGGAATACCGGTGGGGATGTTCAGTCCCGCGATGTCCTCGTCCGAGATGTCGTCCAAGTGCTTGACCAGCGCGCGCAGCGAGTTACCGTGAGCGGCCACGAGCACGGTCTTACCGGACTTCAGATCCGGCACGATCTGCTCTTCCCAGTACGGCAGGAAGCGCTCGAGCACGTCCTTGAGGCATTCGGTGCGGGGCAGGTCCGCCACGTCCGCGTAGCGGGGGTCATCAGCCTGCGAGAACTCGGAGGAATCGTCCAGGGCGGGCGGCGGGGTGTCGTAGGAACGACGCCACACCATGAACTGTTCTTCACCGTACTGATCGCGTACCTGCGACTTGTCCTTGCCCTGCAGGTCGCCGTAGTGGCGTTCATTCAGGCGCCATGAACGCTTGACGGGGATCCAGTGGCGGTCGGCTGCGTCGAGTGCGATGTTGGCCGTGTTGATTGCCCGGCGCAACAGGGAGGTGTGGAGGACATCCGGTGCGAGGTCATTGTCCTTGATCAATTCACCGCCGCGCTTGGCCTCCGCTATGCCCTTCTCGGTCAGCGGCACGTCCACCCAGCCGGTGAACAGGTTCTTCTCGTTCCATTCCGACTGCCCGTGGCGCAGGAGGACGAGTTTGTACGTTGCTGAATCATTAGCCATACCCTCATTCTCCCACCCGGATCACTCGTTGGCACGCGTTATACGCATGTGTCACCGCCATGAAGCGCTCCGGCTGGAGAGACCTACCAGTAACCGGGGTTGCCGGATTCGCTGGAAACCGCGGGCTTCACATCCGCCAGGTAGACACCCGCGATGGTGGCGGCGATCAGCATCAGGATCAATGACCCCGCGCCCGGGTAACCGGTGCTGAACAACGACATCGTGGAGAACACGGCGCTCAGGACGCTCACCACAGCGGCACCGGCGGTCAACGCAAGCCAGAAGGTCTTGGTCCGTTTCCAGGCGCGCTCGAATTGCGGCGCGGAACGGCGCACGCAGTCCAGCACGGCCATGAGGCTCAGTGCGGCCACCACCAGTGTGATGGCATAGTCCAGGTAGCTGGCCAGTGCAATGGCCCAGGGGATTGATGTCACGTTGTTCAGTCTACCGATCTGCCAGTTCGTCCAGACCCGCTTTCAGGTCCTCCCACAAGTCATCCACATTCTCAATTCCCACGGACAGCCGCAACAGCGTGTCCGGCACGGTGTCCGGTTCGTCGTGGTGACGACGACGGCGCTCCACCAGGGATTCGACGCCTCCCAGAGATGTGGCCGGGGTCCACACGCTCAGGCTTTCCACGAGCGACTGGGTCGCGGCGACGTCGGCGTGCGGGACGACCGAAATGATCGAGCCGAAACCGCCGTCCATCTGCGCCGCGGCGCGCTCATGGCCGGGGTCCCCGGGAAGTCCCGGGTAACGGACTTCCGCAACGCCCGGGTGTTCGCTGAGGCGACGGGCTAGTTCCGCAGCACTGGCCATCGAACGCTCGAGCCGTACGGACAGAGTCCGCACACCGCGCAGAGCGAGCCAGGCCTCGAAGGGTCCGGGAATGGCGCCCTCGAGCGAGCGCTGTTTCTTAAGGTTCGCGCGCAATTCAGGGGTGGAGCAGACCACGGCGCCCAGAACGACGTCCGAGTGGCCGGCCAGGTACTTGGTCACCGAGTGCACCACGAGATCCGCGCCGAGTGTGAGCGGGCGCTGCAGCAACGGCGTAGCGAATGTGTTGTCCACGCACGAGAGCACTCCGGCCTCGCGGGCGGCAGCGAGAACTGCGGGCAGATCAGCAACCTCGAGCATGGGGTTGGTGGGGCTTTCCAGCCAGAGGACGTCCGCGCCCTGGATGGCGGCGATCGTGGCTTCCGTGTCTGCGACGTCCACGGTGCGCACGGCGAAAATCCCACGCTCCTCGAGACGGTGCGCCAATTGGAGGGTGCCCTGGTAACAGTGCTGCGGCATGACCAGCGTTCCGCCCACGGGGACGAGGGTCAGAACGGAAGCGACCGCGGCCATTCCGGAGGCGTAAGAAAGCGCCGGAACAGGGGCCTCCTCGAGATCGGCAAGGACCTCTTCGAACGCCTCCCACGTGGGATTGGTGAACCGCGCGTACGTGCGGTCACGATCATTCAGGTCACCGGCACCTCGGTAAGTGGAGGTGAGGACAACGGACGGGTTCACGGGAGCGTCGTGCTCGTGGGCGGGACGGCCGCCGGAGACGACCACGGTGTCTTTACGCATGCTTCCAGGGTAATGGGCGAGCACCGTGGGACTCGCACTGCACCCAGGGAGTTCAGCGAACAGCCTGTCGGTCATGCTCGGTACAGTTGAGCGCGTGAATGAGACTGCGCGCGGTGCACTGATCGTCTTCGAAGGAGGGGACGGGGCCGGGAAATCCACCCAGGTCCAAGCGGTGGCGCGCGCCCTCGAATTCCAGGGTCGCACCGTGAAGCGCACGCGTGAGCCCGGGGGTACTCCCCTGGCCGAGTCCGTGCGCGGGCTGGTGCTTGACCCCGCCCATGCCCCGGTGGACGCGGACACGGAGGCATTGTTGTTCGCTTCCGCCCGCGCTGATCACGTCAACCGCTTCATCCGCCCCGCCATCGAACGCGGAGAAGTGGTGATTTCCGATCGCTTTGTGGACTCCTCCGTGGCCTATCAGGGCGCAGCCCGCGGGCTGGGATTGGAGCACGTGCAAGAACTCAACGAGTGGGCGTTGCGCGGTCTGACCCCGGACCTCACCGTTCTGCTGGACGTGGACACCTCCGTGGCAGAAAGCCGCCGCACCGACCGTGGCCTGGCAGCCGACCGCATGGAGGGTGAAGACCGAGACTTCCACACGGTGGTCAATCAGGCGTTCCGAGATCTGGCGGCCGCCGCTCCGGAACGGTACCTGGTGCTCGCCGCGGATCAGCCCATCGAAGTGGTCACCGACAAAATTCTCGACCGTCTCGCGGAGGTGCTCTCATGACCGTGTGGGATCAGCTCGTGGGCCAACATCACGTGGTGGAGCAGCTCGAACGCGCGGCCCGTGACAACAACCCCACCCACGCGTGGCTGTTCACCGGCCCTCCGGGTTCCGGGCGCTCCACCGCCGCGCGAGCCCTGGCCGCGGCACTGCTCTGCGAGCACGGGACCGGCTGCGGTGAGTGTCATTCGTGCCGCACTGCCTTTGCGGGCTCGCACGCTGACGTCATGCATTTCGTGACCGAGAACCCTCAGATCAGCATCGATGAAGCCAGAGAGCTCGTGGTCAAGGCCCAGGACCGGCCGTCCGTGGGTCAGTGGCGCGTGATGATTGTTGAAGATGCGGACCGGATGACAGAGCGCACGTCCAACGTGATGCTCAAGGCCATTGAAGAACCGCCGCCGCACACCATCTGGTTGTTGTGCGCGCCCTCCCCCATGGATGTCCTGGTCACCATCCGCTCACGCTGCCGTCCCGTCACCTTGAAGGTCCCCTCCGCCCAGGACGTGGCGCAACTACTGGTCAGCAGGCACGGCGTGAGCCAGGAACGCGCCATCGAGTGCGCGCGGCTGGCCCAGTGCCACGTGGGGATCGCGACCCGTCTGGCCCTCTACGACGATGCCCGCACGCGCCGCCAAGAAGTCGTGTCCCTGCCCCTGAACATGCGGGGCGTGACCCAGGCCGTTCGTGCGGCAGACCGACTGCACCGGTTGGCGGTGGACGAATCAGCGGCAAATGCGGAGACCCGCAACGACGAAGAACGTGCGCAACTTCTCGTGGCGCTCGGTGCCCCGGAATCCGGCCGGATGCCGCCCGCTATCCGCGGTGCCCTCAACCGGCTCGAGGCCGATCAGAAGCGGCGTTCCCGCCGGATCCAAACAGACACCCTGGATCGATTCCTGATCGACCTCACCACGTTCTACCGTGACGTGCTCAGCGTCCAGCTCCACACCGGGACCGAGCTGATCAACCAGCACCTGAGCGGGGACATCCACGACTACGCCGGCAACAGCAGCGCGGAGCAGACCCTGGAGCGCATCGACGTGATCAGTGAGACCAGGGACCGGATCCGCACCAACGTCAGTGCGCAGCTGGCCTTCGAAGCGATGATGGTCTCGCTCATCTGAGCGGCGCCGAAAGGAAACTCGTGACTCGTACTCGCACGGCCCGTTCGGTGGCCGCTTCCGTGGCCATTGCAGTCCTGACCCTGACCGCTTGCAGCCCTCAGACGGGCCAGGACTCCGAGCCTACGGCGACTTCCGAGGCTGACTCAAACGTCACCGCGGGCACCGATCCGGCACTAGCCGACTATTACACCCAGGATCTCTCGTGGGGCGAGTGCGAATACCCGGCCGAGGACCAGGACGCCGCTGAGAACCTCGACTGCGCTCAGGTTAAGGTGCCGGTGGATTATGCGAACCCGGGCGCCGGAGACACGTTCGTGGAGGTTTCTCGCTTGTCGTCTTCGGAGGACGATCCCCAGGGAACCCTGTTCCTGAACCCCGGGGGGCCGGGCGGATCGGGCGTGGACATGATGTTGTCCGCCGGGTTCTTCGCCTCCGCATCGGTGCGGGACAATTACGACATCGTGGGCTTCGACCCCCGCGGCGTGGACCGCTCGGACGGCATAGAGTGTCTGACCGATCAGGAGATGGACGAGTGGCGGGCCGAACCCGCGTTCGATCCCCAGTCCGAAACGGTGGAGGACATGCGTGCCACCTATGCGGAGATCGGGAGCAAGTGCAAAGCGAAGTCGTCCCCGGTGGTCTCGCACATGGACACGCAGTCCGTGGCCAAGGACTTGGACGTGATGCGCGCGGTCTTCGACCAACCGGCGACCCACTACCTGGGGTTCTCCTACGGGACCGAAATTGGCGCCACGTACGCGAGCCTGTTCCCCCAGCGCACCGGCCGTTTCGTGCTGGACGGCGGCGTGGACCCCACCATGGACGAACGCGCCGTGACCCTGGATCAGGCCAAGGGCTTCGAGGAGAACCTGCGGCACTGGGTCGAGGACTGTCAGGAAACCAATAATCGTTGCGTGGTCGGCAACGACGGTGTGGACGCGGGTATGCAAAAGATTCAAGATCTGCTCGCCAAGGTCGCCGAGGATGAGATCACCGTGTCCGACGGCCGCCGCATCACCCCGGTCAATGCGGTGGAAGGCATCCTGGTGCCGCTGTACTCCACGGCGTCCTACCCGCAACTGAACTCCGCCCTCGAGAAGGCCCTGGATGGTAACTTCGACGAGTTCATGGGCTACTCGGATTCCAACCACGGCCGCACATCCTCGGGCGAGTACACGTCCAACGTGTCCGAAGCGTTCACCGCGGTGAACTGCCTGGACACGGTTTCGCGCGATGTCTCGGAGCAGGACATGGCGCAGGCCGCGGACACCATGGAGCAAGAAGCCCCCACGTTCGGTCCCTACCTCAGCTACGGTGACGCCGCATGCCAGGGCTGGCCGGACGAGCCCGTGGAGCCGCTCGACTCCTACGCTGCGGACACCGATCAGCCACTACTCGTGGTGGGCACCACCCATGATCCGGCCACTCCGTATGCCTGGTCCGAGGCGCTGGTCGACAAGCTCGGCAATGCTCGGCTCCTGACCAACGACGGCTGGGGCCACACCGCCTACGTCTCCGGTGACTCGTGCATCAAGGACGCCGTGGATACCTACCTGGTCTCGGGCGCGGTACCTGACGAGGGCGCCACGTGCGGTAGCGCATAGCGACGTCGCCCGGGTCGCTGGTTCGGTGTCAGCGCTGAGGACTCGACCCCGTGTGCCCGGATCCTGCACCCGGACGCGCGGGAGTTGCATCGAGATTACGTGGCTGGAACCACCGGTAGCCCCAGCGCGGTCAGTACCGTCCGGGCCAGACCGTCACACTGCCGGAACGGGGCGGAGTTGGAATTCGGACGCGCAAAAGCCCCCACGTTCCATGCCGAGGTGAAGTGGCCGGCCGCAAACACGGTGGGGCGCACATCGCCGGCGCGATCCACCACGTGGCCGTCGGATTCCACCACGAGTTTTCCGGTGCTGACGGTGGCGCCGTCCTCGGTTTCGAAGTTCTGCTCGACTCCGGTTCCACTCGAGTGCACGTGGTGCAGTGCCGGGTCTGCCGATGACACCACGGTGGGCGCCGGTAGCCGTGCTTCGATCCAGCTGTTCGCGGACACATCTGCACCGCCGGCCCGCGAGCGCGCACGGAACGCCGGTGTCCCTTCGGGAGCGTCCTGGTGAGCGGCCGTGACCTCGAGATCGGGGCCTAGGAACGTGATGAAACCTGCTCGATGCAGGGCCAACAGTTCTTGCAAACGGTGGGCCGGCGGACCGGAATCCACAAAACTGAAGAATCCGTGCCACCAGCCCGGCACAAGCCGCTGCGACTCGTCGTCCAAGTGCTCCAACGGCACCAACCGCCCGATCTCCATGTACGTGCGCAACAGCGCCAGGAAAAGGGCCTGCGTCTCGGAGTGGTCAGGATGCGTCCGTAGGGTGAGGTCGCGTTCGATGTAACGCACCAGGGCGTCCTGGACCTGCTGGGTGTCCTCGAAGAACATGTCGTCGAAGGGCCGGTCGATCGAGGCCAGGTCCACCCGGTATCGGGAATCCGGGATCGCTTTCCTCACCAATTGCTGCAGCTCGTTACTCCCCCAGCGGGCCGCTCGGTAAGCCGGGGCAAATTCCTCCCAGCTCATGCGGGCGCGCTCGGGATGCCCCACGATCAGCTCGCGATACACGTGGTAGCCGAGCTCTTGATTGATGAGCGGCCACAAGTGCTCGTGGAAATTGAGGGTGCTGTGCTGTTCCAATAAGTGGCTGACGGTGTCCGGGGTGATGAACCGCAGGGGTTCGGGGTCCGCTGAGAGCACCGATGTGATCTTGCTGTGATAGGGAACGCCACGCCGGGACCCCACGAAGACATGGGGTTCTTGGCCGCACGCAACGTAGGTGAGCGGACCGCCGTCGCGAATTCCCTCGCGGGGTTTGCCGTCCACTCGCTCTCCCGTGGTTTCGAATCGACCCCCGCGGCCCTCGTACAACAACACCATGAGGTCGATGAAGGCCAGTCCCATGCCGGTCACGATCACGCGGTCCCCTGGGCGGACCGCGGAGTAATCGACGTCGTTCGTGTAAGCCGGTGGGGCGTAGAAGCCGCCGCGGGCAGTCGCCGTGCGTTCACGGATCAGCTGGGTGTTGGAACCCATGCTGTCCGTGTGGCCCACGGTGTAGACAACGGCATCCGTGGTGATGATTTCACCCGAGTCGAGTTCCACCCGGTGGCCGTGCTCTGAGTCCGTGACCGAGGTGACCGTGCCCCGGTGGGTTTCTACGCGCATGTTCTCCGCCGCTTGTTCTGCGGTCACACGGTAGAACCACCCCAGATAAAACGATTGCAGTTGTCTGGTGGGAAAACTTTCCGGGCCCAATTCCCGCACCTGGGCCATTACCTCCGGGTCGGTGATTCGGTGGTCGGTGATCTCACCACTCACGACCGCCCGGCACCAGTCCAGGAGGGTGGGACCTTCCCGAACGGGGCCCTCGCATTCCACTGAAGCATCCGTGAACATGGTGATGTCCTGCGCCATGGAGTTCAATTTGAGCAGGGGTGACTGGTCGTAACGCCAGATCCGGCCCGCGCCGGGCTCGAACGGTTCCACCACGTGGACGGTGAGCACCGCGGCGTCGTGCGGGTAATTGGCGGTGATCCGCTCGATAACCATGGCCGCGCGCGGCCCCCCGCCCACGAACGTAACGCTGCGTGAGTCCACCGGTGACCTCCAGGACGTTGCGTGCGCGCCCTGACGACGGGCACTGCGGACAGTACTCGTCACGCTATCCCCGCCTGCCCTGGGATCGCAGGTCCATGTGACGCCGTGTGACAGCGTGTGAAGAATCAAGACAGCCGGTTGGAATCCCCCGGGCCGACAGCGGCACCATGGACGGGAGAGTGCCCGGCCGCTCGACCGTGCCCGGGACCGCAGTCGACTAGAGGGTAGGTCATGAACAGCTCACCGCGCAGAGTTCACCTGGCGGCGCATTTTCCGGGCGTCAACAACACCACGATCTGGTCGGATCCGCGCAGCGGTAGTCATATCGCGGTAGATTCTTTCATTCACATGGCGCAGACCGCGGAGCGCGGCCTCATGGACTTTCTGTTCCTGGCCGAGGGCCTACGCCTGCGCGAAATGAACGGCAAGGTGTATGACCTGGACGTCATGGGCCGCCCCGATACCCTCACGGTGCTGTCGGCGGTGGCCGGAGCCACCGAACGGATCGGCCTGGCCGGCACCCTGACCGCCACTTTCCATGAACCGTACGAGCTGGCGCGCCAGTTCGCGACCCTGGACCACCTCTCGGGTGGCCGTGCCGCGTGGAACGTAGTGACCAGCCCCGACGCCTTCACCGGCGAGAACTTCCGACGCGGCGGCTACCTCCCCTACCCCCAGCGTTATGAACGCGCTGAGGACTTCATCGACGCAGCCCGAAAGCTCTGGGAATCCTGGCCCGGTTCGCCACAGGATGCGGACGAAATGGCCGGTGCGTACGAGCACCGCAGCGAGTTCTTCGACATCTCCGGTCGCTTCGATGTACCCCGCAGCCCGCAGGTTCATCCCGTGATCTTCCAAGCGGGCGATTCGGATTCGGGTCGCGAGTTCGCCGCTGGTTCTGCCGACGTCATCTTCACGCGTCATTCAGAACTCGAGGACGGCAAAGCCTTCTACAGGGACACCAAGGGCCGCCTGGCCAAGTACGGCCGCGCCGAGGACGATCTGCGCATCTACCCCGGTGTCTCCTACGTCCTGGGTGACACGGATGCCGACGCCGCCGAACGCGCCCGCGAGCAGGCCTACGCGCAGCATTCCGGTGCCACGGCGATCGCGACCTTGGAACGCGTGTGGAACACGGACCTGTCCTCGTTCGATCCGGACGGCCCGCTCCCCGATTTCGACCCCGTGTTGGACGGCCCAGAGGTCTCCCAGGGGCGCGTCAAGCACGTCAAGGACCCGGTGGCCACTGCCCGGCGCTGGCGCGAGATTGCTCAAGCGGAAAACCTGTCGATCCGTGATCTGGTGGTGCGGGAATCTCCGCGGTTCGCGTTCGTCGGTTCGGCCGACACCGTGGCGCAGAAGATGAACCAGTACATCCAGGAACGCGCCGCGGACGGTTTCATCCTGATCCCCACCGTGGTTCCGGGTGGCCTGGACGAGTTCGTGGATTCGGTGATTCCCCGCTTGCAGGAGATGGGCGTGTACCCCGATTCCTACCCGGGTGAGGACCCCACCCTGCGCGCCACTATGGAGCTCGGCCAGTACCGCCCAGCCACCGAATGGTCGCAGGCACGCACCGACGCCCGCGCCGCAGCAACCAACGGTCAGGAGGCCTGACATGAGTACCACACCCTTCGTGATCGCCGCCCGCATCACGCCTCGTCCGGGGGTCGACCGACTTGATCCCGCCGAGTACTTCTCGGGTGCCGCCGTTCGTCAGGCAGCCCTGGATGCAGAGACCGCCGGCGCCGCTTTTGTCCTGCTCGACGACGATTTGGACGCCGCGAGCACTACCGGGCCTGCCGCGGGTCGCCTGTCCGCGCTGCAGACCTCCGCATGGTTGGGCCCGCAGACCTCGAGCGTCGCTGTCGTGCCCACTCTGCGCACGACTCACACCGAGCCGTTCCTCATGGGCACCGAGAGCGCCTCATTGGACTGGGCCACTCACGGTCGCGCGGGAGTCTTGTTCGCGCCGTCGTTGGGTGCCGACGCCGCCGCCAACGTTGGTCGACGCGACACCCCGTCCGCGCAGGCGGCCTGGGCAGAAACCGCGGACGTCATCGACGTGGTTCGCAGGTTGTGGGACTCGTGGGAGGCGGACGCTGAGATCCGTGACCAGGCCACCGGTCGTTTCGTGGACCGCGCCAAGCTGCATTACGTGGACTTCAGCGGAACGGATTCCGCGGGTGAAGAGTTCACCGTCAAGGGGCCCTCGATCGTTCCGCGGCCCACACAGGGACACCTCCCGGTCTTCGTGGAACGCACGACCGAGGCTCCCTTGGAGGCCTTGCGTCCCACCGTCGAGCAGGCAGATGTGGTGCTGCTCCCAGCAGAGACCGTTGGACTTGAAGCCGTCAAGGTTCTCGACTGGAACCCGGGGGCACGCGTGTTCGCCGTGATCGACGCGGATTCAGACACTCTCGATCCGGAGATCGTGGGGCGATGGGTTCAGGTCGGGGTAAGCGGCGTGGTCCTGGAGACCGGCCCCCACGATGTGGAACTGGCCGTGCGCGCTGCCGCAGGGGTGGTCCCGGAACTGGTGGGCGCTGAAGTGTCAGCGGATGAAGAATCCACGCTGCGCGAGCGCCTGGGCCTGCCGCCCGCGGAGAACCGTTACGCCAACTCCTGAGCACGGGAAAACCCCGCCGATTGGGGCCTGCGCGGGGTTGTCTGCTACTGTCTTGGGTGCATCTGAACCGTGCTCGGTTCTGCTGCGCCACCTTAGCTCAGTCGGTAGAGCAATTCCCTCGTAAAGAATAGGTCGCCGGTTCGATTCCGGCAGGTGGCTCCGAACGGAAGAAAACCCCGGGGAACCTGATCAGGTTCCCCGGGGTTTTCTCGTACCCGTGCGATTGCCGCCCGAGTGGGCGCGCTCGGGGGTTAAAGGCCAAAATGTGTGTATGGCTCGGGTGTGTCATGGGTGGTTTCGGCCTGCCCAGCCGTG